>NZ_DASUNI010000355.1:0-18426 GCF_036277215.1 Microbacterium sp. | reverse complement strand
CGTTCACGGTGCACGCGCTGTCGCTGGACGCGGTGCGCAAAGCGGACCCGGAGGGCGTGGCCGCGGGCGAGCTCGAGGGCGCGCAGATGACGCTCGCCGAGGCCGTGGCACAGGCGCTGCCCGAGCCCGAGCGGGCACTGGCCACGCACTCGCTGTCGCAGTGGTGAAGTGAAGCCGCGCGCTCAGGTTGCGCGTGCGTGACGGAACCGGAGCCGCGTGCCGGGTCGGGCCTGCGCAAGCAGGTCGAGCGCGGCATCCGTCGCCACGGCGATGACCGGATAGCCGCCCGTCACGGGTCCGTCGGCCAGCAGGATCGTCGGCCGCCCGCTGGGCGGCACCTGCAGAGCGCCGGGCACCATGCCCTCGCTCGGCAGCTCGTCGTCGCGTGCGCGCGCGAGCGCGGGTCCGTCCAGGCGCATGCCGACCCGGTCCGCCGCGTCGGTGACCGTCCACACCTGCTCGAACAGCGCCGCGGAGGCGGATGCCGCGAACCAGTCCGCCCGCGGGCCGGGGGCCAGCTGCACCTCGATCTCGTCATCGTGCGGCGCGCCCCAGGGAACGGCCTCCGCGACCGGGATCGGGCTGCTCGGCTCGGTGCCGACGCTGATCTCGTCGTCGGCCCGCAATGGCGGCGGCCCGATCCCCGCCAGGACGTCGGTCGAGCGTGAGCCGAGGACGGGCGCGCCGCCGAACCCGCCCCGCACGGCCAGGTAGCCGCGCGCACCGTGCTCGAACCAGTCGAGGTGCAGCTCGGCTCCCGCCGGCCACTCGTGCGCCTCGTAGGGATCGACTTCGTGCCCGGACAGGCGGATCGGCCCCCACGCTCCGGTGACGGCGAACCACAGGTCGCGTGCGGCGACCACGCGCAGCCCGCCCATCGTCGCCTCGATCACCGCCTCGGTCTCGGGATTGCCGACGAGCCGGTTCGCCGTGCGAGCGGAGCCGCGGTCGAGCGCGCCGGACGGCGCGACCCCGAGGGATGCGAAACCGGGCCGCCCGAGGTCCTGGAGGGTGGCCAGCAGCCCGGGCTCGACGATCCGCACACCCGGCGCCTCCTGTCGCGAGACTTCATCCGGACGGCGAGACTGCGGGGTCTGCCCGCTGTCTGGACGTGCGGTTGCAGTCTCGCGGCCGGTGGCGGGGCGGAAGCGGACGCGCGTGCCGGGCGCGAGCAGAGCGGGGCGGGGGGCATCCGGGTCGAAGAGCGCCGCGCCGGTCGTGCCGATCAACCGCCACCCGCCGGGGGTCTCCCGCGGATACGCGCCCGAGAACCGACCGGCGAGGCCCACTGCACCGCGCGGGACGCGCGTGCGCGGACTCGGCAGCCGGGGCACGTCGAACGTCCAGTCGGGGCTGACGAGGTAGCCGAAGCCCGGGGCGAAGCCTGTGAACGCCACCGTCCACTCGGCCGACGTGTGCCGGCGCACCAGCTCGTCGGCGCTCAGCCCGAGCAGCTCCGCAGTCTCCGCGAGGTCGGCGCCGTCGTAGACGACCTGGAGTTCGACGGCGTCCGGGTCGACAGGGCGAGCGGATGCCGCATCCGCCGTCGTCGACATGACCCACGCGCGAGCCGCCGCGAGCGAATACGCCGCCGGATCGACGCGGACCAGCACCGTCCGCGCCGCGGGCACGAGATCCACGACACCCCCCGGACGCGACGCCTCGAGCCGGGCATGCAGGGCGATCGCGGAATCGAGCGAGTCGATCTCCACGAGGATCGCCCGGTCGCCCATCGGCAGGATGCGGAGGTCTTCGGGTCCACGAGCGGAGCCTGCGTCCTTCACCACGGCGCTCGCACCTCGATTCCACCCGCATCGAGCGCCGCGCGGACCGCGCGCGCCATCGCGACCGCGTCGGGCGAGTCGCCGTGCAGGCAGAGGGATGCCGCGGCGACCGGCACGAATGCGCCGTCGACGGCATCGACGCCGCCCTCGCGCACGAGCCGTATCGCCCGCTCGGCGACCTGCTGCGGGTCGTCGAGCAGATCGCCGGGTTCTCCTCGGGGAACCAGAGATCCGTCCGGCCGGTAGCCGCGATCGAGGAACGCCTCGCGCACGAAGGGAAGACCCGCCTCGAGCGCGGCACGTTCGATATGCCCGGAAAGGCCGAGGACAGCGACGGGTCGCCCCAGCCGATCCGCGAGCGCGCTGATCGCCGCGACGACCGAATCGGCCTGCGCCGCGTCAGCGGTGACCGCGTGGTACAGCGCGCCGTGCGGCTTCACGTAGCGCACGTCGGCTCCACTGTCGATGAGTGCCGAGAGCTGCGCAGCGACGGTGCGCGTAAGCTCCTCCGCATCGATCGGAACCGCGGTGCGGCCGAAGTTCGCCTGGTCGGGATACGACGGGTGCGCGCCGACGGCGACTCGGAAGCGGCGCGCCCGGTCGACCGCCTCGCGCATCGAGGCGGCATCCCCCGCGTGACCGCCGCACGCGATGCTCGCACTCGAGATCACCGCGAACATCGCCTCGTCGTCGGCGGTCGCCACGCCGTCGACGGTCTCGCCGAGGTCGGCGTTGAGGTCGATCGAGGCCATGTTCCACGGTAGCGCCGGGTCCTGCACGGCGCTCTGCCGTTCGGGATCAGTCCCGCCGGGAGGGGGGGGCGCCCGACGGACGCGGAAACACGGGCGCCGCGCGGCCGGGCCGCGCCGCGCGGACAGAAACCCGAACATCACCGTCAGTCGCCGAGCCGGCGCCGAGCGTCACGACTGCGTAAAGGCTCGGCCTCGACGGGTGCGCCGGAGTGCACCCCAAGGCAGGATGGGGGGATGGCCCGATCCTCCGAGCGCGTCGTCGCCGGCACTTCCCTGCTGCAGGTCCGCGACGTCGCCGTCGAGTTCCGCACCGTCGACGGCATCGTGCACGCGGTGGAGGGCGTCGACCTCGACCTCGCGGCCGGCGAGACGCTCGCGATCGTGGGCGAGTCGGGGTCGGGCAAGTCGACGACGGCCATGGCGGTCATCGGGCTGCTGCCGGGCAACGGCAAGGTCACGAAGGGCAGCATCCTCTTCGAGGGCGAGAACCTCGTGGGAGCCAACGAGAACGTGATGCGCGGCATCCGCGGCCGCTCGATCGGACTCGTGCCCCAGGACCCGATGTCCAACCTCAACCCGGTCGCGAAGATCGGCACTCAGATCGCCGAGACGCTCCTGGCGCACGGGCTCGCGACCCGCAGGGACGTGGACCGCAAAGTCGTCGAGACCCTCGCCGCCGCGGGCCTGCCGAACGCGGCCGACCGCGCCAAGCAGTACCCGCACGAGTTCTCGGGCGGCATGCGGCAGCGCGCCCTGATCGCCATCGGCCTCGCGTGCGACCCGAAGCTTCTGATCGCCGACGAGCCGACCAGCGCACTCGACGTGACCGTGCAGAAGACGATCCTCGACCAGCTCGGACGCATGACCGCCGAGCGCGGGACCTCGGTCATGCTGATCACCCACGACCTGGGTCTCGCGGCCGAGCGGGCATCGCGCGTGGTCGTGATGAACCGCGGACGCATCGTCGAGCAGGGTCCCGCGCGCCAGATCTTGGAAGACCCCCAGCACCCTTACACGCAGGCGCTCGTCAGGGCGGCCCCGTCCGTGGCTGCCGTGCGGCTGCGCCCCGAAGCCTTCCGCAGGCCGAGCTCCGACGAACAGGCGGATGCCGCGGCACCCGCTCCCGCGAAGCTGAGCGCCGCGCCGGAGGCGCCGGCCGCAGTCGTCGTCGAGCCTGCTGATGTGGCGCCCGCCGCAGCGCCGGACTACATCGTCGAGGTCGAGGGACTCACGAAGGTCTTCAACGTCCGCGGGCAGAAGGAGGATTTCGTCGCCGTCAAGGACGTGTCCTTCGCGATCCCCCGCGGCGAGACGGTCGCGATCGTCGGCGAATCGGGCTCGGGCAAGACCACGACGGCCCGCATGGTGCTCAAGGTGATCGACCCGACGGCCGGGGTCATCCGGTTCGACGGCGAGGACGTCGCCAGCCTCAGGGGCAAGCAGCTCAGCTCGTTCCGTCAGCGGGTGCAGCCGATCTTCCAGGACCCGTACTCGTCGCTGAACCCGATGTTCTCGATCGAGCGGATCATCACCGAGCCTCTGGACCACTACAAGCGCGGCTCGTCGAAGGATCGCGCCGCACGCGTGCGGAAGCTGCTCGACGACGTGGCGCTGCCACAGACGATGCTGCGGCGGTATCCCTCCGAGCTCTCCGGCGGCCAGCGCCAGCGCGTCGCCATCGCCCGCGCGCTCGCACTGGAGCCCGACCTGATCGTTTGCGACGAGCCGGTCTCGGCACTGGACGTGCTCGTGCAGGACCAGATCCTGACCCTCCTCGGCGACCTGCAGCGCGAGTACGGCCTGAGCTACCTCTTCATCTCGCACGACCTCGCCGTCGTGCGCCTCATCAGCGACTACGTGTGCGTCATGAAGGACGGGCAACTCGTCGAGGCGGCGACCTCCGAGGAGATCTTCACGAACGCGCGCGACCCGTACACGCGCAGCCTGCTCGCGTCGATCCCCGGCAACGAGCTCGACATCGCCGTCTGAGGCGCGGGACCGCCCGCCCGCGACCGATCAAGCGTGGGCAGGTCAGCCCGAAGGGGCCTGCTTGGTCAGCGCGCCCGAGTGCGAGGATCCATCGCCTCGCGCAGCGCCTCGCCGAACAGCGTGAACCCGAGAGCCGTGATCGTGATGCAGACGCCCGGAAGGAACGCGAGCCACGGCGCGACCGCCAGCTCCAGCTGCGCGTACGTGAGCATGCGGCCCCACTCGGCGGTCTGCGGCACGTCGCCGCCGAGGCCGAGGTATGACAGCGCCGCCGCCTCGATGACCGCCGTGGCCAGCGACAGCGTGCCCTGCACGATGACCGGCCCGACGGAGTTGGGGAGCACGTGGCTCATCGTGATCTTGCCGCGACCGAGGCCGAGCGTCTGCGCGGAGAGCACGTAGTCGGCGTTGCGCTGCTGCAGCATCGACGCCCGCAGCAGGCGGGCGAAGACGGGTACCTGCGCGACGCCGATCGCGATCATCAGCGAGACCTGCGTCTGCCCGAGGACCGCGGCCACCGACACGGCCAGCAGCAGCGAGGGCACCGACAGCAGGATGTCCACGATGCGCATGATGAGCGTGTCGACCCAGCCGCCGAACATGCCGCACAGGAATCCGAGGATCATGCCGCCGATCAGGCCGATCGCGGTCGAGACGACGCCGATGATGAGCGTCGCGCGCGCACCCCAGATGAGCTTGGACAGCACATCGCCGCCGAAACGGTCCAGTCCCAGCGGGAACTCGGGGATCTCGCCGGGTCCGGGGATGTGCGTCGGCGTGATGTACCGCTGGCCGGGCAGTTCAGTGGGCCCGTATGGCGCCAGCCAGGGGGCGAAGATCGCGACCAGCACGAGCAGCGCGATGATGGCGCCGCCGACCCAGGCGCTCGGATTGCGGCGAAGGCGGCGGAACACGTCCCGCCAGAATCCGCCGCCGCCGGTCTTCGCGGCGAGCAGTTCCTTGTCGTCGACGGAGGTGTCGTCGACGGGGCCTCCGCTTGGCGCGGGAGGAAGCATTGCAGAGGTCATACGGGACCTCCCGTCGCTCGAACAGCCACTGCTGTCATGAGACCCTCACTCTCGGGTCGATGAAGCTATAGGAAACGTCGACCGCCAGGTTGATCAAGGCGTAGCCGACCGCGATGAAGATGATGAAACCCTGCAGCACGGGATAGTCGCGTGTGAAGATCGCGCGGGCCAGGAACGACCCGATGCCCGGGAAGGCGAAGACGGTCTCGGTGAGCACCGCGCCCGAGATCAGCAAGCCGACCTGCAGGCCGATCGTCGTGATGACCGGCAGCATCGCGTTGCGGAGGATGAAGCGGGTGCGGATGGTGCCGCGCGAAATGCCTTTCGCCATTCCGGTGCGGACGTAGTCCGAGTTCTGCACCTCCAGCACGGACGCACGGGTGATGCGGACGATGATCGCGAGCGGGATGGACGCCAGCGCGATCGCCGGCAGGATCAGGTGCAGGAACGCGTCCCATGCGGCATCCCATTCGCCGGTGATGATGCCGTCGAGGACGTAGAAGCCGGTGTAGTGCGTGGCGTCGATTCGCGGATCCTGCCGCCCCTCGGACGGAAGCCAGCCCAGCTGCACGGCGAACACCCACTTGAGCATGAACGCCAGGAAGAACACCGGGATGGTGATCCCCAGCAGGCTCGCGCCCACCAGGACATGATCGGATACCCGCCCGTGGCGGCGCGCGGCCAGATAGCCGAGCGGGATGCCGAATCCCACCGCCAGGATGATCGCGAGGAATCCCAGCTCGAGGGTGGCCGGAAGTCGCCGCGCGAACTCCTCGAGAACCGGTGCCCGCGTCTGCAGGGAGGTGCCGAAGTCGCCCGACAGCAGCTGTCCGAGCCAGGTGAAGTACTGCACGATCAGCGGCTCGTTGAAGCCGTACTGCTCGTTGATCCGCTCGACGGCCTCGGGTGTCGCCCGCTCACCCAGCAGCGCGACGGCGGGGCCGCCGGGCAGTGCCCGAACCCACAGGAACAGCAGGATGGAAAGGCCGAACAGGGTCGGGATCAGCAGGAGCAGCCTGCTGCCGATGGTGCGTAGCACGAAGAATCTCCGGGGAGGGCGACCAGCGGTCGGGGGCGGGTGAGGGAGTCGGATGCCCCGTCCTCGCGCGGAGCACGGGGACGGGGCATCCGATCAGAGCGTCACTCGCTCAGCTCGACCAGGTTGTACACCTCGTCCTGGACCGGGCTGGCCGGGTAGGACGTCACGCGCTCGGCGAACGCGAGGGTCGGGACCGGGTGCGCGAGCGGGATGCCGGGCAGGTACTCCATGATCTGCTCGTTGACGGCGAGGTACGCCGCCTCCTGCTCCTCCTCGGTCGCGAGGCCACGGGCCTCGGTCAGCGCGGCGGTGAGCTCCTCGTTTGTGAAGCCCCACTCGTTGCCCGGGGTGGCGAAGAACGTCCCGACGAAGTTGTCCGGGTCGTTGTAGTCGCCGGTCCAGCCCAGGAGGTGGATGCCGTGGTCCTGCCCGCCCTGGATGCGGTCGAGGTACGTGGGGTTCCAGTCCTCGCCCACCGGGGTGAGCACGATGCCGACGGCCTCGAGCTGCGACGCCAGGTTGGTGTAGATCTGCTCGGGGTTCGGCATGTACGGGCGCGACACGTTGACGGGGTAGTTGAACTGCAGCGTCAGCGGGTTGCTCTCGCTGTAGCCGGCCTCGGCGAGGAGTGCCTTGGCCGCCTCCGGGTCGTAGTCGTACGTCGTGACGTCCTCGTTCCAGCCGATGACAGCGGGCGGCATGAACTCGCGCGCCACCTCGGTGCCCTCGGGCAGCACCTGGGTGACCAGCTGCTCCTTGTCGATGGCGTGGGCGATCGCCTGGCGCACCTTGAGGTCGGCCAGAGCCGGCACGGCCTGGTTCATGGCCAGGTACAGGATGTTGAACGGGTCGCGGTTGACCAGGTTGAACCCGGCGTCCTCGAGAGAGCCGATGTCGGCGGGCGCGACGAGGTCGTAGCCGTCGATCGAGCCGGATTCGAGGGCCTGACGACGCGCCGTGGTGTCGCCGATCACCTGGAAGATGATCTCCTGCACCTGGCCCTGCTCGCCCCAGTAGTCCTCGTACGCGCTCAGCGTCACGGTCTCGCCTGGAGCCCACGCATCGAACTTGAACGGGCCGGTGCCGACCGGGTGGCCCTGCGCGTACTCGCTGAGCACGGGCGCCTCCGCCGTGCCGCCGACCTCGTCGGCCGCGAACTCCTCGAGCGCCGCGGGGCTCTGGATGGCGAACGACGGCAGCGACAGCGCGGGGATGAACCCGGCGAACGGCTGCGTGAGCGTGATGGTGGCCTCTGTCTCGCTGGTGGCCTCGCACCCGCCGTAGATCGAGGTGCCGGTCTCGGCGTAGCCGCGCATCAGCTTGCCCCAGTAGTACGACAGGCTCTCGGTCGCCGCGAGACCGGTGAAGTTGTTCATGCGGTCGAAGTTGAAGCAGACCGCCTCGGCATTGAAGTCCGTGCCGTCGTGGAACGTCACGCCCTCCTTGAGCTGGAAGGTGTACTCGAGGCCGTCCTCGGACTGCTCCCAGCTCTCCGCGAGACCGGGGGCGGGGTCGGCCGTGCCGGCCTCGACACCGACCAGACCCTCGAAGATCTGACGCGACACCCGGAACGTCTCGCCGTCGTTGGCCATCGCAGGATCGAGTCCCGCGATATCGCCGGACGAGCCGAAGACGAACGTCGAGTCGACGTCGGACGTGTTCTCCTCGCCGCCGCCGTCCTCACGCTGACTCGCGCAGCCGCTGAGCACCAGCGCGCCCAGGGCGACGATCGCCGCGCCGGACATCCAGCGCTTTCTCGAATTGTGGAGCATGTGCTGTGCACCTTCCATGACATGCGGGCGAACGAGCGCGCGGGATTCACGCTTTTCTCGCCCACGAGGTGTGTGATCCTCCGACGCTACCTGCGTGCACGCGTGACGGCCATTACACCTGGGTCTCGATTGTGTTTCGGCTCGGGCGCCTGAGACTCGGTTCCACGGGCGGTGGGACGCCGGGATACCGTGGACCCATGGCCCGCGCCCGGTACGAGGAACCCCCCGAATCGGTGCGCCTCTCCGACGGCACGCTGGCGCACGTCGTGCGGTCGGCGTACGCCGGCGGGTGGGAGCTGGCGGTCGACGGCACGCCTCAGTCCCACGTCGACCTCGACGACCCGACCCACCTGCACTTCGAGTACGTCGCACGCATGGGCGCGGTCATCGACCTGCTCCGGATGCCGCGCCAGCCGTTGACAGCGGTGCACCTGGGCGCCGGGGCGATGACCCTGCCGCGCTACATCGACGCCACCCGGCCGGGTTCGCGACAGCAGGTCATCGAGCTCGAGCCGGCGCTGGTCGAACTCGTGCGCAATGAGCTGCCGCTCCCCCGCGGCGCATCGATCCGGGTGCGGATCGGCGACGCGCGTGAGGGTCTGGGGCGCCTGCCCGCAGCGCTGGCCGGAAACGTCGACCTGCTGGTGTCGGACGTCTACGCCGGATCGCAGACGCCCGCGCACCTCACGACGGTCGAGTTCTACACGGCCGCGGAGCGGCTGCTCGGGTCAGAGGGCGCGCGCCAGCAAGCCGGGGGTCGGGGGCGGAGCCCCGGTGGGGGCGTGCTGCTGGTGAACGTCGCCGACGGCGCAGGGCTCGCGTTCGCGCGGCGCCAGGTCGCAACCGTGCGCGCGGTGTTCCCGCACGTGCTCGTGCTCGCCGAGGTGCAGGTGCTGAAGGGTCGCCGGTTCGGCAACCTCGTCATCGCCGCATCCCGGTCCGACCTGCCGTCCGAGTGGCTGCCGCGGCTGATGGCGGCGGGGCCCCATCCGGCCAAGGTCGCGCAGGGCGCCGAGCTCGACGAGTTCGTCCGGGGAGCACGTGTGGCCACCGATGCCGACGCCACGCCGTCGCCGAAGCCGGCGGCATCCGTCTTCGAACGCTGACCCGGCGTCGGGCGACCCGGGCATGGCCGGTCTGTGGCGAGCGGACGCAACACGCCGTCCGCCGCCGCACCTCAGCGGCGTGTCGCGACCGTTCGACGAGACCGCGGCGCCTCCGCGCACGGAACACGCGGCGTGCCCTCGCGGCGAGCGCGGCGGCTCGGGGCACACTTGGAGAGCGAGCCTGGTCGCGCGGAAAGGAGTCGAAGGTGAGCTACATCCACGGGTACGACCCCGTCACCCTGCGCGAGCAGGTCGATCCGCGCGAATGCAAGGACCGGCTCGAGGAGATCGGCGAGCAGCGGAGTCTTCCCGCACTGCTCGAGCGGGTCTGGCTGCTCAAGGTGCTGGGCCGACTGGAGGATTCGCTCGTGCTCTCGGAGCAGTCCGTGCGCGTCGCCCGGATGGCCGGCACGCGCAAGGACCTGCTGCGGGCCCGCATCCTCCACGCGTCGGTGCAGCAGTATCGCGGCGCCTTCGCCGCCGCCGAGCAGGAGCTCGCGACGTGCGCGTACGAGGCCGAGGGCCAGGAGTGGAACGGGATCGCGGCATTCGCGTACCAGCACCTGGGCAGAGTGCATTACGACGCCGGCGATTTCGGCGCGGCGCGTTCGGACTTCAAGCGGGCCCTGTTCCTGCGTCAGGAGTCCGGGGCCACCGACGATCAGCTCGAGTCGACACTCCTCGCGATCGACGCCGCCGACCGCCGCCGCAGCAACGCGTCCGTCGCCAGCTGAGGCCCGCGTGGCCGTTGCTGCGCCGACCGCGCCAGTGTCGTAGGGACGTTCTACTCTTCCCGTCATGTCGGAACTTTCTCGCGTGCGCGTCTGGGCTGACGCGCTGATCGCCCGTCACCTGGACGCCACGTGGTCGTTCGCGTTCGACAACGCCAAGCGCCGGGCGGGCCTGTGCGACTACACGCGCAAGCGGATCAGCGTGTCGCGCTACCTCGCCGCCCGCTACGACGACGACACGAACCATCAGACGCTGCTGCACGAGGTGGCGCATGCGCTGGCCGGTGCGTCCGCCGGGCACGGCCCCAAGTGGAAGGCGGTGGCCCGCGACCTGGGGTACGTCGGCGGCACGACCCACCACGGTGAGACCGCCGTCGAGCTGGCCCCGTGGATCGGCGTGTGCCCCGTCGGCCACCTCGCGTACCGGCATCGGCGGGTCACGCGCCCGACCTCGTGCGCCAAGTGCGCGCCGCGGTTCGACGAGCGGTTCGTGTTCACCTGGACGCGCCGCACCATCAGCCCGGCTGCGCGCCTCGCGGCGATGACGCCGCGCTGAGGCGCCGCTCAGGCGGAGACGAACACGCCCTCGCGCAGCACCGGCACGGCATCCGACGCGTCCAGCGCTGCGGCGGCCACCACCTCTGCCGCGAGGCCGCGCTCGGCGAGCTCGCGACCCGAACCGCTCGCGGTGAGAAGGTGCTTGGTCGCGCCCCGCAGTGCGCGGAACGACTCGCACGCCGCTGCCGCCTCGGGAGACGTGTGGTCGATCCCGAGCAACCCGAGCGCGTCGATGACGGCGCCCGCGCCGAGCTGATCCTCGACGGCGAATCGCAGCGGTGCACCCGGGTCTCGGCTGGTGAGCTCGCCGGCCGCGATCACCGCGATGCTCGTCCGGTCGCCCCGCCGCAGCTGCTCCCGCGAGACTGCTCGCGCGACCGCCGACGCGTTGCGCAGCGCGCCGAGGAGCACCACCGCGCCACTCCCCTCAGCGGCTTCGGCGACCGCCGCGCCGTTGATCGAGACGGCGTGCGCGGCGGCATCCAACGGGTATGCCTCCCCGGCTTCGACCGCGCCGATCACCTCGGTGCAGAAGCGCAGCACGTCGACGATCACGACCACCTCGGCCGGGGTCAGTCGCGCGAGTCCCGCCGCGCCCCATTCGAAGCGGACCTGGTACGTGGACTGGTCGAGCGGATGCCGCGGGTCGTCCATTCCGCAAGCCTAGGCCGCGGCATCCGGTGCCTCGTTCGCCCTACCTCGCCGAGTGCACGACCTGCCGCGGAGTGCACGACCTGCCGGCGTCGAAAAGCCGTGCGCTGGACGGCAACCCGTGCACTCGCGCCCACGGCGGCCGACGCCCGCACACACCGATGCGAGACTGGGACGATGCGCATCCTGCTGAAGCTCGTCATCGACTGCGATGCGGATGCCGCGTGGCGGGCCGTCCATTCGCCGCGGGCCGTCGCCGAGCTGTACGGACCTCTGATGGGGCTCGAGCCAGTCGTGCCGGCAGGCCTTCCGACGGCGTGGGAGCCCGGCGGGGACGTTCCGGTTCAGCTCTCGCTCGGTGGCATCGTGCCGATGGGCCGGCAGCTGATCCACGTCAGCGAGCGGGTCGTCGACGACGCGAACGGGAAGGTGCGGATCTTCCGCGACAGCGGCATCCCGCTCACCGGTCCGCTGGCGAGCCTGAGCCTCTGGGACCACCAGATGGCGATCGCGCCCGCGCCGGGCGACCCCACCAAGACCCTGTGGCGCGACCGGCTCGTGATCGGCGGGCCGACCGCGTTCGCGCTGTGGCCGATGCTGTGGACGACGTGGCAGTGGCGCGCAGCGCGCATCCGCGCGATGGCCCCGACCTGGGCGCACGACACCGACGCCGAGGCCGCGGCCGACCTATCCGGGTGACCGCGCGGAGGAGATGTGCAGCGCGGAGGACCGAATCCCCCGATCTCGCCCTCCCGTCTGCACATCTCCTCCCGTCTGCGCACGAAAGCACCCGCGCGGAGGCTCACTCCGCGAGTGCCTCCACCGGCGCGACACGCGTCGCCAGGCGTGTCGGCACGACCGCCGCGACGAGCGTGAGCACCGCGGTCGCCGCGATCACGACGACCACTGGCCAGAACGGAACCGCCGGCCACACCAGGCTCGGAGCCCAATCGGCGCCCGGGTTGACCGGGATGGAGCCGAGCAGCGACTGCGCCCCCGCCCAGCCGTAGACGACGCCGAGCACGAGGCCCGCCGCGAGCGCTGCGATCGTGACGTGCGCCGCCTCGAGCAGCACCATCCGGCGGACCTGGCGGTTCGAGACACCCAGCGCCCGCAGCAGCCCGAGCTCGCGACGGCGCTGCACCACCCCGATCGTCAGCAGGTTCACCAGGCCCACCCCGGCGATGACCGCCGAAACGGCGACGAGCCCCATCATGATCGCCGCGAACGAGTCGAGCACCGCACCGATCTCGGGCGGAAGCGACCCGCCGCCGGCTGCGGTCAGCACCGCCTTGACCGACTCCATCGCCACCGCGAACATCGTGACCAGCGTCACGCCCATCACGACCCCGATCGCCATGCGGGACGAGCGCTCGGGGTATCGCAGCGCGTTCTCGGCCGCGAGCCGTGCCGTCGCCGAGCCGCCGAACGCGCGGCCGACGAGGCGCAGGACCGGCGGCATCACGAGCGTCGAGCCGAGCGCGAGCCCGGTGAACGACAGGATGCCGCCGGCGAAGGCGACGACCACGCCGACCGGCGACAGCAGCCCGACGGCGATGCCTCCGGCCAGCAGGGCGCCGCCGGCGACGAACAGGGCGATCGCACCGACATTGCGGCCGGTCCGACGCGCGACCTGGTCGTGCGACGCCTCCACCGAGCCGCCCAGCGCCTGCAGGGGCGTGACCGCGAGTACGCGGCGCGACCCGCCCCAGGCCGCGGCCCACGTGGTGAGGGCGACGATGACGGCGGGCAGCACCAGCACCGGCTGGATCAGGACGAACTGCACGTCGCCGAGTTGCAGCATCCGACCGGCGAGCCAGACCCCGCCCGCGGCGACAGCGGTGCCGCCGACCAGGCCGAGGACCGCTCCGGTCACCCCGACGACCAGACCCTGGCGTGCGACCTCGGCGCGCTGCGCCCGCGCCGAGGCGCCGATCAGACGCATCAGCGCGATGCGGCGCGTGCGGCCGGCGACGACGGTGGCGAAGGTGTTGGCGGTCACGATCGATGCCACGTAGACCGCCACGCCGACCAGGAGCACCGTCAGCATCCCGGTCGCGAACGCGAGCATGCCGCTCTCGCCGATGTACGGGTCGGCGCGCAGCATCGCGGCGATGTACCCGGTCGCCGAGATCAGCAGCACGCCGAAGGCGCTCGAGATCGCGGCGACGAGGATGCTCGCGCCCATCCCGCGCTCGCCCAGCCACGCGGGAGGAGCGGATGCCGCGGGTCGGCGCATCTCGATCGCCCCCGCCGTCGAGATCGCGGTCATGCGAGAACCGCCGCATCGCCCGCCGCGGCCGCCGACCGCGCAGATGAGACCCCGCCGTCGGAGGCGAGCATGTACGCCGCGATCTCGTCGGCGCTCTGCCGGGGCTTGTCGGCGACGACCCTGCCGTCGCCGAGGAAGATCACCCGGTCGGCGTGCGAGGCCGCAATCGGGTCGTGCGTCACCATGGCGATCGACTGGCCGTGCTCGCTGCTGGCCGTTGCGAGCAGGCCGAGCACCTCACGGCCGCTGCGCGAGTCGAGGTTGCCCGTCGGCTCGTCCGCGAACACCAGGTCGGGTGCGGTTGCGAGCGCACGTGCGATCGCGACGCGCTGCTGCTGGCCGCCGCTGAGCTGGTGCGGGCGGTGCCGCAGCCGCGGCCGCAGCGCGAGGGTGTCGATCAGGCCGTCGATGCGCGCCCGCTCCAGCGCCGTCGGCCGCCGGCCGTCGAGGTCTAACGGCAGCAGGATGTTGCCGAGCGCGTCGAGCGTGGGGACGAGGTTGAATGCCTGGAAGACGAAGCCGACACGGCGCCGACGCAGGATGGTCAGTTCGAGGTCGGAGAGGGCGGTGATGTCGGTGTCGCCGATCCACGCGTGGCCGGAGGTCGCGGCATCCAGCCCCGCCATGATGTGCATGAGCGTCGACTTGCCCGATCCCGAGGGTCCCATGATCGCGGTGAACTCGCCACGACGGATGCCGACGCTCACGCCGTCGAGCGCGCGCACGGCACTCTCGCCGTGACCGTAAGTCTTGGTGAGGTTGTGTACGCGGGCCGCGAGCCCGAGATCGGAGGAGGAGAGGTTCATGCCTTCGACGCTACGAACCGGTCGCGGCATGCGCGTCGGCCGGAAGTGTCAGTCGGCCTACATCGCAAGGATGACCTTGATCCGGGTCAGTGACCGGCGTGGTTCAGCACGTCGCGCTCACGCGAAGGTGCGGGAGCGTAGACGCGCAGCACCTGAGGCACGATCCGGCAGGTGAGCGTGTAGCGGCCGTCCTCGCCGACCGCGGGGCGGCGTTCGAGCTCGCCGTCGTGCGCGTAGAAGGTCGCCTCGCCCGGGCGTGGCTCGACGAAGATCGCCAGATCGGTCGCCGTCATGTGCTCGATGTCGGATGCCGGCGGCAGCAGTCGCAGCGCCCGCAGCACCGCCCGCGTCGCCGAGCCGAAGGACAGCGCGGCGACGGCCTGCACCCGCGAACCGCGGGCGTGCAGGACGCGCACGTCGAGCACATCGTCCGACAGGGTCCGCCGCTGGAAGGTCGCGACCTGGCCGGGCGTGTTGCGCCCGACACTCACGAACACCGACCACACGCGTGCGCGGCGGCCGGCGATCACGATGTCGATCGGCTCGGCATCCTGCAGACCCCGCCACGTGGCCACCACGCCGCCGATCCATTTGCCCAGCCTCGCCTTGCGCTTCGTGCGCTCGGCGACGAACTCGGGGTAGATCCCGATCGAGGCGGCGTTGAGGACCGTCGTGGTCCGACCGCCCGCGGTCAGCTCGCCGACGCTGGCCGCGATGCCCGACCCCGCCTGCAGCGCATCGATCGCCAGGTCGACGGTCTCGATGCCCGCCGTCCGGGAGAAGTGGTTGAACGTGCCACCCGGGAGGGGCATGAACGGCACGTCGAACTCGATCGCAAGCTGGGCCATCCGCGACACCGACCCGTCGCCCCCGTACACGCTCAGCACCCGGGGCGGATCGTCGCCGCTCATGATCTCGCGCACGACGTCGGCCATGGCCTCGTCCGGCTCCAGTTCGCGCACGACGGCACCCGGCAGACGCTCGGCGATGGTCGGGCGCGGATCGGAACGGATGACGGCGGTGCCGGCGCCCTTGTTCATCACGACCAGTACGCCCGCCCCGTCGTGCAGCGGCGGCAGCTCGATCATTTCGACGACCTGCTCGACCTCCGGCGCAGGCGCTCGCCGGGCCCGCGCGGGGACCATCAGGCGGCCGAGGGCGGCGACGCCGGCGCCGATCGCCACGCCCCCCACCACGTCCGAGAGCCAGTGGGCGCCCACGTGCAGGCGGGAGTACGCCACCGCCGCCGCGAGCGGTGCGATGATCGCCCCGGCGACCGGCGTCTCCAAAGCGACGCCGGTCGCGAAACCGGCCGCGCTCGCCGAATGCCCCGATGGGAACGACGGTGTCGTCGGGTATGCCCGCAGGCGCCGGATGGTGGGCACCTCGGTGAAGATCGGGCGACGCCCGTCGAAGAACCGCTTCACCACGACATCGGCCATCACGCCCGAGACGACCATCGAGCCGACTCCGCGCAGGGCGGCGCGGCGGTACCCCAGCACGGCCAGGGTCGCCGCGATCGCATACCAGAGCAGGCCGCGATCGGCGGCGTGGCTCAGCCGGCTGTACCCCCGATCGTGGACGTGCCACGAACGGGAGGCATTGATGCGCCGGTTCGCCGCCCGGTCGAGCCGGCGCACCCAGCGGGGCATGATCCGGGCGCGTCGATACGAGACGACCGGATGCCGCAGGCGAGGCAGACGCATATGCCGAGGCTAACCGCGCCAGCGGTCGCACCAAGGGCCATTGCCCCGCACCGACGTAGTGGTTACGGTCGAAGCGCCGTGGTACAGCCAGAGGACCCGAGGAGACGAACATCGTGCCTGTGATGGAGACGACCATCACGCAGAAGGAGGTCGACTGGTACTCCGAGCACGGCCGGCGCTCCGCGCCGAAGGGACAGACCTGGAACCAGCTGGGCGAGATCCTCGCCTCGCAGCCCGCCGGCGGCGACGGGTGGCTGAAGAAGCATCTGCCGGCGCCCGTGCGCGTCGTGTGGCGGTGGATCGGCAAGCCCAGGTACGCCCCCCTGCACCGGGCGGCGCTCGAGGGGCGCTGAGGCGCCGCCAAAGCCCCGGTCGTTTGAGCGAGCGAGCGCAGCGAGCGAGACGAAACGCCTACGCGAGCCCGTGCTCGAAAGCGAAGACCACGAGCTGCACCCGATCGCGCAGGCCGAGCTTCGCCAGGATCCGGCTGATGTGCGTCTTGACCGTGGCCTCCGAGAGGAACTCCCGCGCCGCGATCTCCGCGTTGGACAGCCCCCGCGCCGCGAGCGCGAAGATCTCCCGCTCGCGGTCGGTCAGATCCCCATACGCGGGCGGGATCGGCAACGGCGCGGCATCCGCGAAATGCGCGAAGAGCTCGCGGGTGGCGGATGCTGCGATCACAGCCGAGCCCGAGTGCACCGTCCGGATCGCCGCCAGCAGGAACTCCGGATCGGCGTCCTTGAGCAGAAAGCCGCTCGCCCCCTCCCTGATGGCGCGGGCAGCGGCCTCGTCGAGGTCGAACGTCGTCAGCATCACGACCCGCGGCGGATCCGTGTCCGCCAGCAGCTCGGCAGTCGCCTCGATGCCGTCCATCACCGGCATCCGGATGTCCATCAGCACGACGTCGGGCCGGGTCCCGCGCGAGACAGCGAGCGCCTCGCGCCCGTCGGCGGCTTCCGCAACGACCTCCAGGTCCGGCTGCGAGTCGATCAGCATGCGGATGCCGGCGCGGAACAGCGCCTGATCATCGACGAGGACCACGCGGATCGGTGCGCCCCCGATCGGGCCGCCCCCGCTCACCGGTCCAGCTCCGACGCGATCGGCATCGTCGCCGACACAACGAACTCGCCGTCCTCGCCGAATGCCCGCAGCCGCCCTCCGACGAGGGACGCCCGCTCGCTCATACCGACCACCCCGTGGCCCGACTCCGCCGGCCGCTCGCCGGTTCCCGCACCGTTGCGCACCTCGAGGTCCACGCGGTCGGGATGCCACGAGAGACCAACGCGCACCGGCCGGCCGTCTCCGTGCCGAAGGGCGTTGGTGAGGGCCTCCTGCAGGATGCGGTACACGGCCAGCTGCACCGCGGCGGGTGGTTCGCGCCGCGGCACGGGGTCGATGTCGACGCGCAGTTCGATGCCGGTCGCGCGCACCTGGGCGTACAGCTCTTCGAGATCGGCGAGTGTCGGCTGCGGTCCCTCCGGCTGGGGATGGCGCAGCTGCGTCAGCAGCAGGCGCACGTCGGCGAGTGCCGCGCGGGCGGTCGTCGAGATCGTGTCGAGCGCATCCATCGCCGCGCTCGTCGCGGAAGCGGGGTCGGCTGCGGCGGCATACCGCGCGCCGTCGGCCTGCGCGATCACGACGGCGAGCGAGTGCGCCACGACGTCGTGCATGTCGCGGGCGATCCGCACCCGCTCCTGCTCGGCCGCAGCGTCCGCCTCCGCACGTCGCTGCGCTTCGCGGTTCGCCTGCGCGCGCACGGCGGTGCGCACCAGTGCACCCACCGTCCACGACAACATCAGCGCGAAGCCCGCCGCGACGAGCACCGCCACGGCGAGCGGCAGCGTCTGCCACGAGAGGCCGCCGCCCGCGAAGGTCGGGCCGACGAACAGATACGCCGTGATCACCAGTGCACCGGCGAGCGCCGACGCGAATCCCACCCAGTACACCCGCGCGGTTCCGTAGGCGGCGGTGACGTAGAGCACGCCGAAGATCGCCAAGTCCGACACCGAGGGCGGGCGGCCCAGAGCCATCTGCAGCGCCGCACCCGCCCACGCGAGCGCGAGCGCGAGCGGCGGTGACCAGCGGCGGATCGCGAGGGCGCTGCTGAAGATCAAGGCGATGATCGCCCCGGCGAACAGCATCGCCGGCGTCCCGAGGATGCGGACCGAACCCGTCGACTCTCCCACCATCAGCTCGACGGGCAGGGCCACCGCGAAGAAGACCGCCGCCACG
>NZ_DASUNI010000354.1:0-4525 GCF_036277215.1 Microbacterium sp. | reverse complement strand
GCGCGCTCCAATCCCCGCGATCGAGCAGTCCAGCCTCGGCGTGTACGTGCTCGCTCCAGCCACTCCATCCACCCGATGCGTCGCGGACCCTCACGCGCACACGGACCTGCTCTCGCGACGTCAGCGGGCGGGACGGCCACGGCACGAGCGCCTGATCCGCGGACTCAACGGCGAACGTCTCGACGGCGCCGGAGCGATCGATCTCGATCTCGTATGACACCTGCATGAACCCGGCCGCCGCCATCGGCATGTGCCACGACAGACGAGGCGACGCGATGCCGACGCCGAGGACGTCGCCATCGCCGTATTCGAAGCGGACGGCGACGGGAGCGAGAGGCAGGGGGGTAAGAGGCACTGGCGATGTATTGGCACGCGGAAGCGTCAAGAGGTGGGTCCTGTCGTAGCAGCCTCAGCGGCAAGCGCCTGCAGGCGCGCTGTCCTGCGGGCGCGTTGGCGAGGGGGGTCGGCGATCGGCGCGGACATCTGCAGCTTGCGGGTGTAGGGGTGGGCGGGTGCTGTCGCGACCTGGTGTGCGTCGCCGATCTCCACGATGCTGCCGCCCTTCAGGACGGCGATGCGGTCGCTGATCGCATGCACGACGCCGAGGTCGTGGCTGATGAAGAGGTAGGCGACGCCGGTGTCCTTCTGCAGATCCGCAAGAAGCGTGAGAACCCGCGCCTGCGTCGTGACATCGAGGGCGCTGGTGGGCTCGTCGCAGACGATGACGGCGGGGTCCAGCGCGAGAGCGCGGGCGATCGCGATGCGCTGCCGCTGCCCCCCGGAGAATTCCCGTGGGTAGCGCGAACCCGCGTCCGCCGGCAGGCCGACGGCATCCAACAGTTCTCTCACACGTGCGCGGCCCTTCGTCACTCCGGCGGCGCGGAGAGGTTCGACGAGAATGCTCTCCACTGTCATCGACGGATTAAGCGAGGAGTACGGATCCTGGAAGATGACCTGTATGTCGCGCGCGGCTCGCCGTCGCTGCGCCCGGGATATGTTGCTGATCTCCTGACCGCGGAACGTGATGGTGCCTTCGGTGACAGGGGCGAGGCCGAGAATCGCGCGGCCGATCGTCGTCTTGCCCGATCCGGACTCCCCGACCAAACTCACCGTCTCCCCGGCCCGGATGTCGAGGGACACATCTTGGATGACTGTCTTGCCACCTCGGCGCCCGCCGTAGCGGACGACGAGGTTCTTGATCTCGAGCAGCTGTTCACTCATCGCCGATCGCCTCCAGAAGTTCGACTGAGCGGGAGCTGGTCAGAAGGTCGCGGGTGTAGGCGTTCTCAGGTGAGGCGAAGAGGGTGTCAACGTCGTTGCGTTCGACGATCAGGCCGTCTTTCATGACGCTAACGGTGTCGCAGAGATCGGCGACGACACCCAGGTTGTGAGTGACGATGATCATCGCAAGGCCTCGTTCGCTGCTCAGTTCGCGCATGAGCTCGAGAACCTCGGCCTGGACGGTGACATCCAGCGCCGTGGTTGGCTCATCGGCGACGATGAGCTGCGGCCCGGAGGCGACAGCGCCGCAGATCAGCACACGCTGCGCCATGCCGCCTGAGACTTCATGCGGATACAGTCGCATCACGCGTTCCGGGTCGTCGATGCCCACCCGCTTGAGGAGCGCCATCAGCTGGGCGCGCGCTTCCTTCTTCGACACCCCGGTTGCTTCGCGCAGTCCATAGATCAACTGAGCACCTACCGTGAAAGACGGGTCGAGGTTCGACATCGGCTCTTGGGGGATGTAGGCGATCTGACGCCCACGCACTTTGCGCATCCGTGCTGCGTCCGCGAGGAGGTCGCGACCCTCGAAGAACACACTGCCGCCGATGATGACCGCCTCCCGCGGAAGAAGCCCGAGCGTGGAGAACGCGATCTGCGACTTGCCCGATCCGGACTCCCCCACGAGCCCGTGAATCTCGCCACGACGCACATCGAGGTCGACGCCGTGGACGACCTCCCGCACCTCCGTCGCAGAGGTCGGGTAGCCGATGCGGAGGCCTCGGACAGAGAGGATGACGTCCTGCGGTGGTGTGAGATCGTGGAGTCCCGCGACGCGTTCGTCTTGAGCGGCGCGACTCAGCGCCTTCCGTCGCGCGGGCTTGAGCGCAGCGCTGCGGTTGGACGCCTGGAGCGTGTCGCGCAGCGCATTGCCCAGAAGGACGAACGAAAGAATGGTGAGGCTGATCAGCGATGCCGGCCAGATCAGGTTCGCCGGGTTGGTGTAGATGTTGTTGAACGCGTCCTGAAGCACGCGTCCCCACGAGGGCTCGGAGGGGTTGCCGAGCCCGATGAGGTCGACACCGCCGAGGATGCCCACTGCGGTCGCCAGCACGAATGCGCTCTGCACGATGACCGGCGCGCGAACCGCCGACAAAACGTGACGCCCGACGATCCGCGTGTCGGACAGACCCACGACTTTTGCGGCATCCACGTACAGTTCCGAGCGGACGGAGACGACGACGGATCGGACGAGCCGGTACATGGATGGCGCGACCATGAACCCGAAGACGGTCATCGACAGCGGGATGTTCGGTCCGGTGATTGTGAAGACGACGACGATCGTGAGGATCCCGGGGAGTGACATGATCACGTCCGACACGAAATTCGCCACGGCTTCCAGCCGTCCGCGGTAGAAACCGGCAAGCAGACCGGTCGTGAGGCCGAAGACGAGTGATACGCCCAGCACGATCACGCACGCGATGATCGTCTGCTGCGTTCCCCAGATCAGCCGCGAAAGGATGTCGCGCCCCGACGCATCGGCCCCGAGCAGGTGACCTTCGCTGAAGGGCGGGGCATTGGTCGCCGCCAGATCGGTGGCAGTCGGGGAGTACGGCGCGATCCAGGGCGCCAGGATACCCGCAGCGAACACGATCGCGAGAAACACGACGCCGAACACGGCGAACGGGTTCTTCATCATGGCCCGGAACGTCGACCTCTTCACGCGCTTGTTCGAAAGCGCAGCGGTCCCTTCGATCTCAGGATCGATGGAGTGCTGGTCGACGGTCATCGGATTCTCGCCTTCGGGTTGAGCAGGCTGCCAAGGATGTCGGCCAGGAGGTTGACCACAAGGACGAGGATGGTGACGACGATGACGGTGCCCATCACCATGGGCACGTCGCCCGCGAGCGCGGCAGACACCGACAGCAGGCCGACTCCGGGGAGCGCGAAGATCGCCTCGATGAAGATGGCGCCGCCGTAGAGGCCGAGGGTGGTGAGGCTGAGGACGACCAGGCCGGGTCCGCCCGCGTTGCGGAGCACGTGACGGAAGAGGAGCTTCGACTCGGGGATGCCGCGAGAGCGGAGAGTTCGCACGTAGTCCTGTGACAGCGCGTCGAGCACGGATCCGCGGAACTGAGCTGCCGCATTTGCTATCGCGCCGATCAGAAGTGCTGTCACCGGGAGGGTGAGCGACCAGAGCCAGCCTTGTATCCCGTCCGTGATCGGGATGTAGCCGGTGGCGGGGTACAGCGGTATCGCTATCGCGAACGCGAAGATGAGGCCGATCCCGAGGATGTAGCCCGGAACCGCGGCCCCCAGAACCGAGATGAACTGCAGGAGGCGGTCCAACCAGCCACCGTACAGGGCCGAGGTGACGCCGAGGACGACGCTGATGACCGTCGTCAGGATCATCGTGAGGATGATCAGCGACAGGGTGACGGGGACGCGGGTGGAGAGGGCGGCCGACACCTCCTGGCCGGTCAGGAACGATGCGCCGAGATCGCCCCGGACGAGTCCGGAGAGCCAGTTGAGGTACTGGACGATGAGGGGCTGATCGAGCCCCAGCTCCACTGCCTTTGCCGCCACCTGCTCATCGCTCGCATTCAGACCGAGGACGGTTCGCGCGATACCGATGCCGTCGCTGTAAGTGATGCAGAAGGTGAAGAAGGTCACCAGGAGCAGCACGGCTATGGCTCGGAGGATGAGAATGACTGTTGTACGCAGCATTGCTGGGGCCCGATCGCTGGTTACTTCTGGAAGTCGCGCAGCAGCGGGTGCAGCGCCGAGAAGTCGGACATTGTCGGGATGGAGATCTCGGGGCTGTACAGGTAGAAGCCGTCCGGATACGCCATCGGCACGAACCATGCCTGGTCGATCACGTACTGGTTGATCTCCTGCTCAAGTGCGACACGCTCGTCGCCGCTTGCGGTGAGGATGCTCTGCCACAGGCCCGCGATGGTTTCATCGGGCTGGTGAGAAACGTTCCAGATGCCATCGACCAGGATGTAGTCCTTGATGTCCTGGAGAGACTCGCCGTAGTTGCCCAGCTGCCACAGCGGCACCGGGAACTCGCCGCTCAGAAGCTGCGTGATCGCATCGGGTCCGGTGAGGGTTACCTGCTCGACCGTGATGTTCAGCTGAGCAAGCTGCTCGGTGACGTATGGGAACAGCAGGTCGTGGTTCTGTCCCTCGAAGAAGGGAATCTGCAGCGTGAAGCCGTCCGCGTAGCCCGCTTCCTCCATCAGAGCCTTTGCGGCTTCCACGTCGTAGGGATACGGGTCCTCCGTTAGTTCCTCCAGGTAGG
>NZ_DASUNI010000353.1:0-3794 GCF_036277215.1 Microbacterium sp. | reverse complement strand
GGACTCGGTCAGGGACCTCATCCCGATCGGACGGGAGCCGGAAGGGATCGCTGTCGACTCCGACGCCGTCTGGGTCACGAACGGCGGAGACGGATCGCTCGTGCGGCTGAATCCTTCGACCGGCGAGACGGCGCAGACCCTGGCACTCGACAACCCGCCGCACGGCGTTGCCCTGACGCCGGACGGGGTCTACGTCGCGGTCCGATCGACCGGGATCGAGCACCGTGGGGGAACGCTGGAGGCTCTTCTCGGCACAGGCCCGCAATCGTTGGACCCTGCTATCGAGGGCTTCGGTCTCATCCCGGTTCTGACCCTCACGAACGACGGGCTCGTCGGGTTTCGGAGGGTCGGTGGCGTCGAGGGCTCCCAGCTCGTACCGAATCTCGCCGTCGCGCTTCCCGCCCCGACCGATGGTGGGAGGACGTACACGTTCCAGGTGCGCCCGGGCATCCGCTACTCCAATGGAGACATCGTCGAGCCCGAGGACTTCAAGCGCGCGATCGAGCGCCTCTTCGTCATCGAGTCCGACGCCGGTGGCGAGGGGTACTACCAGGGAATCGTCGGGGCCAACCGGTGCACTACCGGCAAGCCGTGTGATCTCTCCGGCGGCATCACGGTGGACCGCACTGCTGGAACCATCACGTTCCACCTGACGGAGCCCGATGCCGACTTTCTCGCGAAGCTGGCGATGCCGTTCGCCGTCGCGGTGCCTCGAGGGGCCCCGGCGCGCAAACGGGCCACCCGTCCGCTTCCGGCGACCGGGCCGTACCGGATTGCTGGGCTTAACAGGAAGTCGAAGACCATTCGGCTGGTGCGGAACAGCGCCTTCCGTGAGTGGTCGGCCGACGCGCAGCCGGACGGCTATCCCGATTCG
Organism: Microbacterium sp.; assembly: GCF_036277215.1. GTDB lineage: Bacteria > Actinomycetota > Actinomycetes > Actinomycetales > Microbacteriaceae > Microbacterium. Next base: position 2,920 of record NZ_DASUNI010000353.1, on the reverse strand, counting down.
ATCACCCTCTCCTGGCGATTCGGGTACGACATCTCGGCAGCCGTGCGTGCAGCCGAACGCGGGGGCGTAGATGTTGTGTCCACTTACGGACCGCCGCCGTCGAAGGAGACGCTCGACGAACTCGCCGTCCGCGCTCCGGGCCAGCTGCGCTTGAGCCCAACCCTCGGCACGGAGGGTTACTTCCTCAACACGCGCGTAGCGCCCTTCGACGATACGCGGGCGCGACGAGCCGTGAACATCGCGTTCGATCGCGAGACGTTCGTGCGGACGCTCGGCCGTGCGTTTGCGCCGACCTGCCACATTCTCCCGCCGAACCTCCCCGGTTACAGGCCCACGTGTCCGTACGGCTCCGGCGGTGCACAGCACCTCGACGCTGCACGGCGCCTCGTTCGGAGCTCTGGCACTCGCGGCGCCGTCGTCACTGTCGCCGTGCCGCGGCCGATCGCTCACCAGGCGCAATACATCGCCTCTGTTCTCGACTCGCTCGGCTACCGGGCTCGTGTGAGGCCAATCAGCCCGGATGCCTACTTCACCGAGATCTCCGACTCTCGAACGCAGACTCAGGCCGGGTATTCGGGTTGGATCGCGAGCTATCCGTCGGCCGCGGACTTCCTACCGCCCCTGTTCAGCTGCGCCGCGTTCGTGCCCGCCTCACCGGGCGCGAACACGAATCTGTCCGGGTTCTGCGACCCGTCGGTCGACGCCAAAATGAGCGCCGCCACGGATGCACAGGCGCAGGATCCCGCCGCAGCCACCACGCTTTGGCAGCAGGCCGAGCGGGCGATTCTCGCGCAGGCGCCCTTCGTACCGGCATACAACCGAAGCGACGTCAACGTCGTCTCCAAGCGCGTCGGCAACTTCCAGTACAACCCGCAGTGGGGCGTCCTGCTCAGCCAGCTCTGGGTGAGGTAGCGCTCTGGCTTCCTGCGAATGGCGCATGAGGGCGAGGTGCGGCAAGAGCTGATCGAGAAGGGGGTCGACGAGCGGACGCCCGCCGCGCCGTGGGTGTCGGCGGGGGAGGAGCTCACCTGACGACTCGGTTGGGGGCTGCCTCGCCAACCCCGTCCTCGCCTCGAGCGCCCATGGGGTTCCAGCGGCAGGCGCACAGCGGCAAGATCCGCGTTGATACTGAGTGGCCCCGGGAGGAGTCGAACCTCCGCCCGCAGATTCGAAGTTCGGGCCCGAGCCCAGACAGGCCGAGACCAACCGAGACGATCTCGTTTGTCCGAAGCGTTTCTGCCTGGTGATTGACCCTCTGATCTCGGCCAGTCTCGGTAGGTCTGGTGGCCCCATGGTGGGCCCCATCAACCAAGGGCAGAGTGGCCGGATCCAGCGTGCGCGCGACGTAGACATCGTTTGGTAGCCGACCCGCCGAGTGAAAGACTCGGTACGTGAGCTCAGTCGACGAGCTGCCCGTAGGCACCGTCACCTTCCTCTTCACCGACATCGAGGGCTCCACGCAGCTGCTCAAACAGATGGGAGGGGAGCTGTACGCACACGCTTTGGACGACCACCGACGGATCCTTCGCGACGGCTTCGCCGAGCACGACGGCCGCGAGATCGATACACAGGGGGACTCGTTCTTCGTGGCCTTCCGGCGAGCCAAGGATGCCGTCGCGTGCGCGATCGCCTGCCAGGGCACGCTGATGGGCCACTCGTGGCCGGAGGATTCCGTACTGCGCGTGCGCATGGGCATTCACACCGGGGAACCGGCCGTGGGCGGCGAGCGGTACGTCGGCATGGGTGTTCACCGAGCCGCTCGCATCTGTGCGTCCGGGCACGGCGGACAGGTGCTCGTTTCGCAGACGACGCGCGAGCTGCTTCGGGACGACCCCATCCCCGAGGTCACGCTGCGCGACCTCGGCGAGCACCAGCTCAAGGACATGGACGAGCCCGAGCGGATCTACCAGCTCATCGCGCCGGGTCTACAAGAGACGTTTCCCGAGCTCAAGACCGCGGCACGGCCACCCTTCGAGGGACGGGAGGGCGAGCTCGCCGAGGCTGCATCGGAGGAGCTCGCCAGGCCGTGGCGACGGCCGAGTCGCCGAGCGCTCGTCGCTGCGACGTTCGCGGCCGCCCTCGTCGGCGTAACCGTCGGCGTGCTCCTCACACAGGGCGGCGGGTCCACGGCCAGCGCCTCCGTGAGCGCGAACGCCGTCGGCGTGATCGATGCCGACAGCGGCGAGGTTGTCTCGGAGGTTCCCGTCGGAGGAGCGCCAGGAGAGGTCGCGTCCGGGCTCGGGGCGATCTGGGTCACGAACGCGAACGACAACACCGTGTCCCGTATCGACCCCGCGACCAACCAGGTCGCCCAGACGATCAGGGTCGGAGAAGGGCCGACGGGTATCGCCGTCGGTGCAGGTGGAGTGTGGGTGGCAAACGGCCTCGACGGCACCGTCTCTCGCATCGACCCCACCACGAACGAGGAGGTGCTGAGGGTCACGGTGGGCAACGGCCCGAGCGGGGTTGCCCACGGCGTCGGCGCGACATGGGTCACGAACTCGGTGGACGGCACCGTGTCTCGAATCGCATCCGGTGCCAGCCGCGTATCAAGGCAGTTCCCGGCAGCCGTCGGCGCGTCAGGGATCGCAGTCGGCTTCGGCCGGATCTGGATCGCCTCGCCTCCGACCGCGAGCGTCGTCGCACTGGATCCCGGCTCCGGCCGCGTGCTCAGGGAGATCGGCGTCGGCGGTGAGCCGAGCGCGCTCGCGACCGGGGCCGGTGCCGTCTGGGTCACGAACCGCGCAGACGGGACCGTCTCGAAGATCGATCCGGAGTCGGACTCGGTCAGGGACCTCATCCCGATCGGACGGGAGCCGGAAGGGATCGCTGTCGACTCCGACGCCGTCTGGGTCACGAACGGCGGAGACGGATCGCTCGTGCGGCTGAATCCTTCGACCGGCGAGACGGCGCAGACCCT
>NZ_DASUNI010000352.1:0-2332 GCF_036277215.1 Microbacterium sp. | reverse complement strand
GCACGGCATCGACACCTCCTCACCCGTGAACCTGTTCCTGGTCAGCGGCCAGTCGCTGCTGGCGACCCGGTTCTCGTTCGACTACGGCTGGTACCCCGACGACGACCACCTGCTGGAGACGGACCTGCCGTACTGCAGCCTGTGGTACACGGTCGGCGGCGAGTACGCCCGCCAGGACGGCGGCTGGGCGATGACGCGCAGCGACGGGCTGCGCTCGCTGCTGATCGCCTCCGAGCCGCTCACGCTCGACACCTCCACCTGGCTGGAGGTGCCCGAGTACTCGATGATCACGGCGACGATCGGCCCGGACGGGCTGGACTACGAGACCCGTGACCTCGACGTCTGACGAGGCCGTCGCCTCGCTCTCCGCCTTCGACCTCCTCGCCGGCATCCCCGAAGAGGAGCTGGCCCTGCTCGCCCGCACCATGCGGAACCGGCAGTTGCGCGCGGGGCAGGCGATCTGGCGCCAGGGCGACGACGCCGAGGAGCTGGCCTTCGTCGTCGCGGGGCGCGTGTCGATCTCCCTCCAGCTGCCCGGCGACGCCACGGTCGAGGTGTCGAGCGTCGGCCCGGGAGAGGTGATGGGCGAGATGGGGGTCATCGACGGCGGCCGCCGCCTCGTGAGCGCGACCGCCGTGGAGCCGACGACGGTGATGGTGCTCGGCCGCGCGGACTACACGGCGCTGGTCTCACGCCGGCACCCGACGGCGTTCGCGATCAAGCGGCGCATCGCCCGCATCGGCTGCGCCCGACTGCGTGGCCAGTACACGGCGCTGGCGGAGTCGCTCGGCGGCGGCCCGCCGCCCGAGGCCGCCGCCGACGTGGAGCTCGAGTTCCGCGGCCCGCCGGACAGCCGCTACGTGCGCCGGCTCGCGAGCTTCCGCGCCTTCGACTCGCTCGCCCTCTGGGGCTTCCTCACCGCGGGGCGCTACGCGCTCTGCCCGCCCGGCCGGACGCTCGCCGCCGAGGGCACCGCATCGCCCGCCTGCTACCTGACGATCAACGGCGCGGTCGAGAAGGTGATCGTGCGCGGTGGCCGCCGCATCCGCGTCGGACTCGCCGGCCCCGGCCTGCCGTTCGGGTACGAGAGCATGATCGACGGCGGCCCCTCGCCGGTGACCGCGATCACGCGCGAGCGCACGCTCGTGCTCGCGCTGCCCACGGCCGCGTTCGAGCGGCTCTTCGACGGCGAGCAGCCCGAGTCGCACGTGTTCCTCGACGTGATCCACCGCGACCTGACCGGGTCGCTGCGGCAGGCGCTGCGCCCGCACGCGCGCCTGGCCGTGAGCCTCTAGCAGCCCAGTCGCGGGGGGAGGCCGTCCGGGATCTCCCCGACGTCGCGGAACTCCTCCGCGAACGCCATGAAGCGGTAGACGTCCGCGAAGTTCGTCGCGATCCCGAGTGAGACCCGGATCGCGCCGCCCGAGGGCAGGCCGACCTCCTCGATGTAGTCGTCGAGGATCATCCCGACCGTGAACTCGTGCTCGGTCAGCATCTCCTTGGTCAGCGAGAACGCGATCTCGCCCGCACCGGGATTGCAGAAGCAGCCGGTGCGGATCGAGATGTTGTGCTGCGCGGCGATCACGTCGACGTAGCGCTCGTCGACGACGCGGCCGTCCGGGTGCAGGAAATTGAACGCGATCGTGCCACCGCGGCGGTCCCAGGCCGAGGGCCCGTAGAGGCAGGTCGCCGGGCTGCCGTCGGAGTGGCGCAACTGCTGCAGCTCGGCCAGCAGCCAGCTCCCGAGCCCCTCCACCCGCCGCGAGATCGTGTCGATGCCGATCCGCTCGATGTGGCGCAGGCCGATCTCCACCGCCGGGATCCCGAGGTAGTCGACGGTGCCGTCCTCGAACTGCGCGTGGCCGGAGTGCGGCACCACGAGGTCGCCCTGGACGTTGGCCGCGACGACCGTGCCGCCGCTGAACCACGGCCGCTCGAGCCGCTCGATCGTCTGGCGGCGCGCGATCAGCGCGCCGAGCCCTGTCGGGTAGCCGAACATCTTGTAGAACGACACGGAGACGAAGTCCGGCTTGTGGACGGAGAGGTCGAGCCTGCTCGTCGGCGCGAACGCGGCGCAGTCGAGCATCACGTCCCAGCCGTGCGCGTGGGCGAGCTCGATCCACTCGAGCGGGTGCTTGACCCCCGAGAAGTTCGACTGCGCGGGATAGGCGAACAGGTGGTGGCCGCCCTCCGTGACGGTGTCGAGCTGCGTGCGCAGCGAGTCCTCGGCGACGCGCAGGTCGGGCGCCTCCACCGGCACGTACGCGGTCGAGGCGCCGCCGTGGCGAGCGAACTCGCGGATGCCGTTGACGGAGTTGTGGTTGTCGAAGGT
>NZ_DASUNI010000351.1:0-12656 GCF_036277215.1 Microbacterium sp. | reverse complement strand
GCTCGCCGGATTCTCGCATCCGGATAGGACCTGAGCGCTCCGTGCTGCGGTGGGGCATGCTCAGGGAATGACTGAGAAAGCCATGGTCTCACTCGGGATCGCCGCGGCGGTCGGACCCGAGCTTGCCGCGTCGATCGCGTCGGCAGCCGAGATCGCCGGCTTCCATGCGCTCTGGGTCAACGACGTGCCGGGGGCCGACGCCCTTGCGGTGCTCGCGTCGGCCGCCCGTGTCACCGACAGGCTGATGCTCGCGACGGGTGTCATCCCCGTTGACCGCCGGCCGGCCAGGAACATCGTCGCCGACGTCCGCGCCGCCGGACTCGATCAGAGCCGGCTCATCCTGGGCATCGGGGCCGGACAGACCCGCTCAGGGGGGTTGCGGCTGGTGCGGGAGGCGGCGACCGAGCTGCGGGACGCGTTCTCCTCACCCGTCCTCGTGGGGGCCCTCGGGCCTCGGATGCGCCGGCTCGCGGTCGACGAGGCGGATGGAGTGCTGTTGAGCTGGCTGACACCGGCGGTCGCCCGCGCGCAGGCGGCAGAGGCGCACCGCATCACCCCTGCGACACGCGTCGCCCTCTATACGCGCACGGTGCTGGAGACGTCCGCCGTTCCTCGGCTGCGCCGCGAGGTGGCGCGCTACGCGGCCCTGCCGCCGTACGCGGCGAACTTCGCGCGGGAGGCCATCGGTCCGGATGAGACCGTATTGGATGCCGCGACCCGGCCGACCGCTGAACCCCTGGTTGCGTATCGAGACGGAGTGGACGAGGTGGTGCTGCGCGCCATAACCCCCGACGACACGGTGGGAGATTATCTGCGCTTCATCGAGGCTGCGCAGAGGATGATTCTGCTCACCGCGCCCTGAGGTCCGTCCCCGCAGCCATCGCGCGAACTCACGTCCCGCGGCGACGCTGTTTGGCGCCGGCCCTGAGCCCGAACAGAAAAGGTGCCGGACATCCGGCACCTTCTCTGTTCACTGTCTCAACACAGTGTGCGCCCGAAGAGACTCGAACTCCCAACCTTCTGATCCGTAGTCAGATGCTCTATCCATTGAGCTACGGGCGCATGGTGTGCACTCGCGCGCAGACCAGCGTCCAGAATACCCCACGCTCGGGCTCCCACCGAATCGAGTCACTTCTGAGCCGGCACGACGGGATCGGCGTCGAGTGCGTGCAGCTGGCGGACGAGCGCCACTCGACGATATGAGGCGTCGATGAGCTCCTCGACCAGATCCCACGACCCGGATGCCGCTTCCACTCGGATCGCGAGCCAGCCGTACGCACCCTCATACGGCGGCACGAACACGTCGTCGCGCTGCAGGAGCGCATCCCGCTCCTCGGGGTCGGGGAGGAACTCGACAGCTCCGCGATCGTCGTGTGCCGCGCCGACGATCGCAAACTGCCGCTTGCCGGCGCGGAACGTGCAGCGGCCGTGCGCGAGGACCTCCGCGGCCTCGGGGTAGCGCATGCACAGCGCCCGCGTCCGCTCGACCAGCGGGTGGTCGGGCGGGAACCTCATCGGGTGCGGTTCGGACTCCACGGCGGCCCGCTCAGTCCGCCTCGAGCTCCGCCTGCAGGGCCTCGCCCTCGTTGAGGTGGCGTCGGTGGGCGGCCAGCCGCGGCAGGTCGACGAGCCGGAGCGCCTGCATCCGCGCGCCGCGCATCGTGTCGTAGTCCGGGTCGACGTCCGCGCGCATTCCTTCCACCCGCAGCCGGCGCTGCAGGTTGGCCTCGACGTCGCCCCACGCGGCATCCCGGGCCTGCTCGACGAGCTCGCGAACCGCGTCGGGATCCTCTGCCCGGTTGCGCAGCTGCTTCGCCACCCCCCGGTACTGCTTGTGCCGCTTGCTCAGATTGCGCATGTCGCGGTCGCGGTAGTCATGCGTGCTGTCGGGATCGGAGAACTTGCCCCATGCCGATTTGCGCTGCCTCTTCGCCAGATCGGCGGCGGCCTCCTGCTCCTCAGCCAGCGCGATGAGGGTCTGCTGCGCGTACGGACCGATCACGTCGACGTCGAACTGTCCGTCGCGAGCGATCGTCTCCACCAGGATGTGGTTGCGCACCGCCAGGCGTGCGGCAGCGGTTGCGATCGAGACGCCCTCGGCCACGGCATCCGAGGTCTTCCCCATGCGCTCCACCCCCTCCCTCCGAGCGTACCGTTCGCGGCGTTGCGTCGCCGCGGAGCGGGTCGGCCGTCGCTGCCGCCGGCTCGCTGCGAGAACACGAAGACGCCGATCGCAGAGGTGCGATCGGCGTCTTCGGGGTGCGCGGATGTCGCGCGGGAAGTCAGACTCCCTTGGTGCGGAACTTCGACACGATGCCGCATTCGAACGGGTCGCGGGCGGCGAGCCCGACCTCGTTCAGGTAACGGATCACGATCCCGTAGGACTTCAGGAGCGTCGTCTCGGCGTAGGGGACATCGAGCGTCTTGCAGTAGTCCTTGACGATGTCGCGGGCCTGCGCGAGGTGCGGGCGGGGCATGCTCGGGAAGAGGTGGTGCTCGATCTGGTAGTTGAGCCCGCCCATGAGCCAGGTGGCCCACCAGCCGCCCGAGACGTTGCGCGACGTACGCACCTGCTTGGTGAAGAAGTCGAGCTTCGCGTCGGCGTCGATGATCGGCATGCCCTTGTGGTTCGGCGCGAACGCGGCCCCCATGTAGACGCCGAAGACGGCGAGCTGCACACCGAGGAAGGCGAAGGCGAGTCCGAGCGGCAGGAACACGAAGATCGGCGTGAGCACGAGCGCGAACCGCAGCGCGATCAGGCCCAGTTCGAGCCAGCGGCCCTTGACGGGCTCACGGAAGTCGAGAAGGTGGCGCAGGCCGATGTAGTGCAGGTTGATGCCCTCGAGCGTGAGCAGAGGGAAGAACAGCCACCCCTGACGACGGGTGATGAAGCCCAGGAAGCCGTGCGCCTTCGCGGCATCCTCTTCGAGGAACGAGATCGTGTCGATCTCGATGTCGGGGTCCTTGCCGACGCGGTTGGGGTTTGCGTGGTGGCGCGTGTGCTTGGAGCTCCACCAGGAGCGGCTCATGCCGACGATTCCGTTGCCGAGGATGAGCCCGAGGCGGTCGTTGGCGGGGCCGGAGGTCAGGATCGTGCGGTGCGCCGCCTCGTGCGAGAGGAAGGCCACCTGCGTGAACAGAATGCCGAAGGCAGCGGCGATCAGCAGCTGGAACCAGCTGTCGCCCAGGAGGATGAACCCGGTGATCGCTCCGCCGAAGCCGAGGGCGAGAACCGATCCGACCATGATGTAGAACCACGGAGTGCGCGCCAGCAGGCCGGTCTCGCGGACCACCTCTGCCACCTTCGTGTACGCCTGTGTGATCGGCGGGAAGCTGTCCTTGCGCGCATACGTCTGGCGTACGGCTCCGAGGGTGGACACGGATGCTGAGACTGTAGTGATTGCGACACCTGCCTGATCGAGGGCATCCCGGGGGGGACGGGCGAGAGAGAAAGGCGGGTGCCGATCGCTGTTGCCCACACTACGCGGTGTCACATGCATGCTCCGGAATGTGATAGGAGTCTCATGACCTCCGGGGCAGATACCCAGCCTCCCGTCACACAGGCGACGCGCACTTCGCCGTGCTACCGTGAGAGCGGCGGTTCCCACCGCCCAGCGTCGTTGTCACGCTTCGCGGTTTTTCTCCGCGGCTCTTCACATACGGCGAACCGATGCGCGAACCCGCGCCGTCGCCCCCTTCACGCCCTTTCTCTGCTGCGGCGTGCTCATCCGAAAGCTTTCTCCTATGCCTACTTTCCTCGACCTCGGCGTGCCCGCACCCTTGGCCCAATCCCTCGCTTCCGATGGCAAGACCGAAGCCTTCCCCATTCAGCGCGACACGCTGCCCGACTCCCTCGCGGGTCGCGACGTCCTCGGCCGCGGCCGCACGGGCAGCGGCAAGACCATCGCATTCGCCTTGCCTCTGGTGGCCCGCCTGTCCGGCGCCTTCGCCTCCAGCCGCTCGGCAGGCCGTCCGCGCGGCCTCGTCCTCGCCCCGACCCGTGAGCTCGCGACGCAGATCGCTGCGACCATCCAGCCCCTCGCCGCAGCCGCCGGTCTCACCGTCACGACCGTTTTCGGCGGGGTCAGCCAGCGCCCGCAGGAGCAGGCGCTGCGCGGCGGAGTCGACATCGTCGTGGCGTGCCCCGGCCGTCTCGAAGACCTGATGAAGCAGGGCGTCGTGCGCCTCGACCGCGTCGAGATCACCGTCCTCGACGAAGCCGACCACATGGCCGACCTGGGCTTCCTTCCCGGTGTGACGCGCATCCTCGCGGCGACTCCGCAGGGCGGACAGCGCATGCTCTTCAGCGCCACGCTCGACCGCGGTGTCGACGGGCTCGTCCGCAAGTTCCTGCGCGACGAGGTACGGCACGAGATCGACGACCAGAGCGTCCCGCAGGGCGAGATGACCCACCGGGTGTTCATGGTCAGCGACGAGGGCAAATCCGACCTGGTCAAGCACCTCGCATCCGGCCGCGGCCGGCGGATCCTCTTCACGCGCACGAAGCACCAGGCCAAGAAGCTCGCGAAGGTGCTGACTGCAGCGGGCATCCCGTCGGTCGACCTGCACGGCAACCTGTCGCAGGCGGCCCGTGAGCGCAACCTCGCCGCCTTCAGCGCCGACCCGGCCAATGGCGGGGTGCGTGTGCTCGTCGCCACCGACGTCGCAGCCCGCGGCGTGCACGTCGACGAGGTCGAACTCGTCGTCCACGTCGACCCGCCCATGGAGCACAAGGCGTACCTGCACCGCTCGGGCCGCACGGCCCGCGCCGGCGCCGCCGGAACGGTCGTCACCGTGACGATCCCGTCTCAGCGTCGCGATGTCACCGATCTTCTCCGCAAGGCGGGCATCCAGGTCCCGCTGGAGCAGGTCACCGCCGAGGCCGCACCGATCAACGAACTGGTGGGCGAGCGGGCCGAGCACGTGCGCCCCGCGCCGGTCCAGGCAGCACCGCAGCAGCGGTCGTCGAAGCCGAAGTCGGGTCAGTCCCAGCAGGGTCGCGGCAACGGCGGCTCGGGACAGGGACGCGGCAGCGGCTCGGGACATGGTCGCGGGAGCAACGCGGGCGCAGCCGCCGGTCGCGGCGGCAGCGCCGCCGGATCCACCCAGCACGGTCGTCCCGTCTACTCGACCGGCACGGGCCAGCCCGCCCGCGCCGCGCACAACCCGCGTGGCGATCAGGCCGCCCGGCCGACCGGCTCGCGTCGCGCGCAGCACAGCGGAACCCGCTCCGGCGGACCGCGCGGCTGACCTCAGATCGTTGGAACGGCCGGTGCGGATTCGATCGCACCGGCCGTTCTGCATCCGTGGCGACGGATGCCGCAGGGGTTGGTGGCTTGGTTCAGACCAGCGCCCGCACCACGATCAAGTCGACAGCTTGGAGACGACCGCCGCGACGCGGCGAGCGCGCGTCTCGGCGGTTTTCGCCTCTTCGACGCTGGTGACGTGAGCCTTCTGGTGACTCGGCGCGAGCTTGTCGAACGCTTCGCGCGCACCGGCATCCGCGAGGGCGCTCGCGAGGTCCTCGGGGACCTCGACGGTGCGGGGTTCGGTGTCGAGGGTGATGTCGACCGTGATCGGGTCGCCACCCTGCAGGCCGGTCGTCACGCGCTTGTCGGAGCTGAACGGGATCATGAACCTGCCACCCATCGACGCGATCGTGCTGCGGTACGCATAGCCGTTGACCGTCACATTCACGGGCGGCCGCTTGCCGGCGCCGAGCTCCTCGACCAGCTCCGGCGGCACCACGATGCCGGTGTTGTTGCCGTTCAGGAAGAGCGTGGTCTCGAATCGCATGACCGAAAGTGTCGCACGGCATGCCGCCGCCGACCAGCCTGCGAAAGGCGCCGGAGCGGCATCGGATCGGCCTGGAAGCCGAGTAGCGTTCGGCCGCCTCACGCGCAACCCCCCTGCCTGGGCGGCCCGGGGCGCCTAACGTCGGAGATGTACCTTCACGAAAGGAGCGCACATGGGATTCATGGACGACGCCAAGGAAACGGCAGAGACCGCTGGTCGCAAGATCCAGGACAAGGTCGAAGACACCGCTGACGCCATCGGCGACAAGATGGACGAAGTCAAGGCAGACGCCGACGTGAAGAAGGCGGAAGCCGAACGCGACTCCGTTCAGAAGCGCAACGATCTGAAAGAGAAGATGCGCGACAGCTGACACACCCTGATCTGTCCGGCGGCTCGCCGCGGCAACTCGGAGGGCCCCGGAGAAGACTCTGGGGCCTTCTGTCATGCCGTTCCCGGCATGAGTCGATCTCTGCGGCAAACCGTTCCGCCGTCGTCTCCGAAGACAACTCAGACGCGGCTCTCGCCGTGCACGAAACAGGAGGTCGCACATGCGCTCGTCACCGAACCGCCTCGTCGCCACGATCTTCGGGGCGGTCTACATCCTCGTCGGTCTGCTCGGCTTCGCCGTCACAGGGGGAGTCGGGTTTCTCGCCACGGAGGGAGGGCTGCTGCTGGGGATCTTCATGGTGAACCCCCTCCACAACATCGCCCACCTGCTGATCGGCGCGGCACTTCTCATCGGCGGACTCACCTCGGCCCGCGCGGCCAAGGCCGTCAACATCACCGTCGGCGCGGCGTATCTTCTGCTCGGTATCGTGGGGTTCTTCCTCGTCGGCACCGCGCTGAACATCCTCGCGCTGAACACAGCCGACCACTTCCTGCACCTCGTGAGCGCTCTCGTGCTCCTGGGCGTGGGATTGGCCACCGAACGCGGAGCCCGCAACCTGTCCAGCCGCACGGCTTGACGGAACGCGGGAGAGCCGAGATGGACACCTTGTCAGCACCACGAACGTCGGAAGGCGGCGCCCCGGGGGGTCGCGCCGCCACTCCGTCGTGGGCCGCGATAGCGGCGTGGGGCGGAGGTCTGATCCAGCTCGCGCTCGGCGCCGGCGCGCTCACGGGGGTGGGAGGAGGTCCCGCCATTCGGGCGGTCGGGATCATCCTCACAGTGCTCGGCGCCGCCGCACTCGGCTGGGGAGTCGCAGCACTCGCCCGCGGACGCATCATCGTCCCGCGAGCGGGTGTGGCCGGCTCCCTGGCCGGAATCCTCGCGGCCACCGCGGCCCTGATCCTGGATCCGTCCCGGGTCAGTGTGTTCGCGGTGGCCGCGGCATCCGTTCTGCTGATCGCCGTCGCCTTCGCGTGCGCGCTCGTTCTGCGCACCGCCGGACGTGCGGTCGTCTCACCGGCGCCGGATGCCGTGCGCCCTCAGCTCGTCGGCATTCTGGTCGGTGCGGTGCTGGTGGCGGGGCTGGTCACTCCGGCGCTCGCTGCGACCGAGGCGGGACAGCACGCCGTTCCGCACGGCGAGCACACCCAGACGGTCGACCCGGGCCACCACTGACGCCGACGCGGGCGTGAGTGTCCAGGCCGGCGCTCGTCACTCGACGGCCGGCGTCTTGTCCCGCGAGCGTCAGACGATGGCGCCGATCCGCCAGGATGCCTCGGTCGATGCTCCTGGCTCCAGCACGATCAGTCCCGGGTCGAAGTCGTACTTCGCCGCGTTGAAGGCGTCCGGAGCGCAGGTCATCGGCTCGACCGCGAGACCCGTCCGGTGGCCCGGCTTTCCGACGCCCTTGTCGGACGTGTGGATCTGCACCCAGGGGCAGGCGGCATCCCACACCATCTCGACACCGGAGCCGGTGGCATCCGTCACGCGCACCGCCGCGAATCCGGCAGTGTCGCGCACGATGTCCGTGTAGGCGTGGTCCAGCTCGACCTTCTCGATTCTGCGCGGCTCTCGGAAGTCGAATCGCTCGGCATCGTCGGCGTCCACCCCTCGGAGCTCGGTCGGAATGAGGCGATCGGCGGTGACGGCGAGCACAGCACCCGCGGGCAGTTCGAGCGTCCAGTCGTCGACGTGTCCGTCGCCGGCCACGAGATACGGGTGGGGTCCGGTGCCCCACGGAGCGGCATCCGGGCTCTCATTCGTCGCGCGCACCGACTGCGTGACTCCGTCCGCGTCGAGCGAGAACGTCGTCTCGATCGTGACGCGCCACGGGTAACCCGTCTGCGGCTCGATCGTGGCGGCGAGCGTCACGTGGCTCGGGCCCTTGTCGGTCGCCTGATAGTCGAGCCACCCGGCGAGGCCGTGGAGCGCGTGATGGCGAGCCGGCTCGCTGAGGGCGACCTTCCGCTCCACTCCCCCGAACGTGTAGAGCCCGTCGACGACGCGGTTCGGCCATGGCGCCAGCGTCGCCCCACGGTAGGACGGCCGCACCTCATCGGCGTCGAAGGGCACGACGAGGTCGCGCCCGTCGAAGGTGAGCGAGCGCAGCGACGCGCCGACGCTCGCGATGATCGCCTCGTAGTCCCCCGCTCGGAGGGAGTGCTGGGTGCCGGACAGAGGTGTGCGCGCCATAGCCATCGAGCCTAGATCACAGGCCCTGCGCGAGTCGGTAGTACGCCTGGTTCCATTGGAGCTCCTGCTGGAAGCCGCGCACGGTCGTGCTGTCGTCGATGACGACCAACTCGGTCTTGGCGATCTCGGCGAAGTCGCGGAACACCTCGATGCCCACGGCCGTCGTCATCACCGTGTGGTGGGCGGCACCCGCAGCGAGCCAGCACGAGGCGCTCGTGGCGAAGTCGGGCTGAGGCTTCCACACCGCGCGTCCGACGGGCAGCTTCGGCAGGTCCGGCGCTTCGACATTTTCTACGACGTTCGCGACGAGGCGGAAGCGGTCGCGCATGTCGCTCATCGCGACAACGAGCGCGGGGCCCGGATCCGCAGTGAAGACGAGTCGAACCGGGTCTTCTTTGCCGCCGATGCCGAGGGCGTGCACCTCCAGCCGGGGCTTCTCGCTGGTGAGCGACGGCGACACTTCGAGCATGTGCGCGCCGAGGATGCGCTCGCTGCCGGGCACGAGGTCGTAGGTGTAGTCCTCCATCAGGCTCGCGCCGCCGGGCAGCCCTGCGCCCATCACGTTCGCGACGCGGACCAGGATCGCGGTCTTCCAGTCACCCTCCGCGCCGAAGCCGTAGCCCTCGGCCATGAGGCGCTGCACGGCCAGGCCGGGCAGCTGCTTCAGTGAGCCGAGGTCCTCGAAGGACGTGGTGAACGCGCCGAACCCGCCTGCCTCGAGGAAGGAGCGCAGACCGAGCTCTATCGCTGCGCCGTCGCGGAGCGACTGGTGGCGCTCGCCGCCGGCGCGCAGCTCGGCGGCGACGTCGTACAGCTCCTCGTACTCGGCCACGAGTGTGTCGACGTCGGAGTCGGTGGCGGCATCCACCGCGTCGGCCAGCTCGTTCACGCCCCAGGTGTTGACCTGTACTCCGAAGCGCAGCTCAGCCTCGGTCTTGTCGCCCTCCGTCACGGCGACGTAGCGCATGTTGTCGCCGAAGCGGGCGAGCTTGAGGGTGCGGGATGCCGTCCACCCCGCCGACGCGCGCTGCCAGTCCTCGACCTGCCGGCGCACGACCGGGTTCGACACGTGCCCGACGACGGTCTTGCGCGCCACGCCCAGGCGGGTCTGGATGTACCCGAACTCACGGTCGCCGTGCGCGGCCTGGTTGAGGTTCATGAAGTCGAAGTCGATGTCGGCCCACGGGAGCTCGACGTTCGCCTGCGTGTGCAGGTGCAGCAGCGGCTTCTGCAGCGCGTCGAGGCCGGCGATCCACATCTTGGCCGGGCTGAACGTGTGCATCCACGCGATCACGCCGATGACGTCGTCGCGAGCATTCACCTCGAGTGCGAGCCGGCGGATGCTGTCCGAGTCCTTCAGCACCGGCTTCCAGACCACCTTGACCGGCAGCTCGTCGAGGCCGTCGGCGACGGCCCGCGACTGCTCCGCGACCTGGCGGAGGGTCTCCTCGCCGTAGAGGTTCTGGCTGCCGGTGACGAACCAGACCTCGTAGGCGTCGAGCGTCGTGTTCAGGGGGGTGCGGGACATTGCGGTTCCTTTCATTCGGTCGTCGGGCGAGGAGCGAAGCGACGAGACGCTTGGACGTTTCGTCTCGCGGCGCTCGCTCAACGACCGGTCGGCATGTTGGCGACGGCGGCGCGCTCGACGGCGAGGCCCGCACGGTAGCGATCCAGGAACGCCGCGAAGCCGGCGACGTCCTCGGGGCTTGGTTCGACGACCTGGATGCCCGCGTCGGCGAACACGCGATCGTTCAGGTAGCCGCTCAGGTCGTACTCCTGGGCGTGCGCGACGTAGGAGGCCAGCACCGCGATGCCCCACGCGCCGCCCTCCGACGCGGTCTCGCCGACGGCGACCGGCGCGCCCAGAGCGCCGGCGAGGAAGCGCTGCGCCACGCCGGCGGTGCGGAACATGCCACCGTGCGCGAACATCAGATCGAGGGCGACGCCTTCGTCCTCGAGCACTCGCATTCCCAGGCTGAGCGTTCCGAACACGCCGTAGAGCTGCGCTCGCATGAAGTTCGCGAGTGTCAGGCGGCTGTCGGGCGTGCGCACGAACAGCGGCCGGCCTTCGTCGAGCCCCGCGATCGGCTCCCCCGCGAGATGGTTGTAGGCCAGCAGGCCTCCGGCATCCGCTTCACCGTCGAGCGCCTCGCGGAAGAGAGCATCGAATGTGGCATCGGAATCCACGGGAGCGCCAGCCACGGTGGCGAACCGGCCGAACATCGCCGCCCAGGCGGCCAACTCGCTTGCGCCGTTGTTGCAGTGCACCATCGCAACCGGGTCGCCGGCCGGAGTGGTGACCAGATCGAGCTCGTGGTGCACGCGCTCCAGAGGGCGCTCGAGAACCACCATCGCGAATATGCTCGTACCCGCGCTGACATTTCCGGTGCGCGGGGCGACGGCGTTCGTCGCGACCATGCCGGTGCCCGCGTCGCCTTCGGGCGGGCAGAACACGATACCCGCGCCGAGGCGGCCTGAAGGGTCGAGCAGTGCCCCGCCTTCGGCGGTCAGCTCACCCGCTGCGTGACCCGCCATGAGCACTTCGGGCAGCAGCTCCCCGAGACGCAGGGCGGGCGCCGCGTCGGCGACGATCCCGTCGAATCGCTGCAGCAGCTCGTCGTCATAGCGCCCTGTCGCGGCATCGATGGGGAACATCCCCGACGCGTCGCCGACGCCGAGCACCCTGCGGCCGGTGAGCTTCCAGTGCACGTAGCCGGCGAGCGTCGTGAGGAACCTCACCTCGGGCACGTGCGGCTCCTGGTCCAGCACCGCCTGGTACACGTGCGCGACCGACCAGCGCAGTGGGATGTTGGTGCCGAACAGGTCGGTGAGCTCGGCTGCCGCGCGCCCGGTCGTCGTGTTGCGCCACGTGCGGAACGGAACGAGCAGCTCGTCGTCGGCGTCGAACGCGAGGTAGCCGTGCATCATCGCCGAGACGCCGATCGCGCCGACCGTGTCCAGCCGAACGTCGAAGCGTCGTTCGACATCGCCGATCAGGTCGCCGTAGGCCGATCGGATGCCGTCCCACACGTCCTCGAGCGAGTACGTCCATACGCGCCCTTCGAACCGGTTCTCCCAGTCGTGGCTGCCGGCCGCCAGCACGGTGGCATCCTCGCCGATCAGGCACGCCTTGATACGGGTCGATCCGAGCTCGATGCCCAGCGAGGTGCGTCCGGCGACGATCGCGTCGGCGGTCACTCGGGGCCCTCGGCATCCCGTCGCTCATCGGTCGGCTGGCCGTAGACGTTCTGATACCGGTTGTAGAGCGCGTCGATCCGGTCCTGCGGGATCGGGATCAGCGGCCCGGCCTCGCGCGCGAGATGCACCGTGCGGGCGGCGTCCTCGCACATGACCGCCGCCTTCACGGCGTCCTTCGCCGATACCCCGATCGTGAACGGCCCGTGATTCTGCATCAGCACGGCCCGTGAGCGGTGGCCTCGCAGCGTCTCGACGATGCCGCGTCCGATCGAGTCGTCGCCGATGATCGCGAACGGTCCGATCGGAATCGGGCCGCCGAACTCGTCGGCCATTCCCGTGATCGCGCACGGGATCTCCTCGCCGCGGGCCGCCCACGCCACCGCGTAGGTCGAGTGCGTGTGCACGACGCCGCCGATCTCCGGCATATTCCGGTAGACGTACGCATGCGCGGCCGTGTCGCTCGAGGGGCTGCGCTCGCTGCCCGAGCTGCCCGGGATGACGTTGCCGTCGAGATCGCACAGGATCATGTTCTCGGGGGCCAGGTCGTCGTACGAGACGCCCGAAGGCTTGATCACGAACAGATCGGCACCGGGAACGCGGCCCGACACGTTCCCGCCGGTCCAGATGACCAGGCCGTACCGCATGAGCTCGCTGTGCAGGCTCGCGACGTCCGCTCGCACATCGGCGATGGCGTGCTCGATCTCAGGGCTGAACGTCGTCACGGGAATCCTCCGTTGGGCTCGTGGGCAGCGCCTCGCGCAGGTGCGAGAGGCGCGGTCTTCTGAATGTTACCGGTAACATTGCCGGCTTCGCCACTCGCCGATCGTCGAGCGGATGACATCCCGTCGAGCACCGGGCTTGACGACGTCCGGAAGCGGTGCTCGGCGCGAAGCCGTGCACTCGTGACATTCGAGGTGTGCGTCATCTCCGCCGTGTGCTCGCGCGGATCACGAGTTCGGGAGCCGCGATCGCCACCGAGAACGCGATGTCGGAGCCGACGACCTCGGCGATGCACCGCGCCGCCTCGCCCGCCACATCCAGCCGCACCGTGGTGAGCGCGGGCCGGTAGTACGCGGCATCC
>NZ_DASUNI010000350.1:0-16939 GCF_036277215.1 Microbacterium sp. | reverse complement strand
AGCCGGTCGAGGGAGTCGTAGACGGCAGGGCCGCCCCACTGGGCGGCGAACTCGTCGGCCTTCGAACGCGTCTGATTCGTCACCGCGACGAGGGTCGCGGACGGATGTGCGTCGACCGCGCGGGCATGGAAGTGCGCGACGGAACCGGTGCCGACGATCGCACAGCGGAGTATCTGAGAATCGGTCATGCGGACGCCTCCGGCTCGGTCGACGCGGGCGGGATGTCCGCCGGCGGCGGCGGATCGGAGCGCACCGTGGCGACGAGGTTCGCGCCGACGGTGGCGACGTGGCTCGCGGCATCCGCTCCGCCCACCAGGATCACGGCGCCCAGGCGCAGGCTGCCGCCCGGTTCGACCACGGTCTCGTCGTAGAAGAACGGTGCGGGGCACAGTCCGGCGTAGTCGGCGCTGCGCGCGAACCATCGAGAGGGGTGCGGCCCGGCATCCATCATCACGACGCCGCTTGCGCGATCGGGCGAGACGAAGGCCAGCCACGGCGATTCGGTGCCCCGGGCTGCGTCGCCGACATCGCCGCCCGGGCCGAGGATGTCGCCGCCGGTGAAGGAGGACGGGCCGCGCCAGAAGATGCCGGCGTACCCGGCGTCCGCCCGCCCGCGCGAGGTCGGCGAGCCGAACGAGAGCGACTCGGCCGAAACGTTGGTGAGCCTGCTGCTCCAGGTGAGCGCCCAGGTCGTGTCATCGATGGGCCTGGCGGTGAGCGTGCGCGCTTCGGTGAGGAGGGTGTCGCCGGCCTCGGTGACCCAGTCGACCCGCTCGTCCACTCGGGCGAGCTGGGCGACTTCGTCGGCGACGGGCGTGTCGGAGGCGTCGAATCCGCGATGCACCTGCGCGCCGTTGTTGGGCAGCTGCACGTACCCCTCGCCGTCGACGTAGGTGGGACCGCCCCAGAAGTTGTGCGGACCCACGTTCGGCAGCGCGAGCGAGAGGCCCTTGTGCCAGACGTGATCGTCCGGACGGTACGCGGTGACGGCCGCGCCGGCGCGCGTGCTCAGCAGCGCGTAGGGCCTCGGCGATTCGAGCTGCGCGTCGGACGGCTCGTAGACGTACTCCGCGAGAACGGTCTCGCCGTCGCGCAGTACCAGGCGGCCGGGTGTCGCGTCATCGAACTGCATGGATGCCTCCGCATCGAGGAAAGGGTCGATTCCACTCTAGGGGGAACGGCGGGAAAGCGCTATCCGACCCCGCTTCGACATTCATCCGTCACCTGTGCACGGCAAAGAACCCTTCCGGCGTGCACAAGTGACGGATCAACAGGCGGATGCCGCGTGCAGACGATGCCGGTCAGCTCGCCTGCGCAGCGTGCAGGGTGGCGTAGCGACCCCCCCGGTCCAGGAGTTCGTCGTGCGAGCCGATCTCGACGATGCGGCCGTGCTCGAGCACGACGATGCGATCGGCCTGCCGGATCGTCGAGAGCCGGTGCGCGACGACCAGCGTCGTGCGTCCTCGCATCAGGCGCGACAGCGCTTCCTTCACCTTCACCTCGGACTCGGGATCCAGCGCACTGGTCGCCTCGTCCAGCAGCAGGATCCGCGGATCGCGCACGAGTGCGCGTGCGATCGCCAGTCGCTGACGCTGTCCGCCCGAGAGTCGGGAGCCCCGCTCGCCCACGATGGTGTTCCACCCGTCGGGCAGCCCCTCGATGATCTCGAGCGCGTGGGCGTCGCGCAGTGCCTCGAGGATGCGCGCGTCCGATGCGCCGTTCAGCCCGTACGCGACGTTCTCGCGGATCGTCCCCTCGAACAGCACCGACTCCTGCGGCACCACGGAGACGAACCGGCGCGCAGTGCGCATGTCGAGCTGCTGCATGTCGACGCCGTCGAGCAGGATCACGCCGGCCGTGGGCCGCACGAATCCCAGTACGAGGTTCAGCATCGTCGACTTGCCCGATCCGGATGATCCGACGAACGCGATGGTCTCGCCAGGCCGGATGTCGAGCGAGACGTCGTGGATGGAATCCTCGTCGGCGTCCGGGTACCGGTGCGTCAGGCGCACGAGCTGCAGATGCCCGACGACGGCGTCGACGGTGCGCTTGCCCGAATTCAGCTCCAGGTCCGGCTCCTGCAGCACCTCGGCGATGGAGCGCACGGACTCCATGCCGCGCGCGGCGACCGGGATGAGCATCAGCAGCTGCGTCAGGCCCTGGGTCAGGAGCGCGAAGTACGTCGACAGCAGCACGACCTCACCGGGCGTGATCGGCAGGAACCCGGTCAGCGAGAACACGGCGGCCAGCACCAGGCACCCGACGCCGAGCAGCTGCATCGTGACCCACGAGATGGACGCCACGTGGCCGTTGAGCATGTCGAGGTGCAGTCCGGCGCGCCGCACCTCATCCGCGCCGTCGGCGACGCGGGTCACCGCGGTCTGCTCGAGGCCGTGCGCACGCGTGACCGGGATCAGAGACGCCATCTCGCCGACGCGCGCGGCGAAGCCCTCCATCTCGCGGCGGAAGCGCTCGTTGCGGATCCGCGAACGGCGAGCCATCGCGGAACGCAGCAGGATCGCGAACGGCACCGCCAACGCGTACACCGGGAGGAACTCCGGCACCATGATCGCGGTCATCGCGATCGCCCCGACCAGGACCATGATCGACGACAGCAGCGGATGCGTCACCTGCTGCAGCATCATCTCGACGTTCTCGACGTCGCGCACGACCTTCGTCTGGACGACCGACGCGCTGGCGCGCGTGTGGAATCCGATCGACAGGCGCTGCATCCGCTCAGCGAGTGCGTGGCGCAGGTCGGCACCGGTGTCGCGGACCACGGTCATGAAGTTGCGGGTATAGATGATGTGGTTCGGGTAGTTCTGCAGCAGCAGGACGACGGCGACCCCGAACCAGATGAGCAGGGTCGTCAGGCTTCCGCCGGTGGCGACGATGTCGATGATCGCCGCGGTGATGACCGGCAGGAACCACAGCGGGATCTCCTTCAGCGCGAAGGCTGCCAGCGCGATCGACAGGCGACCCGGACGACGGGCGAGCAGCCGCAGCACGGACCGGGTCGGACGCTCCCCGTCGACGAGTTGCGCGGCATCCTTCCGCCGTCGCGCGGAAAGCGCTTTCTCATTCATAGGTCAATCGTAGCGCGGCCGCCTCGCCGGGCAGCCTCAATCGGAGGAGAGCTCAGGCGACCTCGGCGGCGAACCGCTCACCGGCGTCTCGCAGCCAGCGCGCGGTCTCGGCCATCGCCTGCTCGGGCGACCCTGCCAGCTCGGTCAGCGAGATGGATGCGGCGAACGCCGACGTGTCGGCATCCGGGGTGATGCGTCCGGCGACGAGAGCCACCCGCGCGCCGCGGGCGAGGGTGGCGACGTACGTGGGGACCTTGCCCGCGGCGGACTGGCCGTCGAACGAACCCTCCCCCGTGACGACCACGGATGCCTCGGCCGCGGCTGCCGGCAGGCCGACGAGCTCCGCGACCGCACCCGCCCCGGCCTCGAGGGTCGCGCCCCACGCCAGCAGGCCGAACCCGGTACCGCCCGCCGCGCCGGCGCCCGGGGTCGACGCGTCCGCATCGACCAGCCGCGCGAGATTCGCGAGCCCGGCGTCCAGCAGCCCGACCTGGGCCGGATCGGCGCCCTTCTGCGGGCCGAACACCGCGGCCGCGCCACGGCGCCCGAGCAGCGGGTTGGTCACGTCGGTCAGCGCAACGACGCCGCCGGGCGGCAATGCGGCGAGGCGCGACAGATCCATCTCGGCGATCGCGGCGAGCCCCGACCCGCCGAGCGGTACCTCGCCGCCGTCCGCGTCCAGGAAGCGGGCGCCGAGCGCCCGCAGCATGCCCGTGCCGCCGTCGGTCGACGCCGACGATCCGAGCCCGACGACCACGCGGGTGACGCCGGCGGCGATCGCCGCGGCGATCGCCTGGCCGAGGCCGAGGGTATGCGCGTCGAGCGGTCGGAGTTCGGAGAGCAGCTCGATGCCGGATGTGGCCCCGAGCTCGACGATCGCGGTGCCGGCGGGCGCTTCGGCAGTCGGAGGGAGGCGCAGCCACGCGGAGTCGATCTCGGCGCCGTCCGGCCCGGTGACGCGGACGCTTACGCGCTCGGCGTCCGGGACGGCGGCCGCGAAGGCCGCGAGAGTCCCCACTCCGCCGTCGGCCATCGGCAGCAGCCGGATCTCGTCGTCCGGCCGGACGCGCCGCCACCCCTCAGCGAGTGCGGCTGCGGCATCCGCGGCACCGAGGGTGCCCTTGAACGAGTCGGGGGCGAGAACGACGATCACGGGCTCCACGCTAGCGGCGTCCGTGGGGATCGATCGGTGCGAGCGGCTGCCGGGTCGGACCGGATGCGCGACCGGGAGGGCACGTCAGCGCCGCGGCACCGAGCTCTCCCGGACGATCAGCCGCGTCGGCACCAGGTCGGTGCGCGGCGCGCGCCCGTCGATCGCGCCCATCAGCGCATCGACCGCCCGCTCGCCGAGCTCGTCGAAGTCCTGCCGCACGGTCGTGAGCGGAGGCAGGTAGTCCGCAGCATCCGCGATGTCGTCGAAGCCGACGACAGCAACCTCGCCGGGCACCGGCCGGCCCGCCTCGGCGAGAGCACGGAGCAGTCCGAGGGCCATCTGGTCGTTCGCGGCGAACAAGGCGGACACGTCGGGCCGATCGGCGAGGGCGACACCCTCGCGGTGGCCGGATGCCGCGGTCCAGTCGCCGCGGACCACGGGCGGCGCAACCAGACCCGCGCCCTCGAGCGCGGCATGCCAGCCGCGTTCGCGCTCCGCGGCGGCATACGACCCTTCGGGCCCGGCCAGGTGCCACACAGTCGGGTGTCCGAGGGCGATGAGGTGCTCGGTCGCGGCGCGAGCGCCGGCCTCGTGGTCGGACTGGACGACGGCGAACCGCTCATCGGCGGGCGAGTCGACCACGACCAGCCGCAGATCCGCCGGCGCGTCGGCACCGCGCGCGAGCGGCGTCGCCTCGTTCAGCACGATCGCTCCGTCGACGCCCTGATCGCGGAGGCGGTCGAAGGCTTCCGCGAGGGCGGCCGCTCCCGCCGCCGTGACGACGGCGAGCGCATAGCCGCGGGTGGCCGCCGCGTCGGCGACGGCCTGCAGCATCCGGAAGTTACCGACCGTCTCGAGTGTCGACACGACGATGCCGAGGGTGTGGGTCCGTCCCGTGCGCAGCGCCCGCGCCGCTCGGTGCGGGCGGTAGCCCAGCTCGCGCATCGCGGTTTCCACGCGCGCGCGGGTCTCGGGATCCACGCGCGGGCTGTCGTTGACGACGCGCGACACGGTCTGCCCCGAGACGCCCGCCCGGGAGGCGACGTCGCGCATGGACACCCGGCGGCTCTGTTCGGCTTCGCTCATCGCTTCCCTTCTCGGGGCTCGCGCACAACTCCTGCAAAGCCCGTCATGTTGACGTTACCACGCAGGTCCTGCTAGCGTGTTGACGTGAACATGCAGGAGTTGCGCGCCACCACCCTCGGCGCCGGAGTCGTCAAGCGGGCCACGACGCTCGCCGACGGCCGCGATCTCATCTACTTCGACGACCCGGGCACGACGCTCGGCGCCGACCGAGGCGCCGATACCCGCGCGCTGGATCCTCGGGCCGAGACGGCGACCATGCGCCGCGACGTCCTCACCGGCGACTGGATCTCGGTTGCCGCCGGCCGGCAGAACCGGGCATTCCTGCCCCCGGCCGAGCTCGACCCGCTCGCCCCGCAGACGCCGAGCAATCCCTCTGAGATCCCTTCGCTGTACGACGTGGCCGTGTTCGAGAACAGGTCGCCGTCGTTCGGTCCCGCCCTCGCCGCCGCGCATGGCGACGCTCCGCAGGCCGTCGACGCGCCACTCGGTCTCGACGACCTCGACACGCCGGGCCTCGGTCGCACCCGCACCTCGGTCGGACGCTGCGAGGTGGTGTGCTTCAGTCCCGAGCACGCGGGGTCGTTCGGCACGCAGACCGCGACTCGGGCGCGCACCGTGATCGAAGCCTGGGCCGACCGCACCGCCGCCCTCTCCTCACTCCCGGGCATCGAGCAGGTCTTCCCGTTCGAGAACCGCGGCGAAGCGATCGGCGTCACCCTCGCCCACCCGCACGGCCAGATCTACGCCTACCCGTACATCACCCCGCGCACCCGGCGGCTGCTCGAAGCGATCGACCGCGAGGGGCCGGACCTGTTCGCCCGCATCCTGGAGTTCGAGCAGGCGTCCGAGCGCGTGATCCTGCGTGGCCAGCACTGGACGGCTTTCGTGCCGTTCGCCGCGCGCTGGCCGCTCGAGGTGCACCTGATGCCGCACCGTCACGTCGCCGACATCGCCGAGACGACGGATGCCGAGCGCGACGAGCTCGCTCCGCTGTACCTGCGGCTGTTGCGCGGAGTCGACGCGCTGTACACGACGCCGACGCCGTACATCGCCGCCTGGCATCAGGCGCCCGTGCGCGTCGGCCGCGACGCGGCCCGGCTGCGGCTGGAGCTCACTTCCCCGCGTAGAGCACCCGACAAGCTGAAGTTCCTGGCGGGCTCGGAGGCCGCAATGGGCGCGTGGATCGGCGACGTACCGCCCGAAACCGCCGCCGCCCGGCTGCGCGACGCCCTCGAGACCGTCCCGGAGGTCACGGCGTGACCGCGGCATCGCAGGCGCGCGACCTGTTCACCGAGCTCACCGGTTCGGGGCCGGTCGGCACCTGGTCGGCGCCGGGCCGTGTCAATCTGATCGGCGAGCACACCGACTACAACGACGGCTTCGTCCTGCCGTTCGCCATCCAGCAGCGCACATGCGTCGCGCTGGGCGAGCGGGCGGACGGCCACATCCGGGTCACCTCGACGGTCGAGGGCGAGACCGTCGAGGTGGACCTCACGGGACTCGACCTGCTCTTCCCGAAGAACCGGGGCGCCGTCCCCGAGTGGTCGACCTATCCGCTCGGTGTCGCGTGGGCGCTGCTGCGCGCGACGGGAGTGGACGCGGCATCCGTTCGCGGCGTCGATCTGGCGATCGCGTCCGACGTGCCGATCGGGGCGGGACTGTCGTCCTCGGCCGCCATCGAGGGCGCCGTCGCGGCAGCGCTGAACGACACGTGGAGGCTCGGGCTCGATCGCGTCGCGCTCGCCCAGGTCGGCCGCACCGCCGAGAACGACGCCGTCGGGGCTCCCACCGGGATCATGGACCAGATGGCCTCGATGCTGGGCCGCGCCGACGCGGCGATCTTCCTGGACTGCCGGTCGCTCGAGGCGGACGTCGTGGATCTCGGCTTCACCGATGCCGGCCTCGAGATCGTCGTGATCGACACCGGGGTGAAGCACTCCCACGCCACGGGCGGGTACGGCGAGCGCCGCGAGGCCTGCGAGCGAGGCGCCGCCGCGATGGGCGTGCCCGCGCTGCGCGACCTGTCGGTGGACGACCTGGCCCGGGCGGCGGAGCTGATGGACGAGGTCACCTTCCGCCGCGTGCGGCATATCGTGACCGAGAACCAGCGGGTGCTCGACACCGTGCGGGCGCTTCGTGAGCAGGGACCGTCCGCGATCGGCGAACTCCTTCTCGCCTCGCACGCCTCGATGCGCGACGACTTCGAGATCTCGGTGGCCGAGCTGGACACGGCGGTCGACGCGGCGATGGCGGCCGGCGCAGTCGGCGCTCGCATGACGGGAGGCGGATTCGGCGGGGCGGCGATCGCGCTCGTCGCGCACGATTCGGTTGCGACGGTGACGGATGCCGCCACCGCGGCGTTCGCGGCATCCGGTTTCGCGGCCCCCACGATCTTCTCGGTGCGTCCGTCCGCGGGCGCCGCCCGCGACGTCTAATCCCCTCGCACTCACGCCGCAACCCCTGGTGCGCAGGGGGACCTCGCTCTACCGTCGTACAGGTGCCCGGGGCATCTGACACCTCGGCGGGAGGGAATGCGCGCGTGGCTTTCATCACGGTAGGCATCGAGAACTCTGCCGACATCAAGCTCTTCTACACCGACCAGGGCAAGGGTCCCACCGTGGTGCTGATCCACGGCTTTCCGCTGAACTCGGAGTCGTGGGGCCGGCAGCAGTCCGTGCTGATCGATGCCGGCTATCGCGTCATCGCCTACGACCGACGCGGCTTCGGCGGGTCCAGTAAGACGTTCGCCGGCTCGGACTTCGACACCTTCGCGTCCGACCTCAACTCGCTGATGCACACCCTCGATCTCGAACGCGTGACGCTCGTCGGCTTCTCGATGGGTGCCGGCGAGGTGGCGCACTACCTGGGCCAGTACGGCAGTGAACGGGTGGGGAGAGCAGCGTTCGTGTCGTCGATCCTGCCGTACCTGCTCAAGTCCGACGACAACCCTGACGGCGCCGGCCCGAAGGAGTTCTTCGAGGGCTTCACCGACGCGATCCGCAAGGACCGCTACGCCTTCCTCACCGGCTTCTTCGAAGACTTCTACAACCTCGATGAGAACCTCGGTTCGCGCATGTCGCCCGAGGCGCTGGCGGCGAGCGTGGAAACGGCGAACCACGCGGGCAATGCCGCGATCGCAGCCGCACCGCTGACCTGGCCGACCGATTTCCGGCCCCACATCGCGAAGATCGACGTGCCGACGCTGATCGTGCACGGCACCGCTGATCGCATCGTGCCGATCGACTCGACCGCGCGGCCCCTGCGCAAGCTGCTGCCGGATTCGACCTACGTGGAGGTGGCCGGAGCGCCGCACGGGATGCTGTGGACCCATGCCGATCAGGTCAACGAGGCGCTGCTGGCATTCCTGCAGTCGTGACTGCCGCCGATCGTGACCTTGACGGCGCCTGTGACCGCCGTCGATCGTGACCTCTGTCAGTCGTGCTCGGGCAGGAGGAACCGCAGTCCGGCGACCGCGACCGGCACCAGGAGCACGATGGCGGCGACCACGATGGCGGTGATGCCGATCGCAGTGTTCTGAGGCTCGCCGGTCAGGCGTCCCACCGCCAGCCACGACAGTCCCCACGCCAGTGCGAGCGCCGGCGCGACGCGCCAGCCGCTCCGCCACGAAATGCCCAGCCCGATCACCGCGACCACGGCGAGCACCGCGACACCCCACGCCGTCGCGTTGTCCGCCCACGAGTCGGGGACGACGCCGGTCAGCCACGCGGCGATGTTCGCGACGGTGGCGAGGGTGACCCAGCCCAGGTGCAGGCCGGTGACGCCGTCGATCAGCAATGCGTCGAGAAAGCCCGCTCGGGGCGTGCGGGTGAGCACCGACAGCCGGAAGGTGATGCACAGTGCGATCAGCAGCAGGACGATCACCACGACGGTCCACTCGATGGTGAGCAGCTGAGCCGCGACCAGCCACAGACCGTTGAGGACGATCGTGAGCGCGATCCACCACCCGACCGCCCGCTGCCGCGCCGAGCCGCGCTGCCCGGGCAGCGCCTGCCAGACCGCGTAGCCGATGAGACCCAGATAGATCACCGACCAGATGCTGAACGCCGGGCCGGCTGGCGCGAGGAACGAGCCCTGAGCGGACAGCTGCCCGCCCTGCGAGTTCTCGACCTCGGTGCCGCCGAGCCCGCCGACGCCGACCAACACTGCCACGAGCGTGAAGCCGAGTGCCGAGATCACCGCGATCTGGCGCGCCAAGTCGCGCGCTGTCGGCGTCGCGGCATCCGTCGGAGTGGTTCGGGGGGTGTGAGTCACGATGCAACGCTACGGTGGCCGCCGCTCGGGACGTAGGGCTTGACACGAATCCGGCGCACATCGGCCGCACCGAGGGGTGGCATCATGGCGCCATGACCCGCGACTGGACCCCCCTGGCATTCGTCTACCTGGCTCTGGCCGTGGCCGGGCTGATCGGCACGTGGTGGTTCAACGTCCTCGCGATCGCGCAGATGGCCGACTACCTCGGAGACCTCGTGACGAGCGGTCCGGCCGTGTCCTCGATCACGGTGGACCTGCTGGTCGTCGCCGTCGCGGGCAGTGTTTTCCTCCTGATCGAAGCGCGCCGCCTCGGCATGCGGTTCGGCTGGCTCTACGTGGCCGGCGCAGCGCTGACCGCGTTCGCATTCACCTTCCCGCTGTTCCTGGCAATGCGGGAGCGGCAGCTGACCCGCGCTGCCCGCGTGTCATCCTGAGCCATCGACCGGGCATCCCCCGTCTCTTTCCCGAAGGGCACCTCTCGTGACACAGCATCCCGACCCGATCGTGCAGATCACCCCGGGCCGCGTCCGCGGGGCATGGCGCGGCGGGTCGGCGGCGTTCGTCGGAATCCCCTTCGCACAGGCGCCGGTCGGCGACCTGCGCTTCGCCGCGCCCGTGCCGCCCGAACCCTGGGACGGTGTGCGCGATGCCCTCGACTACGGCGCGACCGCGAACCGCACGGATCCCGGCGACACGCTGATCCCCGAGCCGGCGATCCCGGGCGATTCGACACTGAACGTCAACGTCTTCACCCCCCGGCCGGCCCAATCCGATGCCGCGCTTCCGGTGCTCGTCTACATCCACGGCGGTGGCTACATCGCCGGATCCCCGGCGAGCCCGTGGTACGACGGAGCGGCGTTCAACCGCGACGGAGTCGTCACGGTGACCATCTCGTACCGCCTCGGCTTCGACGGTTTCGGCCACATCTCCGGCGCCCCGAGCAACCGCGGCGTGCGGGACTGGCTCGCCGCGCTGAAGTGGGTGCGCGAGAACATCACCGCATTCGGCGGCGACCCCGCACGCGTCACGATCGCCGGTCAGTCGGCGGGCGGCGGCGCGGTGCTCACCCTGCTCGGGATGCCGGCGGCGCAGGGACTCTTCTCCGCGGCATGGGCCCTGTCCGCCGCGCTCGCCGACGTGGCACCGGAGAGGGCGCGGACGCTCTCGGCCAAACTCGCGAACCTCGCGGGCGTCGCGCCGAACCGGGCCGGATTCTCGAGCGTCCCCGAGCAAGAGCTCGTCGACTTGCAGCGAGCCGCTGCGGCCCCCGACTCGAAGGACCCGCTCGCCCCCATCCAGTCGCTGCTGGACGACGGACTGGCGTGGGGTCCGATGGTGGATGGAGATCTGCTTCCCCGCCCGACGATCGAGTCGATCCGCGCGGGCACCGGCTCCGGCATCCCGCTGGTGCTGGGCACGACCGACGACGAGTTCACCGCGCTCACCGACCGCGTCAAGAACAGGCTCCGGATCGTTCCGGTCTCGCTCGCACTCGGCAGGCTGAGGCTCGAGCCGGCGAAGCGGAGGGAGTATCTCGCCGCGAACGCCCCGCAGCGCCGCAGAGGAACGGCGGCCGTGCTCGGCCGCTTCGCGACGGACTCGATCTTCCGCGTGAAGGTCGTGCGCGTCGCCGATGCGCGAGCGGATGCCGCCACCTGGGTCTACCGCTTCGCCTGGCGGTCTCCGGTCAACGGGTGGGCAGGCCACTGCCTGGACGTGCCGTTCTGGTTCGACTGCCTCGACGCCGAGCGGGTCGGCGCGATCGCCGGCGAGGAGCCGCCGCGGGCGCTCGCGGCCGCGCTGCACGGCTCCGCCGTCTCGTTCATTCGCGACAACGACCCGGGCTGGCCCACCTGGTCCGCGTCACCTGGCACCACCCGGGTGTTCGGCGGCGACGCCTATCGTCCCGACGTCGCGACCGACGGCTACGCCAGCGTTCGCGCTCTGGTCTGACGCGAGGCTACCGGGCGATCGGAGCCGGTGCGGCGCTCGACGAGAGCGCACCGATGACCTTGCGCTCGAACAGCTCGATCCCGGAGCGGTCGTACGCGGCCTCCGGGAAGTAGTGGATCGCGTAACCGAGGCCGTGCTCCGCCCGCTCGGCGAGACGCTCGGCCACCTGCTCCACGCTCCCGAAGCCCGGCGAGTTCAGGTAGTCCCACTCGATCGCCGCCGCGCGTTCCTCGCCCACGTGCGGCCGCAGCCGCTCGACGACGGAAGCGAGCCGGTCCGCGGCCTCACCTTCGGTCTCGCCCACGATCGTGTTGAAGTTCGATGACCGCGTGATCGATCCGAAGTCCCGACCCGCATCGTCGCAATGGGCGCGGAGGATGTCGCTCTTGCGATCGAATTCCTCCAGCGAACCCGCGAAATTCGTGTAGGAGGCGTTGCGGGCTGCGATTTTGAGAGTGACCTTCTCGCCGCCTCCGGCGATCCACAGCGGGATGCCGCCGTCCTGCAGCGGCAGTGGGCGGACGATCGCACCATCGACCTGATAGTGCTTGCCGTCGAGCGTCGCCGTACCCGTCGTCCATGCCTGGCGCATGATCTCGACCCCCTCGCGAAGCCGGCCGAGCCGGCCGCCGATCGCGGGGAACCCGTACCCGTAGGCGCGCCACTCGTGCTCGTACCATCCGCCGCCGATGCCCATCTCCACGCGCCCGCCCGAGATGGAATCGACGGTGGCGGCCACCTTCGCGAGGTACACGGGGTTGCGGTAGCCCATCGCGGTGCACATCTGGCCGAGTCGGATGCGGCTCGTGGAGGCCGCGAAGGCCGCCATCAGCGTCCACGCCTCGTGGGTCGCCTCCTCGGTCGCGACCGGAGTCGTGTGGAAGTGGTCGTACACCCATAGCGACTCCCACGGTCCGGCATCCGCTCGTCCGGCCAGCGAGCTCATTGTCGACCAGTGTTCGGCGGGGTCGATTCCGACCAGATCGAGACGCCAGCCTTGGGGGATGAAGGTTCCGAATCGCATCGACCCAGACTATGGGCGCCGCGACGGCACGGGCTGATCCCAGGCGATCTCGTGGTTGTACAGCCAGTCGTTGCGCGTATCGTCGGCCGCACTCCTGAGGAACCGCGGCATCATCCAGTCGCGGATCGCGATGCCGAGGCGAGACTTCGTGACCCGTTTCCGCGAGTCGATCGCACGCGCGTACCTCACGACCGCCTCGGCCCGAGGGCGGCGGACGCGCTGGTACTCGGCGAAGGCGGATGCGTGGTCGGGGAGGTCGCGCAGGCACATCGCGAGGGTGATCGCGTCTTCCAGCGCGAGGGAGGCGCCCTGCCCAGAACTGGGTGACGTGGCGTGCACCGCGTCCCCGATGGCGACTGCGCGCCCGCGACTCCACGAGCGAACGCCGGCGAGGTCGAAGATCGGGTACGCGCCGATCTCGCCGTGAGCATTCTCCAGGATCTGCGGCACAGGAAACGAATCGTCGCTGTGCAGATCGCGCAGCCGCGCGAGCCATTCGGCACCCGTGATGCGCTGGAGGGAACCTCGCTCCGGCTGAGGTGCGGTCATGTTGGCGAACCAGTACACCCTGCCGTCGTCGCGGACCAGATAGCCGAAGAACGAGCGGGCGCCGAAGATGAAGTGCTGCGCGTCGCGCGTCGGCTCGAGCCCTGGAACGCGCGCGCAGCCGCCGGTGCCGACCAGACCGCTGTATCGCGGTTCTGGCGCCGAGGGGTCGATCCAGCGGCGGGTAGGCGATCCGATTCCATCGGCGCCGATCAGGATGTCGCCCTCGGCCGCGCGTCCGTCCGCGAAGGTGGCGCGCATCGACGTCGCAGTCTGGTCGATGGACACCAGCCGAGCACCGGAACGGAGCGGCACGCCGGCTGCCGCCGCGCCCTCCCGGAGCACCGCATGCAGCCATCCCCGTCGCACGACGACGCTCCCCCGCTGCGGATCTCCGGCGGGTCCGTTGGGAACGGAACCGAGAACCCGGCCGGTTCCGCTGCGCAGGACCATCCGAGACGCACGGTGAGCATCCGACACGAGTCGTTCTCGCAGGCCGAGCTGTTCGAGAATCGCGAGGCCGTTGGTCGCGACGTTGAGGAACAGGCCTTCGTACGGGTCGGGCGCGCTGTCCGCTTCGAAGACCTCGACATCCCAGCCCGCGCGACCGAGGAACAGAGCGGCCGCCGGTCCCGCGACGCCGGCGCCGATGACGAGTGCTTTGGGCATTTGTTATCCTGTATGTGGGCGAGACTCTCTCGTATGGAGTCTCTCGTAATTAGAGAGAATAGATCTGGATGTCGAAGAAGTCAACGCGCGACGCCGGCATCGAACGGATGGCGGAGGTCATGCGGGAGTTCATGGCTCGCGCCGTGCTCTTCCAGGACGCCGTGGCGCGGGTCGGCGGCATCAACAGCACCGACATGCAGGCCGTGAGTCTGCTGATGAGCGAGGGACCGGCCACCCCCGGCGAACTCGCGCAGCGGACGGGCCTCACGGCGGGCGGCGCGATCACGGCGGTGGTCGACCGCCTCGAGCGCGCGGGCTATGTGACCCGGGAGCGCGACGCAGGCGATCGTCGCAGGGTGATCGTCACCGCACAGGCCGACACCGTCCTGGACAGGGTCGGACCGATCTACGGCCGCGTCGGACAGCGCTGGGCCGACTACCTCGCGACACTCACCGACGAGCAGATCGAGTTCGCGAACGAGCTGTTCGCGCGGGCGGCGGAGATCAACCGCGAGGAGATCGAGGTGCTTCGGGGAGGGTGAGCCGCAGATCGTCCGGCTCGCCGAGAACGGTGGCCCCCGGCATCCGGCTGAGCATGATCTCGATCGCCGCGGGGTTGGCGTCCACGAGCACGGCATCGCGTCCGAGCGCGGCGGCGACCGCGCCGGTCGTGCCGCTGCCGGCGAACAGGTCGAGCACGCGGTCGCCGGGCCGGCTCGAGGCCTCCACGATGCGCCGGAGGATGCCTTCGGGCTTCTGCGTCGGGTATCCCGTCTTCTCGCGGCCGGTCGTCGGCACGATCGTGTGCCACCAGACGTCGGTCGGCAGCTTTCCGCGTGCCGCCTTCTCGGGCGTGACCAGGCCGGGTGCCATGTAGGGCTCGCGATCGACGGCGGTCGAATCGAACCAGTAGCGATCCGGATCCTTGACGTAGACGAGGATCGTGTCGTGCTTGGTCGGCCACCGCCGGCGCGTCTTGGCGCCGTAGTCGTAGGCCCAGATGAGCTCGTTGAGGAAGCGGCTGCGCCCGAACAGCGCGTCCATCAGCACCTTGGCGTAGTGCGCCTCGCGATAGTCCAGGTGCACGTAGAGCGTGCCGTCGACGGCGAGCAGGCGCCACGCCTCGACGAGCCGGGGCTCCAGGAAGCCCCAGTAGTCGTCGAACCGGTCGTCGTAGGTGCGAAGGTCACCGCGCAGCCGTTCGTACTCGCGGCCGTGGAAGCCCCGTCGCACGACCGGTCCGCCGTTCTCCGGTTCGGGATTCAGTCGCGGCGCGGCCGCCTCGGCATCCAGCCCGCGGGAAACCGCGGTGTCGTCGTCCGGGGGACTCGGCGCAGACTGAATCCCCGACACCGTGCGTGCGGTCTCCAGCGCCTTGCCCTGGGTGCGTCCGGTGTTGAACGGCGGGTCGAGGTAGATCAGGGTGAATGAGCCGTCGGCATACCCCGCCGCGACGTCGAGGTTGTCACCGTGGTGGATGGTGACCGATCCACGCGGGATCGGCTGCCCCGGATCGGCCGCGGCCGGCCGGGCCGCGTCGCTCACGGCACCCGGTGCAGCCACGGGTCGGTCGCGAACTTCGACTCGACGAGCGCCTCGGCCTCGGCGTACTCCTCGTCGGTGATGCGACCCGGCACGGCGCCGTAGAGCTTCGCGAACGTGTCGATGAACCGCTCGATGATCGCCTCGCGCGACAGCCCCGTCTGACGCCGCAGCGGGTCGACGCGCTTCGCCGCCGACACGGTTCCTTTGTCGCTGAGCTTCTCGCGGCCGATGCGCAGCACCTCGGTCATCACCTCGCCGTCCATGTCGTAGCTGAGGGTGGCGTGGTGCAGCACTCCCCCGTTCGCGAGCCGCTTCTGCGCAGCTCCGCCGATCTTCCCCTGCGGGCTGGCGATGTCGTTGAGCGGCTGATAGGTCGCCTCGATTCCGAGCGAGCGCAGCGCCTGCAGGACCCAGTCGTCGAGGAAGGCGTACGAGTCGGCGAACGTCATGCCGGCGACGAGGGATGCCGGGACGTACAGCGAGTAGGTCACGATCGAGTTCGCCGCCATGAGCATCGCACCGCCGCCCGAGATGCGCCGCACGACATCGAACCCGTGCCGCGCCGCGCCCTCGGGGTCCACCTCGTTGCGGTACGACTGGAACGATCCGATGACGACGGCCGACTCGTCCCACTCCCAGAGGCGCAGGGTCGGACGGCGCCGTCCGTCGCCGACGCGGCTCGTGAGCACCTCGTCGAGGGCGAGGTTCATGCGCGGCGACACGGGCCGCTCGTGCACGATCTCCCAGTCGAAGTCCCGCCATCCCGGTGCCGTCACCAGCGCCCTGCGCACGGCCGTGCCGACCGCGTCGGGCGTGAACCCGAGCAGCTGCGCCCCCTCGGGCAGCGCCGCGCGCACTGCGGCGGCGATGGCCGCGGCATCCGTCGCGATCGGCAGTCCGTTGACGGCGGCGTCGATGTCTGCGAGCGCGCTGTCGGGTTCGAGGAAGAAATCGCCGGCGAGGTGGAAGTCGGCGATCCGGCCGTCGCGCTCCTCGAGGTCGACGACGACCAGCTTGCCTCCGGGCACCTTGTATTCGCCGTGCATGCATCCAGCGTAGGCGGCGTGCGGCGTGCGACTCCGCTCAGGCGCCGACGAGCATGTGCAGTGACGCCGGCGAGAGGGCGTGCTCGATCGCGAGCATGCCCGCACCGCGCACGCCGGCATCCTCGGCAGCGGCGGACTGCACGATGGCGAGGTGCTCGGTCGCGAGCGGTGTCGAGCGCGTGTAGACGATCTCGCGCACACCGGCGATCAGGTGCTCGCCGACGCGTGCCATCGATCCGCCGATCGCGATGACCGACGGGTTCATCAGGCTCACACACGCGTTGAGCACCTCGCCGATGTCGCGGCCGGCCTGGCGCACGGCCTGGATCGCGTCGATGTTGCCGTGCTTGACCAGATCGACGACGTCATTGCCGTTCACCGCCTCGATGCCTTGCGCGCGCAGCTCGCGCGCGATCGCGGGACCCGATGCGAGTGCCTCCAGGCAGCCGCGGTTGCCGCAGCTGCAGGGCACGTCCGATCCGCGCGCGACGCGCACGTGGCCGATGTCGCCGGCGACGCCCTGCGCTCCGCGCAGCAGCTGGCCACCCGAGATCACGCC
>NZ_DASUNI010000349.1:0-9509 GCF_036277215.1 Microbacterium sp. | reverse complement strand
AGCTGCTGACCGGCGGTGACGAAGATCAGCTCATCCAGGATCTGCTGCAGGGAGATGCCGAAGACGAGGCCGATGGTCGCGGCCGCTGGCCGGACTGGCTGGGCACGGCGATCCGCTCCACGAAGGGCTTCCGCACCGAAGTGCGCGCCTTCCTGGCCGAGTGCACGACCCTCGGCATCGAATCGCGCCGGCTCCGCGAACTCGGCGCCGCCCACGCGATCCCGGTGTGGGAGACGATGGCGTCCTTCCTGGATGAGTACCTTCACGTCCGGGCCGACATGCGCGGCGCGCACCGGGATGCCGCGGGGCTGGTGCGCGAGGCCGTCGGAGTGCTGCGCACCGCCCCTCTGGGCGCAGAGGCGGTCGGCCGCGCCGCGGTCATCCTGGTGGACGATGCGCAGGAGCTGACCCTCGGCGGCGTGGAGCTGCTGGAGGCGTGCGTCGACCGGGGCACGGCGGTGCTGGCCTTCGGCGACCCGGATGTCGGGTCGGGAGCCTTCCGCGGTGCCACGCCCGAGAACTTCGCCCGCCTCGCGGCGAGCCTCGGCGGCGTCTCGGTGCTCGGGGTCTCTCACCGCGGCACCGCCTGGCAGAACGAGCTGGTCCGCCAGGTGACGCAGCGCATCGGCGCGGTCGGCGTGGTCGCGCATCGCTCGGGCGGAGGCGGCGCGGCAGCCGACGGGTCGGTGCGCGCACTGACGCTGCGTTCGGCGGCCGAGCAGTACGACGCCATCGCGCGGCTGCTGCGCGAACGGCACGTGCATGACGGGGTCCCCTGGTCGGCGTGCGGCGTTCTCGCTCACGACACGCGTCAGGTCGCGGCGCTCGAAGTCGAGCTCGGCGCGCGGGAGGTTCCCACGCGGTCCAGCGGCCCGGGGCGGCCCCTGGGCACGCTCGCCCCGGTGCGTGATCTGCTGCGCCTCATCGACCTGGCGGCTCGCGACGAATGGACCTCCGATGACGCGGTCGAGGCGCTGCTCGGGACGGGCGGGCGCCTCGACCCCATCGAGTTGCGCCGGCTGAGATCGGCGCTGCGTCACACCGCCCTCCGGCAAGCTCAGGAACCGGGCGCCGATCCGGCGCTGTCCGGACGCGAGCTGCTGCTCTCGGCGATGCGGCAGCCGCTCGAGTTCGACCTGATCGATACGCGCGAGGCCCGGCGGGCGGCTGTCGTGGCCCGGACGCTCGCCGTGCTGCGAGAAGAGCTCGCACGGGGTGCGACGGCGCACGAGCTGCTGTGGACGGCGTGGGATCGCAGCGGGCTGGAACGGTCATGGTCCGAGCTCGCGCGCGGCGCCGGTCCGCTCGCCGAGCAGGCGAACCGCGATCTCGATGCGGTGGTCGCCCTGTTCCAGGCTGCGAAGCGGTTCGTCGAGCGATCGCTGGATGCCGACCCGCGGGTGTTCGTGCGCGGCATCCTCGACAGCGGCGTCGCCGAGGACCGGCTCGATGCACCCTCCGGCGGGGAGACCGTGCGCATTCTCACTCCTGCCGGGGCGCTGGGCACCGAGTTCGACACGGTGGTGATCGCGGGTGTGCAGGACGGGGTGTGGCCGAATACGCGGCTGCGAGGATCACTGCTGGACACGTGGCGCCTGGCGGATGCCGCTGCCCGCGCAGACGGCGGTGTCGCGTCCACGCTGGATCGGCGCCGTGCCGCGATGCACGACGAGCTCCGGCTGCTCGCGCGCGCGCTGTCGCGCGCGACGGAGCGCGTCGTCGTCACCTCAGTCGACGACGACGACACCGGGCCGAGCGTCTTCTTCGAGTTCCTGCCCGACCCCGAGCGATACACGGTCGAGCACCCGCTGTCGTTGCGCGGGCTCGTCGCGCAGCACCGGCGGGCACTGACCGACCCATCCGCGCGCGGCGATGCCGAGCGGTCCGCGAGGCAGCTGGCTCTGCTGGCCGATGCTGCGGTTCCCGGCGCCGCGCCGAGCGAATGGTTCGGTGTGGCCGCGCCCACTTCCGCCGGGCCGCTGCGCGACCTCTCCCGGGAGGACGTGCGCGTGTCGCCGTCGCGCCTGCATGCGCTCGAGGAGTGCGAGCTCAATTGGGTCATCGGCGATCTCGGTGGCGATCCGGGCGGGGCTACGGCGGGTCTCGGCACGATCATCCACGCGGCGCTGGAACATTCGGCCGGCTCCGACGAGGCGAGCCTGTGGGCCGAGGTCGAGTCGCGGTGGGGCGAGCTGACGTTCGAAGCGGCCTGGCGCGACCGGGCGGAACGAACGCGAGCCCGTGACCTCGTGCGGAGGCTGCATCTGTATCTGCGTCGGTTCGAAGAGTCCGGCGGCGCGCTCATCGGCGCGGAGCCTCATTTCGAGGTGGCGATCCCGTTGGAGGATTCCGCGGCGTTCGAGCACGGCGCGATCCTGTCGGGGTACATCGACCGCGTCGAGCTCACGCCCGATGGCACGGTCGTGATCATGGACCTAAAGACGGGTAAGCGCGAGCCTCAGACCGATGCGAAGGTCGTCGACAATCCGCAGCTCGGTGCATACCAGCTGGCGTACGAGTCCGGTGCGATCCCCGCTGCGGCAGGGCTTCCGCCGGGAGGGGCGAAGCTGCTCGTGCTGCGTCCGACGGCGACCCGATCGGAATACGCCACGCCGTGGCAGCCCCCGTTCGACGACGAGCGGCGGGAGCTGTTCCTCGGCCGCGTCCGGGCGGCCGTCGACGTCATGCGGGGAACGTCCTTCACCGCGCCGTACGAGGATCACTGCCGCGACGAGTTCTCGTACGGTCTGTGCCGCATCCACACGATCGGCGCGGTGAGCGCATCATGACGGCATCACTCTCGCTGGCGACGCTGTCGGCGGACGTGATCGCGGCGGCACTCGGCCAGTTCCCGCCGACCGACGAACAGGCTGCGGTGATCGAGGCGCCCCTCGCTCCCGCCCTGGTCGTCGCCGGAGCCGGCAGTGGAAAGACCGAGACCATGGCCGCGCGTGTCGTTTGGCTTGTGGCGAACGGGATCGTCCGCCGCGATGAAGTGCTGGGTCTCACCTTCACGCGCAAGGCGGCGGGCGAGCTCTCCGACCGCATCCAGCGTCGACTGCAACGGCTGGCCGAATTCGAGCAGCGCGGGCTGCTCGCCGCACTGCCCGCACTGCACGCGGACGGTCGCCTCGACCTGTTCGGCGAGCTCGAGCGTGCCGGGGGCGACGGCGCGAAGGCGTCGGCGGCGCGTCACGCCGCGATGGACGCACTCGCCGCCGAAGTGCGCGCGTCGCCCGGGGCGCCCGACGACGACACGCTGCTGCACCGTCCCACGGTCGCGACGTACAACAGCTTCGCCGACCAGATCGTTCGGGAGCACGCGGTCCGCATCGGTCGCGACGCCGAGGCGGTACTGCTTTCCGAGTCGGCGGCGTGGCTGCTGATGCGCCGAGTGGTGTTCGCCTCGGACGACCCGCGGCTGGAGACGCGCGGCGAGGCGGTGCGCAGCATCGTCGACGCGGCGCTGCGGATCGCTCGCGACGGGGTCGACAATCTCGTGTCATTCGACGAGCTCGCCGACTTCCCGAGCCGGTTCAGCGATGTGCTCGAGCGGCCGTCGACCCGCAAGGGCACCGTGGTCTACGGCGATGTGGCGGAGGCCCAGGAGAAGGTCGGCGCCCTCGCCCTGCTCGCCGACCTCGCCCGGGAGTATGCGGCCGAGAAGCGCCGGATCGGCGTGCTCGACTTCTCGGATCAGGTCGCAGGAGCCCTTGATGTGGTGCGCACCCACCCGGTCGTGGCAGCCGAGGTGCGCGAACGCTACCGCGTCGTGCTTCTCGACGAGTACCAGGACACCTCGGTGGTGCAGACAGATCTGCTCGCCGCCCTGTTCGCGGACTCCGGCGTGATGGCGGTGGGCGACCCGCACCAGGCGATCTACGGCTGGCGAGGAGCGAGCGCGGGCAACCTCGGCGGCTTCCCTGCGGCGTTCTCTCCCGATCGGACGTGCGCGCACTTCTCGCTCCTGACCAGCTGGCGCAACAGCTCGGACGTGCTCACCGCCGCGAACGCCGTGCTGGCACCGCTCGCGGCCTCGGCATCCGTCGCCGTCGACGAGCTGCGGGCGCGGCCGGCGGCGCCGCGCGGCTCTGTCGGACTGGTATTCGAGACCGATCTCGACACCGAGGCCGACCGGGTGGCGGAGTGGTTCGCCCAGGTCCGCGCCGCGCGGGCGATGGACGGGCGTTCGACGACGGGGGCGATCCTGTTCCGCAGCAAGAAGCACATGGTGCGCTTCGGGGATGCACTCGGACGGCATGGCATCCCGCACCGCATCCTCGGGCTCGGCGGACTGCTCTCGACCCCGGAGGTGGTGGACGTCGTCTGCGCGCTGCGGGTGCTGAGCGACCCGAGCGCGGGGTCGGCGCTGATCCGGCTGCTCGCGGGCCCCCGGTGGGCGATCGGGCTGCCCGACCTGCGTGAGCTCGGCGCCCTGGCGCGCCGCATCGCGCGGCACGATGCCGCACTCCAGCCCCTTGCCCCTGACGTGGTCGAGCGCATCCGCAGCAGTGCCGGAGACGACGACGGGTCGTTGGTGGATGCGCTCGACTTCGTGCTGCGTCATCAGCCCGATCACGGCTGGCTGAGCGGATTCACGCGCGAGGCGCGCGAGCGGCTGCGCGACGCGGCTTCGGTGTTCGCGGGACTGCGCCGGGCGGTCGGGATGCCGATCCCCGACATCGTGCGGCTCATCGAAGTGGAGCTGCGGCTGGACGTCGAACTCGCGGCGAACGAATCGCGCGGACCGGCCCGGATCGCCTCGGCTCAGCTGCGCGCGTTCGTCGACGAGCTGCATGCCTTCCTCGCTGCCGACGAGTCGGGCTCGATCGCGAACCTGCTCGCCTGGCTCGACCATGCCGAGCAGCTCGACGAGTTCGCCCCCCGCACCGAACCGCCCGAGGCCGATGTGGTCCAACTTCTGACCATCCACGGCTCCAAGGGCCTGGAGTGGGATGCCGTGGCGGTCGTGCGCCTGGTCAAGGACGAGCTGCCGAGCATGCCGCGCGACACGAAGGGCTGGCTGGGCTTCGGAATCCTGCCCTACTCATTCCGCGGCGACGCGCGCTGGCTGCCCGCGCTGCAGTGGGAGAGGGCCGTAGCGCCGACCCAGCAGCACCTGAAGGCCGCCTTCGACTCGTTCGTCGCTGCCAACCGGGCCCGTCAGCTCGAGGAGGACCGGCGGCTCGCGTACGTCGCGGTCACCCGTGCGCGGGACCACCTCCTGCTGTCCGGTGCGAGCTGGTCGGGTACGAAGCGCCCCCGCGAGCGCAGCGTGTTCCTCAGCGAGATCGCCGCCGCCCTCGGGCTCGACTTGGCTGATGACGATCCCGGCGACGACCCCTACCTCGGCGAGCGCCGGGTGCTGCAGTGGCCGATCGATCCACTCGGCGCCCGCCGCGAGGCGGTGCAGCGCGCCGCCGCCGCGGTTCGGGCCGCTGCGGCTTTGCCGCGCGCGACCCCCGACCGTGACGCGGCCCTGCTCCTGGCGGAGCGCGACGAGCGCCGACGACCCTCAGCGGATGCGGCTCCGACGCGCATCGCGGCCTCGCGGTACAAGGAGTTCGTGTCGGATTACGCCGGAACGGTCGCACGCATCGCGCGGCCGATGCCCGAGCGTCCCTTCCGCCAGACCCGGCTCGGGACGCTGTTCCACGCGTGGGTCGAACAGCGCTCGGGCCGCATCGGCATGGCGCGCTCTCTGGACGACGCGCTCTGGGAACTCGACGAGGACGCGCCGGCAACCACGGCGTCGGCGGAGGACGCGGAGGTCTTGGCGAAGCTGCAGGCGAACTTCGCCGCGTCCGAATGGGGAGCGCTCAGCCCGATCGAGGTCGAGACCGAGATCGACTTCCCGGTGGCAGAGGGCGCGGCAGGACTCGACGGGAGGCCGCACGTGGTCATCTGCAAGCTCGACGCCGTCTACCGGCGCGATGACCGTGGGGGTCGGATCGAGATCGTGGACTGGAAGACCGGCGCCCCCCCGCGCACCGCCTCAGAACGGCAAGAGCGGATGCTGCAGCTGCAGCTGTATCGCCGCGCCTATCACGAGAAGCACGGCGTTCCCCTCGACCAGATCGACGTGGCGCTGTACTACGTGGCCGACGATCTGGTTCTGCGCGGCTGACGCGACGCACGGGAGCGCCGAGAGCTTCCGCTCAGCTGCGAGCGGCGGCTACTCGGACAGCCAGCGACGCAGTGCCGCGTCCGATGCCCGCTCGGCGTCCGCCTGCGCGTCGGAGTTGTCGGTCCCGGTCGTCGGGGCAGGGGCGGGCGCGTCGTCCTTGCGCTTCGCCCAGGTGGAGATGTCGATCGGCGCGGTCGAGACGTCGTCGTACGGCGGGTCGGTCGCCTCGGGCGAGCCGCCCGCAGTCACCGGAGCATCGAGCGATTCGTCGGGACCCTCGGCGTCACCGGTGCCGACCCACAGCGCCAGCTCCTCCGGGTCGTACGCGTCGGTGTGCATCGACGTGTCGACGGCCGCGGACTGAGCCTCGGGCACGCGGTCGAGCAGAGCGATCGCTTCGTCGACTCCGAGTGCGGCATCCGACACGATGTCGTCGTCGCGCACACCCGCCGCCAGCGACTCGAGCAGGCCGACGGCGTCGTCGACGATGTCCTGGCGGCCCGTCTCGGTTCCGTGCACCAGCCACTTCGCGAACTCGAGTTCGGCGTACAGGCGGGCGCGCGACCGAACGAGGGCGTCCGGCGCCCGGCCACTGCGTGCCACGTAGGAAGCGTAGACGTCTGCCGCTGCCGCCGGAGCGGACGCCAGCCACTGGAGGTCCGTCGCCGGATCGCCCACGGACAGTCCGTGCCACTCGAGCACGCCGGTGACGTGCGGGACGGCATCCACGTCCTCGAAGAGGAACGATGCCGCGCCCGCTCCGCCGAGCACGACGGCGGACTCGAAGCGCCAGAGCTCGTCGGCCGCGACGGCACGGCGCCAGCGATCCAGCAGCGCGAGCGGCGCGGAACGCGTCGCCTCGACCCGGTCGACCAGTCGCGAAACGTCGTCACGGACCTGCTGCGGAGTGCGGACGGGGAGCCCCTCGGTTCGCACGATCGACAGCGGAAGAGCGTGAAGCGCAGCGAGAGCCTCGCCGATCGAGGTCGCTGCTCCTCGACCGGAGGGCAGATGCGCGGCGTCCACGCGATACCCCGGAAGAAAGTCCACGACCACCGCACGGGCATCGCCGATGCCCGTCTCGCCGAGGAGCTCCGGCGCGCGGAAGGGCAGGAGGCCCCGCACTCCGGGAGTCAGTGCGCGCAGCGCGCGAGCCTCGGCAGCCAGTTCGGGCGCCGCATCCGTGTCGGCCGGGGCACGCACGACGACCCGGCGCCCGTCGTCGAGTTCGGCGAGGGCGGCGTCGTAGCGACCGGCCGCGCCCTCGGTCAGGACGCCGACGCCGACGACGCCCACGCGGGGCAGAGCCGACGTCACCGACGCGGCTAGAGTGAGGGGAGAGCGTGCCATGTGCCCAGGGTAGGTCGGGTGCGCTCGTGCGCCCCCGCGCCACGCCCGGCTTGTCCGCCAGCGGCAGAGAGGTCCTGATGACGGCGCCCGACAGCACCCAGCCTCCTGCGCTCGCCCGCTCGGGGTTGAACCGCGCCGCCGAAGAGCGTGCGAGGCCCGGCCTGCTCGATGCGGCACGAGCGGATGCCGCGACCCTCGTCCTCGTGATCAACGGAGACGCCGCGCCGCTCGCCGCTCCCGACGCTCTTCACTGGACTTCGCCGTCGCACGTGCCGAGCGGCGCGGAGTGGGCGTTCCTCGGTCGCGGCCACGACGGCGAAGCCGTCCTCGCCGCCGTGTTCCTGCGAACCGACGAGGAGCTGTTCGCCGCTCCGGGAGGGTGGGCCGCGCTGCGCACGGTCGGCGGAACGCTGCCGGCATGGGAGGCCGGCGCATTCGTCGAAGCCCTGAGCCTCGGCCGCTGGCTGATCGAGGCGCCGTTCTGCCCCGCCTGCGGTGCGCGGACCGAGATCCGCACCGCCGGATGGTCGCGGCACTGCCCGTCGTGCGGCCGCGAGCACTTTCCGCGGACCGATCCGGCGGTCATCGTCGCAATCACCAGCGCACATCATCCCGATCGGCTGCTGCTCGGATCGAATGCGCTCTGGGCGGGCAATCGCTTCTCGTGCTTCGCCGGTTTCGTCGAGGCCGGCGAGTCGCTCGAGGCCGCCGTCGCACGAGAAGTGCGCGAGGAGGCGGGGGTGGACGTCGTCGACGTGCAATACCGCGGGTCGCAGGCCTGGCCATACCCGCGCTCGCTGATGCTCGGGTTCCTCGCGATCGCCGCCGACGACGCCACCGCGGAGGCCGACGGCGAGGAGATCGTCGCCGTGCGCTGGTTCGAGCGCGCCGAGATCGGCGCGGGGCTGGCGGGCACGAGCGACCTGCTGCTGCCCGGCGCGGCATCGATCGCGCACCGGCTGATCACCGATTGGTACGCGAGTTCGGAATGAATGACCGCGCACTCTCCGGCTTGGACGATCGCCAGCTCGAGGCGGTGACGACCCTGCGCGGGCCGGTGGTCGTGCTCGCCGGCGCCGGCACCGGCAAGACTCGCGTGATCACGCACCGCATCGCGCACGGCGTGGACACGGGGGCGTACTCGCCGGGCCGGGTCATGGCGGTCACCTTCACCGCGAAGGCCGCCGGTGAGATGAGGGGAAGGCTGCGTGCTCTGGGCGTCGAAGGCGTCTCAGCGCGGACGTTCCACGCCGCGGCGCTGGCCCAGTTGAACTACTTCTGGCCCACCGTCGCGGGTGACACCGCCCCGGGGATAGTGGACAACAAAGTCCGCCTTCTCGCGCACGCCGCCGACGGGATGGGGATCGAACCCGACGTCGCCACGCTGCGGGACGTGGCCAGCGAGATCGAGTGGCGCAAGGTGACCATGCGCAGCATCGAGGCGTATGCGACGGCCCGCCCCGAGGGCGTCGGCCGGCTCGACGTGTCGCGCGTGGCCGACCTGCAGCGGGCGTACGAGAAGCTCAAGGATCAGCGGCGGCAGCTCGATTTCGAGGACGTGCTGCTCGCGTGTGCGGGGATGCTGGAGGCGGAGCCGCACGTGGCGGCATCCGTTCATGAGCAGTATCGCCACTTCACGGTGGACGAGTTCCAGGACGTGTCGCCACTGCAGCACCGCTTGCTCGAGCTGTGGCGAGGCGACCGTCGCGACATCTGCGTCGTCGGCGATGCGAGTCAGACGATCTACTCGTTCGCGGGCGCCGACGCACGCTTCCTCCTCGATTTCGCGGGCGCTCACGAGGACGCGCGGGTCGTGCGCCTCGAGACGAACGACCGATCGGATGCCGCGATCCTCGCCGTCGCGAACGAGCTGATGCGCGGCAGGCCGGGCGCCCTCGAGCTCACCGCATCCCGCGGACGCCCGCGGGCCGACGCGGGAGCGGAGGAATCCGCG
The DNA here is from genome assembly GCF_036277215.1 of Microbacterium sp. Taxonomy (GTDB): domain Bacteria; phylum Actinomycetota; class Actinomycetes; order Actinomycetales; family Microbacteriaceae; genus Microbacterium. Next base: position 78 of record NZ_DASUNI010000349.1, on the reverse strand, counting down.
GAGGCGACCGCTCCGCGGAACTCGGATGCACCCACCGTGACCGCCTACGACGACGACGTCGCCGAGGCTCGCGGTGTC
>NZ_DASUNI010000348.1:0-4054 GCF_036277215.1 Microbacterium sp. | reverse complement strand
TCGACCGGCTTCTGGACGCCGAGCACCCCGACGTGGTGCTCATCTGCACTCCGCCCGGAGTGCACCGTGAGCAGACGCTCGCCGCATTCGCCGCCGGCGCCCACGTCGTGGTCGAGAAGCCACCCGCACCCTCTCTGGAAGAGCTCGACGACATGCGGGCCGCCGCCGCAGCCGCCGACCGCCAGCTGGCGGTCGTATTCCAGCAGCGCACCGGAACGGCGGCCGCCCACGTGCGCGGTCTTCTGCAGTCCGGCGCGCTCGGCCGGCCCCTGCTCGCACAGTGTCAGACCCTGTGGTTCCGCGACGCCGCCTACTTCGCGGTCGAATGGCGCGGCAAGTGGGAGACCGAGGGCGGCGGCACGACCCTCGGCCACGGCATCCATCAGCTCGATCTGCTCGCGTTCCTGCTCGGCGACTGGGAGAGCGTTCAGGGGCGCCTGTGGCGTCTCGACCGCGAGACGCAGACCGAGGATGCCTCGACGGCGACGGTCACCTTCGCGAACGGGGCCGTCGCGTCGGTGGTGTCGAGCACGGTCTCGCCACGGCAGACCAGCTCGGTGCGCATCGACACGCAGAAGGCCACGGTCACGGTCGACCATCTCTACGGACACGGGCACGAGAACTGGCAGATCACGCCGGCGCCAGGTGTCGACGAGGCCGAAGCCGCGACGTGGGCGCTGCCCGAGCACGAAGAGCGCAGCGACCATGCCCCTCTGCTGCGGGACGTCTTCGACGCACTGCTGTCGGGCTCGCCGCTGCCGCCGACCGCTGACGAGCCCGCGCGATCGACCGAGATCGTCGCGGCCATATACGCATCCGCGGCGGGCGAGGGCGCCGTCATCACGCCCGCCGACCTCGCCGTGCATCCCACCCATCGCAGCGGCTTCCGCAGCCCGGTGATCGAGCGCCGGCCCGACCGCGTGTGACCGCCGAACGACCAGCCGCCGCGCCCGACCACGTGCCCGCGGCACGCTATCGCGACCCGGTGTACGACGGCGCCACCGACCCGATCGTCATCCGCGACGGCGACGGCTGGCGCATGTTCTACACGCAGCGCCGCGCGACGCATCCCGACCCGGGGCCGGGCGTCGCCTGGGTGCACGGCAGTCGCATCGGCGTCGCACGCAGCCGAGACGGCCTCGCATGGGAGTACAGCGGCACTCTGGAGCCCACTGCGGATGGCCTCCAGCTGCAGCCCGGCCCGCCGCCCGACGCGATCGCGGAGACCCACTGGGCGCCGGAGGTCATCTTCGACGGCGACCGCTGGCGCATGTACCTCACCGAGATCGACGGCGTGCCCGACCGATGGGACGGCTCTGCGCGCGCCATTGTGGAATACCGCTCCGACGACCTCGACGCGTGGCGACGGGTCGGACCTGTGGCTTTGTCGAGTGATCGCGTGATCGACGCCGGCGTCGCGCGCTGCCCGGATGGACTCTGGCGCCTCTGGTTCAAGGATGAGGCGGCCGGCTCGACGACGGGCGTTGCGGTCTCGGGCGACCTCGCCTCGTGGCGGCTCGAGGGGATCGCGATCGGGGGCAGACCGCACGAGGGTCCGGCCGCCTTCGCGCTGGGCGGCTGGTGGTGGATGATCGTCGACGAATGGCGGGGCATGGGGATCTACCGCTCCGCCGACGCGGTGAACTGGCAGCGTCAAGGCGGACCGGATGCCGTGATGCTCGGCGAGGCGGGCCCCCCGGGCACGGGCATCCAGATCGGCCGCCACGGCTCCGTGAGCCTCGCCGGCGACGGCGAGAACGCGACGTTCTGGTACTTCACGCATCCGTGGTGGGACGGCTCCGAGATCGCCGACGCAGAGGTTTCGGATGCCGAGGGCCCGACCCCGCGCGTGAGCGCGGTGCACGCGGCATCCCTGCGTGTCGTCGACGACCGGCTGGTCTGCGAGCGCTGACCCGCGCCCGGGCAACCGTCTCGATAAATCTTCTCCTGAAGTCTTGCGAAACGTTTTCCGCCATAGTAGCGTTTGGGCAAGCGCTTTCCCAGCACCAAGGGTCGCGCAGCACCCCACACCACCGAACACGGATCGTTCGTCGGCGCAGTATCGACCACGGACGTTCAGAGAGGACAACGATGTTCAACAGGAAGCGGGCATTTGCCGCCGTCGCCATCGCGACGGGCGCAGCCATCGCCCTTGCAGGATGCGCCGGAGGCAGCTCCGGCAGCCCCGATGCCACGCCGACGTTCGATCCGGATGAGGAGGTCACACTCGACCTCGCGTTCTGGGGCAACGACGTGCGGGCCGAGCTGTACAACGAGGCCATCGCCGCGTTCAGCGAGGAGTACCCGAACATCACGGTCAACGCGAGCTTCCTCGGCTTCCCCGAGTTCTGGGAGAAGCGCCAGACCGAGGCCGCAGGCAAGAACCTCCCCGATGTGATGCAGTTCGACTACTCCTACCTGCGTCAGTACTCGGAGAACAACCTGCTCCTGGACCTGAACCCGTACCTCGGCAACATCATCGAGACAGACGCGCTTCCCGAGAACATCCTCGGCATCGGCGTGGTCGGCGAGGCCACCACCGGCATCCCGACCTCGACCAACGCCTGGGGCCTGTTCACGAACCCCGTGCTGCTGGAGCAGGCCGGAGTCGAGAACTTCGAGGGCGGAAGCTGGGACGACTACACCGACTGGCTCGGCGAGGTCACCGATGGGGCCGGCGGCGAGTTCTGGGGCGGCAGCGACTTCAGCGGCCGCATCCAGAACCTCGAGATCCAGCTGCGGGCAGAGGGCGGCAACCTGTTCGAGGAGGACGGAACCCCCGGCTTCGACGAGGAGCGTCTGACGGAGTTCTGGGAGTCGGGTCAGGCGATCCGCGACGGCATCGGCGTCCCGCAGCAGCGGGTCGAAGAAGTCGTTCCGCTCGGGCCGTTCGACACCGCGAACACCGCAAGCGAGCTCACGTGGGACAACTTCGGATCGGGCTACCTCGGCAACCTGGGCGCCGGCTACACCGAGCTGAACCTGGTCGCGCCGCCGGTGACCGAAGAGGGTGCGAAGGATCTGTACCTCAAGCCGTCGATGCTGCACTCGATCTCGGCCAACACCGAGCACCCCGAAGCCGCGGCGACGCTGGTGAACTTCCTGGTCAACTCGCCGCAGTCCGGTGAGATCTTCGGCACCAACCGCGGTCTGCCGGCATCGGAGACGGCCCTCGAGGCCGCCGACCTCGACCCGCTGAGCCAGCAGGTCAAGGACTACGAGGCTTCCATCACGGACCGCCTGGGCGACGCCCCGCCGGTTCCGATCGTGGGCTACGGCACGCTCGAGGAGAAGTTCCGCCAGCTGGGCGCCGAGCTCAACTACGGAACGGTCACCGTCGAGGAGGCTGTCTCGCAGTTCTTCTCCGAGATGGACGTCGTCCTGGGCCAGTAGCAGTTCGCCGGGGGCCTGGGCCGTCGTGTCCGGGCCCCCGGGTACACCCTTCCATCCGAATCGATCCGGGAGTTTCTCGTGACCACCACTTCGACGAGAGTTATCGTGACCGGCGAGAGGTCGTCACGTCGCGGCCTGCTGCGGCGGGCGCGGCCGGAGCACCTGGACAACCCGGGAGCGCGAGCACGACTGCGCCGGGAGACCCTGGCCGGGTACGCGTTCCTGCTGCCGTGGCTGATCGGGTTCTTGGGGTTGACGATCATCCCGATGGTGTGGTCGTTGTATCTGTCCTTCACCAGTTACAACATCTTCAGTCCGCCGAAGTGGATCGGCCTGGACAACTACGTCCGGATGTTCACCGATGACCCGGCATTCATCCAGTCCGCGCAGATCACTTTGATCTACGTGCTGGTCGGAACCCCGATCATGCTGATCGCGGCGTTGCTGGTGGCGATGCTGCTGAACTACCGCGACAAGGGCGCCGGGTTCTTCCGGTCCTCGTTCTACGCCCCGTCGCTGATCGGCGGGTCGGTGTCGGTGGCGATCGTGTGGCGGGCGATGTTCTCGGCCGACGGCCCGGTGGACAACAGCCTGTCGTTCTTCGGCATCGACCTGGGCGGGTGGGTCGGAAACCCGAGCCTGGTGCTGCCGATGATGATCC
>NZ_DASUNI010000347.1:0-2359 GCF_036277215.1 Microbacterium sp. | reverse complement strand
CCCAACGACGCCGCTGGCCGGCGCGAGCTCCTCGAGGAGCTGCTCGGCGGGTTCGGTGAGCACAGCGAGGTGCGGCCGCCGTTGCACTGCGACTACGGCTACCAGACGACGATCGGCGCGCGGACTTTCGTCAACTGGGGCGTGACCTTCCTCGACGTCGCCGCGATCACCATCGGCGACGACGTGCAGATCGGTCCGAACGTGCAGCTGCTGACCGCCACCCACCCGCTCGAGCCGCAGCCGCGCCGCGACAAGTGGGAGGCGGCGGAGCCGATCACGATCGGCGACAACGTCTGGCTCGGTGGGGGAGTGATCGTGTGCCCGGGCGTCACCATCGGGGCGGACACGGTCGTGGGCGCTGGCTCCGTCGTCACGCGGGACCTTCCGGCCGGCGTCGTCGCGGTCGGGTCGCCGGCCCGGGTGCTGCGCCGGCTCTGACTGTGTGTGTCCCTAGCGGGGTTCGCGTCATGGGACGAATGGCGCTGGGATCGCTGGCCCTCATCGATTGACTGACCGCTACCGCTCATCGGCAGATGCGCGCCCTCATCGCGGCACGAGCAGGTGTGAGTAGCATCCGCCAGATGCAGGAGCAGTGGCACCTCGCGGATCAACCGGGCGCGGTGGATGCGGAGTCCCTTGCTTTGACGATTGAGCAGCGAGTCTCGCAGGGCACGATGACCACGTGCCTGGAGAGTTCACGCGGCCGTACGCAGGTTGATGACTACCCCGACCATGACACCGTGCCACTGGGAGAGGCCTTGCGGATCGTGGCTCACCTCGTTGCCGAAGGCGTGCCTCCGAGCGATGCGTCCTGGCAGGTGGATCGGTAGCGCATCGCCACGACCGTCGCTTTCGCTCATTGGCAGATCCGCGCACTTCTCGCGGCAGATGCGTGCGTCTGGCACGGCTCCCGGCGCCGCTGAACCACCGCCGCCTCGCGTGGCGGCGCTAGCCTCCCTGCATGGATCACGACCCCTCCCACTACGAGGCGATGTTCGAGGCCGCGGGAATCGACGGCGAGTCGCTCACCGTGCTGCTCGTCCGCGGTGGCACGCGTGCGGACGTGCTTCGACTTCTCGGCGCGGAAGCCGAACCAAACGGAGAGCCGTATCCGGACCTCGAGGATGTGGACTACTCAGGGTATGCGTTGGCTGAGGTCGAGGGTGGTGTTGTCGCGTTCGAGCACACTGGATACGCCGATCCCAGCCCACGAGTGCTGGCCGCACTCTCGTCGCTCGGAGGCGCTGCGGCGGTCACCCGCTCCAACATCCAGGCCCATGAGCGGTTTGGTTGCGCTCGCGACGGCAGGGTTCTCTTCGACGCTGACGAGTTCATGTTTGTGGATGAGGATCAGAGGGAGCTCGTGCCCCTCGAGCTGCGCCCCATGTTCGACTCGGCTCGGGTCAGTGTCGATGCCGACGATGACGAAGGGGCGGGCGGCTTCATCGGCTACGCGATGGCGGCCATCCATACCGGGGTCGTGGTCACCGGCGAAGACCTGATCCGTGCTGTGCAGCCGGGGTACCACCGTGTGCGGACGCTCACCTACTTGGAGTGATTTCGCGTAGGGAGCATTGTCGAATCGCTTCGGCGCGAGCCGTTACGTACATCGTCTGAGCCGGCCAGGTAGCAGACGGTTCGCTGCCCCTCCAAACGTCCGATCATCCGCATGTCCGGATCCTTGAAGTGCCACCGACAGGCGTCGTACGAACTCACTCGTCGCGGCAGATCCGGGCGAGCGTAGCCGCGCTCAACGCGGCATATCCGGATGTCGGACGTGCCCGAGCCCGATGCCAGACTTGTGGCCATGGCCGCACCTCGCCGGATCGTCATTCAGCCCTATAGCCACCAATGGCCCTCGGAGTTCGAGGAGGTGAAAGTCAATCTGCAGGAGGGCTTAGGTGACGTTGCGGCGCGCATCGACCACATCGGCTCAACCTCGGTGCCTGGGCTCGCTGCCAAGAACATCATCGACGTGCAGGTCAGCGTTTCAGATCTGGCAGACCGGAGGCTGGTCGGAGCCTTCGAAAAGCTCGGCGCAGCGGCGACCGACATCACGATGGACCACGTCCCGCCTGGCGATCAGAGAGAGCCGTCAGCGTGGGAGAAGAGGTACTTCCGAGCCCCCGCATCGTGGCGGCCCACCCACATACATGTCCGCGAAACTGGTCGAGCCAACACCCGATACGCGCTGTTGTTCCGCGATTACCTGCGCCATTCGCCGCCTGCCGCCGCCGCTTACGCCCAAATCAAGATGACGCTCTCCCGACTGCACCCGGAGGACGTAGACGCGTACTACGCGGTGAAGGACCCAGTCTGCGACCTGATCATGAACGCTGCGGAGCAATGGGCGCCCGGT
>NZ_DASUNI010000346.1:0-7640 GCF_036277215.1 Microbacterium sp. | reverse complement strand
GGGCTGAGCCGCTCATCGATCATCTACCCGGGACAGGCCGTCGCCATTCCGGCCGCGGCATCCGTCATTCTCGTGTCGAACACCACTCCGGCCGAGACCGCTCCCACGACCGAGCTCGACGCCGAGCAGGTCGCCAACGCGCAGATCGTCATCAGCGTCGGCCGAGAACTCGGTGTGCCCGATCGCGGCATCGCGGTCGCGCTCGGCACCGCGATGCAGGAGTCGTGGCTGCGCAACCTCGACTGGGGCGACCGCGACTCGCTCGGCCTGTTCCAGCAGCGGCCGAGCGCGGGTTGGGGCACGGAAGGGGCGGTCAGCGATGCGGCGCACGCCGCGCGGGCGTTCTACGGCGGGCCATCCGATCCGAACGGCCACATCACCCAGGGACTTCTGGACATCGCCGGTTGGGAAAGCCTCCCGTTCGCGGACGCCGCCCAGGCGGTGCAGATCTCCGCGTATCCGGACCGGTACGCGCAGTGGGAGCAGCCGGCGTTCGCCTGGCTCGCGCTGCACGGCTGATGCCCCGCAGAGGCGCCGGAGCCCGCGGACGGCCGGTCAGGCCGTGGTGAGGCGCTCCGCGGGCTCGCAGGCACCCGTCCGTAGACTCGGAGCGTGAGCACGAGTCAGCAGGCCGACCCGCTGATCGGACGTCTGGTTGACGGCCGATACCGGGTGCGCGCGCGCATCGCGCGCGGCGGCATGGCGACCGTCTACGTCGCGACCGACCTTCGCCTGGAGCGACGGATCGCGCTCAAGGTGATGCACGGGCACCTGAGCGACGACACCGTGTTCCAGAGCCGATTCATCCAGGAGGCGCGGGCGGCGGCCCGCCTCGCGGACCCCCACGTGGTGAACGTCTTCGACCAGGGTCAGGACGGCGACATGGCCTACCTGGTCATGGAGTACCTCCCGGGCATCACCCTGCGCGAGCTGCTGCGCGAACAGCGTCGTCTCACGGTGCCGCAGACCGTCACCATCATGGACGCGATCCTGTCGGGGCTCGCCGCAGCCCACCGCGCCGGCATCGTCCACCGCGACGTCAAGCCCGAGAACGTGCTCCTCGCCGAGGACGGGCGCATCAAGATCGGCGACTTCGGGCTCGCGCGCGCCACCACCGCGAACACCGCGACCGGCGCCCAGCTGCTCGGCACGATCGCATACCTCGCGCCCGAGCTCGTCACGCGGGGCATGGCGGACGCGCGCAGCGACATCTACTCGCTGGGCATCATGCTCTACGAGATGCTGGTCGGCGAGCAGCCGTACAAGGGCGAGCAGCCGATGCAGATCGCCTTCCAGCACGCCACCGACTCAGTCCCCCGCCCGAGCGCGAAGAACCCCGGGGTTCCGGAGCAGCTCGACGAGCTCGTCCTGTGGGCGACCGAGAAGTCGCCCGACGACCGGCCGAACGACGCGAAGGAGATGCTCGACCGCCTGCGCGAGATCGAGCACGAGCTGGGCATCGCACCGCAGGTTGCCCGCACGATCTCGGCCGGCATCATCCGGGACGAGAGCAGCGGCACCGGCGACGTGACTCAGGTGCTGCCCTCGACGATGACCGGGCCGACCACCGCAGTCGACGACGTCGACAATGCGACGCGGCTGCGCACGGCGACCAAGCGCCGCGCGGTCCGCGGCGGCTGGGTCATCGCGCTCGTGATCGTGCTCGCCGCGCTCGCCGCCGGAGCCGGCTGGTGGTTCGGGTCGGGTCCCGGCTCGCAGGTCCCGGTTCCGGATGTCGCGGGCCGCAGCTTCGCGGAGGCGCAGCAGATCCTGGCGGAGCAGTCGCTGCAGGCAGTCCAGAAGGACGTGTTCGATCGCGAGGTCCCGCCGGGCGTCGTCGTCGGCACCGATCCCCCGTCCGGCTCGCGGCTCGATCCCGCCTCCAGCGTCGACGTCCTCGTGTCACAGGGACCGGAGCCCCGGGAGGTGCAGGGGCTCGAGGGGGTCTCGGCGGGTGATGCCCGCGGCATCCTGCTCGGACTCAACCTGCTGGTCGCCGAGCCGGATCAGGAGTTCTTCACCGACGCCCCCGAGGGTGCAGTCATCGCGGTCGCGATCACTCCACGAGCCGGGGGGGACCCCGTCGACTGCACGCAGGGATGCACCGCGCTCGAGGGCGACACCGCGACACTCTCGGTCTCGGTGGGTGCGCTGCCGGATGTGAGCGGCCGGGATGTCGAGTCCGCGACCGAGGAACTCGCTGACGTGAACCTCTCGGTGGCCGGCACTGCAGAGGAGTTCAGCGATGACTTCGACGCCGGCGAGGTCATCTACGTCGCCGATCGTGAGGGAGGTGGCAGCTGGCGGCCGGGCGACTCGGTGACGCTGGTGGTATCGGCCGGTCCCCCGCTGTTCGCCGTCCCGAACATCGTGGGACTCACCCGAGACCAGGCGAAGGCCGCGCTCACGGAGGCGGGCTTCGACTACGAGTACGCGACGCTGTGGGATGCGGTGCTCGACGAGATCACCGAGGTCGAGTCGCAGGTGCCCGCGGCCGGCACCGAGCATCCTCGCGGCACGGTGGTGTCGTTCCGGATCAACGGCGCGTTCTGAGTCGCGCGGGCTGGAGTCAGCGCTTGTCGAGCTCCTCGGCAACCAGGAAGGCGAGCTCCAGACTCTGCATGTGATTCAGGCGCGGGTCGCACAGCGACTCGTAACGAGTCGCAAGCGTCGCCTCGTCGATCATCTCCGAGCCGCCGAGGCACTCGGTGACGTCGTCGCCGGTCAGCTCCACGTGGATGCCGCCGGGGTGCGTGCCGACCGCGCGATGCGCGTCGAAGAACCCGCGCACCTCGTCGACGACGTCGTCGAACCGACGCGTCTTGTATCCGGTCGGCGTGGTGATGCCGTTGCCGTGCATCGGGTCGGTCACCCACAGCGGGTTCGCACCCGAGTTGCGGACGGCCTCGAGCAGCGGCGGCAGCGCGTCGCGGATCTTGCCCGCGCCCATGCGCGTGATGAAGGTCAGCCGGCCGGGCTCGCGCTCAGGATCGAGCTTGTCGATGAGCTGGAGGGCGGTCTCGGGCGTGGTCGTCGGCCCGAGTTTGACGCCGATCGGGTTGCGGATCTTCGAGAAGTAGTCGACGTGCGCGCCGTCGAGGTCGCGGGTGCGCTCGCCGATCCAGACGAAGTGCGCCGACGTGTTGTACGGCGTGCCGGTGCGCGAGTCGATCCGCGTCATCGGCCGTTCGTAGTCCATCAGCAGGCCCTCGTGGCCGGTGTAGAACTCGACGCGGCGCAGCTCGTCGAAGTCGGCGCCGGCCGCCTCCATGAACTTGATGGCGCGGTCGATGTCGTGCGCGAGCCGCTCGTAGGCCTGATTGGCGGGGTTCTCCGCGAAACCCTTGTTCCAGCTGTGCACCTCGCGCAGGTCGGCGAAGCCGCCCTGGGTGAAGGCGCGGATCAGATTGATCGTCGATGCGGCCGTGTGGTAGCCCTTGAGCAGGCGGGCCGGATCGGCGCGACGCGAGCCCTCGGTGAAGTCGAAGCCGTTGACGATGTCGCCGCGGTAGGCGGGCAGCGTGACGTCGCCGCGCGTCTCGGTGTCGCTCGAGCGGGGCTTGGCGAACTGCCCGGCCATGCGGCCCATCTTCACGATGGGCATCGAGGCGCCGTAGGTCAGCACGACCGCCATTTGCAGCACTGTCTTGATGCGGTTGCGGATCTGCTCGGCGGTAGCGCCGGCGAACGTCTCGGCGCAGTCGCCGCCCTGCAGCAGGAACGCCCGACCGGATGCCGCCCGCGCGAGCTGATCGCGCAGGTTGTCGACCTCGCCGGCGAAGACCAGGGGTGGCAGCGTCGCGATCTCAGCGGAGACGGCCGCAACAGCATCCGCGTCATACCAGACGGGCTGCTGCTTGATCGGCAGAGTCCGCCAGTGGTCGAGTGCGTCAAGCTGCTGGAGCATCCGGCCAGTCTAACGGCGCGAGGTTGCCGTGCGGACGCGGGCCACTCCCCCGCCGAGCGCTCAGCGCGCCGGCGGAGCGGGCGCGCGGTCCTTCACCGTGGACGCGTAGACGTCGTCGTACGTCTGCTCGCCGAGGCGCTGCAGCGCGACCATGATCTCGTCGGTCACCGAGCGCAGGATGTAGCGGTCGCCCTCCATGCCGGCGAAGCGGGAGAAGTCGAGCGGCTCTCCGATCACGACTCCCACACGACCGACATGAGGGATGCTGCGCCCGATGGGCATGATGGCGTCGGTGTCGACCATCACGACGGGCACGACCGGCACGTGCGCCTCGAGCGCCATCCGTGCGATGCCCGTGCGGCCGCGGTACAGCCGGCCGTCGGGGCTGCGTGTGCCCTCGGGGTAGATGCCGAGGAGGTCACCCCGGCCGAGCACGCTCAGTCCGGTGTTCAGCGACGCCTCGGATGCCTTGCCGCCCGAGCGATCGATCGGCAGCTGGCCGGTGGCCTTCATGAACATGCGGGTCGCCCAGCCCCTGATGCCCTTGCCGGTGAAGTAGTCGCTCTTGGCGAGGAAGGACATCGGCCGGTCGATCATCAGCGGGAGGAAGATCGAATCCGACACCGACAGGTGGTTGCTCGCGAGGATCGCGGCACCCTCGGTGGGGATGTTCCGGCGGCCGACGATCCACGGCCGGAAGATCGCCTTGACGAGCGGCCCGATCACGACGTACTTCATGAGCCAGTAGAACATCGCCTATGCGCTCCCTGCGGCCGTGCCTGCGATGGCGAGGTCCGCCGCGCCGATGAGCCCCGCGTCGTTGCCGAGCTCTGCGATCGCGAAGTCCGCGATGGGACGATCGCCATAGCCCGGCAGCGACGTCTCGTACGCGATCCGCACCGGCCGCAGGAGGTCGTCGCCGAGCTGGGCGACGCCGCCCCCGATGACGAAGAGCTCGGGATCGAGGACGGCCTGGAATCCTCCGCAGGCTTCGCCGAGCGCCGTTGCGACCCGTCGGAGCGCCTCCACGGCTCCGGCGTCGCCGGCCAGGACGAGACGCGAGATCGCGTGGCCGCCGAGCGTCCCCTTCTCGTCGCGGACGGCAGCCAATTCGGCGCCGATTCCGCCGGCATCCGCGATCGCATTCGCCTCGCGCTGCAGGGCGCGCCCGGACGCATACTGCTCCAGGCATCCGTTTTGTCCGCACCCGCACCGCAGCCCGTCGCGGATGAACCGGATGTGGCCCAGCTCCCCCGCGATCCCGTGCCCGCCGCGGTACAGTGCGCCGCTCGCGATGACGGCTCCACCGACGCCCGTGCCCATCGTGAGCATCACCATGTCGTCGACATCGCGACCGGCGCCGAAACGGAACTCGGCCCAGCCGGCGGCGTTCGCGTCGTTCTCGATCGTGACCGGAGCGTCGATGCGCCGCTCCAGCAGAGCTTTGAGCGGCTCATCACGCCATGCGATGTTCGGTGCGTGGATGACGCTCGCGCGCTCCTTGTCGACGAAGCCGGCAGCGGCGACACCTACGGCCGCGACATCATGAGCGGCACTGAAATGGCGCGCCATCTCGACGACGGCATCTGCGAGAGCGCGCGTGTCGACCGGGGTGTCGACGCGCAGCTGCTCGACGATGCGCCCGTCGGCATCCACGACCCCTCCGGCGATCTTGGTCCCACCGATGTCGATCCCGACCTTCAGCACGGCACACCTTTCCGGCCGGCGCAGCGCGCGGCGCGGTGCAGTCTAGTGGCGTGCGTCAGCGCGCCGGGGGTTTGGGGTGGAACCCCATCAAGGGCGTGCGTCAGCGCGCCGGGGGTTTGGGGTGGAACCCCATTGAGGGCGTGCGTCAGCGCGCCGGGGGTTTGGGGTGGAACCCCATCAAGGGCGTGCGTCAGCCCGGCACTCCCCGGTGGAGGCCCCGCCGCTCCGATACACTCGGAGCAGGATCTACCCGAGAACGTGATCGGTACCGAAGGAGTTGCCGTGGTTCAATTCGAAGTCCCTGCGATCGTCCCCGCTGACCCGCAGGCGAACGTCACCGACCTCCTGGTCGACCGGGTGAAGGCGACGCCGCAGCTGGCGCTGTTCGCCGTCCCGGACGGCGAGGGCTGGCGGGACATCACGGCGGCCGAGTTCCACAAGCAGGTCGTCGCCCTGGCCAAGGGCTTCGTCGCTGCTGGGATCGATCCCGGCGACAAAGTCGGGTTCATCGCGCGGACCACCTACGACTGGACCCTCGTCGATTTCGCCCTGTTCTTCGCCGGCGCCGTCATGGTGCCGATCTACGAGACCAGCTCGCCCGCTCAGATCGCCTGGAACCTGACCGACTCGGGCGCCATCGCCTGCGTCGCGGAGTCGGGCGACCATTCCGCGCGGATCGACGAGATCCGCGCCGAGGTGCCGCTCGTGCGCTCGGTGTGGGAGATGCAGCGCGGCGATCTCGACAAGCTCGTCGAGCAGGGGAAGGCCGTCACCGACGAGGAGATCGAGCGTCGTCGCAACCTGGCCGACGGCGCCGACATCGCGACGCTCATCTACACATCGGGCTCGACCGGCAGGCCGAAGGGCTGCGTGCTCACGCACAGCAACTTCGTCGAACTCGTCCGCAACTCGTCGAAGGCGCTGAGCGAGGTCGTCGAGACGCCCGGGGCCTCGACCCTGCTGTTCATCACGACCGCGCACATCTTCGCGCGCTTCATCTCGATCCTCGACATCCACGCGGGAGTCAAGACGGGTCACCAGCCCGACACGAAGCAGCTGCTGCCGGCGCTGGGTTCGTTCAAGCCGACGTTCCTGCTCGCCGTTCCCCGCGTGTTCGAGAAGGTGTACAACTCCGCGGAGCAGAAGGCCGAGGCAGGGGGCAAGGGCAAGATCTTCCGCTCGGCCGCCCACACCGCGATCGAGCACTCGACGCTGCTGCAGAACGGCAAGAAGATCCCGCTCGGCATGAAGATCAAGTTCGCCCTGTTCGACCGGCTCGTATACAGCAAGCTCCGCGCCGCGATGGGCGGTAACGTCGTGTACGCGGTGTCGGGCTCCGCGCCCCTCGGTCCGCGGCTGGGCCACTTCTTCCACAGCCTGGGTGTGGTGATCCTCGAGGGCTACGGCCTCACCGAGACGACCGCGCCGGCCACCGTGAACCTCGCGACGAAGTCGAAGATCGGCACGGTCGGGCCGGCGCTGCCCGGCGTCGGGGTCCGCCTCGCGGATGACGGAGAGATCCAGGTCCGCGGCATCAACGTCTTCAAGGAGTACTGGCGCAACCCGGAGGCGACCGCCGCCACGTTCGACGGCGACTGGTTCAAGACGGGCGACATCGGGGCGTTCGACTCGGAGGGCTTCCTCACGATCACCGGCCGCAAGAAGGAGATCATCGTCACGGCGGGCGGGAAGAACGTCGCGCCCGCCGCGCTCGAAGACCCGATCCGCGCCAACCCGATCGTCGGGCAGGTCGTCGTCGTCGGAGACAAGCGGCCGTTCATCTCGGCGCTCGTCACGCTCGACCCCGAGATGCTCCCCGTGTGGCTGAACAACAACGACGAGGACGCCGGGATGAGCCTCGAGGAGGCGTGCGCCAACGCGGCCGTCCTCGCCGAGGTGCAGCGGGCGATCGACCACGCGAACAAGTTCGTCTCGCGCGCCGAGTCCATCCGCAAGTTCACGATCCTCCCCAGCGAGTGGACCGAGGCCAGCGGACACCTCACGCCGAAGATGAGCATCAAGCGCA
>NZ_DASUNI010000345.1:0-8257 GCF_036277215.1 Microbacterium sp. | reverse complement strand
GGTTCACGAGGTCATTCCCATGACCTCGGTGAGCGCCAGAGACGAGAGCGGCTGCGGTCCGGGTCCGCCCTCGAAGTGCAGGTGCACGATGGCATCACCGAGGCGGTGCAGCTGCGCGTGGGTTTCGGCGAGGAACTGCTCGAGCCGCGGGCGGTGGCCGTCGACGGGTGCTGTCAGGGCGGCGATGTCCGCCGCCTCGAGCGCGTCCTGGAGGTGCTCCAGCAGGCGCTCCGGCCGGGTGGAGCCGGTGGACCCCTCCAGCTGGGACAGATGGAAGCGGAGCCTCTCGAGCGAGAATGCGATCGAGCGGGGGTTGTCGGGGTCGGCGAGCAGCAGCTCCATGACATCGGCGGCCCGGACGCTGCCGCGGAACCGCCGGCGGTGCGTGACGGAGCTCTCGGCGGCCATCAGCACGCCTCCGAGCACCGCCCGCTCCACGCCGACGCCGAGGGCGGTGGTGGTCGTCGCGGCCAGCAGGGTGCACACCTGAAGCGAACGCTCGAGGTATCGTCCGGCCTCGATCGCATGCCAGCCGTCGTCGCGCATCATGTTGGAGGTGACGCCCTGCAGCGAGAGGATGCCGCCCAGCATGCGGCTGGCGGACTCCGCGATCTGCGGCCGGCGCGAGGCGCGCAGCGCCTTCATCGCGCGATCGGTGCTGCCGAAGGCACGCCAAGTGTCGCCCGAGAGCTGGTCCCGTACGCCCTCGAGCGCATCGCGCAGCCGCTCGAGCGAATGAGCGGCCGTTCCGGGACGGTCGGCGTCGACCAGCAGGGAGCGCTGTTCGAGGTCCGGGTCGAGCCACCGCGTGCCGCACAGGCGCTGCAGCGCCCCGATGAGCGCACGCAGGGCGGCGCCGCCCTGAGCGGTCGAGGCGTAGTCCAGCTGCTCGGCATAGGCGCTGGCCGTGATGACCAACCGCACGAGGTCTTCAGCGCGCTCGGCGTAGCGGCCCGACCAGAACATGTCCTCCACGGCACGCGGCGACAGCACCGGCACGGCGCGAGCCAGGGGAAGGGGCGCGACTTCGACGATCCCCTGGTCGGGGTCTGCCGGTGCACCCTTGAGCACCCAGACGTCCTTCGTGCTGGGGGCGGTCTTGCGGTCGTCGACGAGGGTCGCGAGGCCGCCGACCAGGGGCCGGTAGATCGCGCCGTCGCGCACGGTGAATGCGCGCAGGACGATCGGATGGGCGATCACGCGACCGGATGCGCGACCTGCGTCGCCCCACGCAGGCGCCTGGGACAGCGGCAGGCGCTCCTGCCCGACGAAGCGATGCGGTGCCGAGAGGATGCGCTCGCGCAGTGCCTCGCGGTCGAGTCCGGACACGTCGGCGGCACGCCCGTCGATCTCGCGCACGATCACCCCGGACGGGTCGGCAGCGAGTGCCGCGAGCACCGCCTGCAGTCCCTCGGGATCGCCGCACCACTGCGTGGGCACCGACGGCAGCCGCAGCTGCTCACCGAGCAGCCGCTCGCAGACGGCAGGCATGAACGGCATGAGGCCGGGATTCTCGAGCACACCCGATCCGAGGCCGTTCACCAGACGCACGCGGCCACGGCGCACGGCCTCGGTGAGCCCGGACACGCCCAGCCGCGACCCCGCACGCAGCTCGAGCGGATCGCACCACTCGGCGTCCACGCGGCGCAGGATGACATCGACCCGCTCGTGCGGGTCGTGCTGCGGGAAGCCCGCGGGCTTCATCCACACCCAGCCGTCGCGCACGACGAGGTCTTCGCCCTGCACCAGCGGGAAGCCGAGGATGTTGGCGAGGAATGCCTGGTCGTAGGCCGTCTCGGAGTGGGTGCCCGGCGACAGCACGACGACGCGCGGGTCCGCGGCATCCGCCGGAGCGGCCTGGAGCAGTGCCGCCCGCAAAGCGGAGAAGTAGGGCTCCATGCGGTGCAGGCCGGCCTCTTCGTACAGCTCTGGCAGGACCCGCGACAGGACGCGGCGGTTCTCCATCGCGTAACCGAGGCCGGACGGAGCTTGCACCCGGTCGGTGAGCACGCGCCACTCCCCCGCCGCGTCGCGCCCGAGATCGGTGCTCGACAGGATCAAGGGGTGCGGGTCGAAACCCCTGGCGCGGGCGATCGGCCGCGTGTACCCCGCATGGCCGAACACCACTGCGGCCGGGATGACGCCCTCGGCGAGCAGCCGCTGCTCGCCGTAGATGTCGGCGAGGAGCGCGTTCAGCAGCTCGGCGCGCTGCGCCAGTCCGACCTCCAGTCGCGCCCAGGTGACGGCATCCAGAACGAGGGGCATGGGATCGAGCTGCCACGGCTGCGAGCCCGCCTCGGGACTGCCGTACGTCGCGCCGTCGTCCGCCAGCAGCGTGGTGATCTCGCCGTCGATGCGCTGCAGCTCGGCGGGGGTCAGGTCGACCGCGATCGCCGCCATGCCCTTCCACGCCGGCCGGAGCGCGCCGTCGGGGCCGACGACCTCGTCGAAACGCGCACCGTTGCCCGGTGCGAGCGGAAGGGTCGGCTGTGCGAGCGCCGCCGCGTAATCACGGAGCAGACTCATTCGGAAGGCCTCACGCGGTCGGAACCCTCCGCAGGTCGAGCGTGTGCGGATAGTCCGGGCTGAACGCCCTCCGCCCCGCGTCGATCAGCGCCGGCACGTCCAGGCGGCCGGCGGTGTGGCCGTGGGGGTCGAACCGGCTGGCGCGGCGCGCCTCTGCCTCGTTCGCGTTGATCGGCGGGTGGTCGTACGAGCGCCCGCCCGGATGGACGACGTGATAGGTCGCGCCGCCCAGGCTCACCCCCGACTCGATGTCGACGACATCGAACACGAGGGGCGCCTGCACCGGAATCGACGGGTGCAGAGCCGACCACGGCTGCCAGGCTCGGTAGCGGACGCCGGCGAAGTACTCTCCGGGGCGGCCTGTCGGGGTCAGAGGCACGGGAACACTCTTACACGTGACCAGGTGCATGCGCGGATCGATTCCGCTCACCTTGACCTGCACGCGCTCGACCGAGGAGTCGACGTAGCGGGCGGTGCCGCCCTCGGTCACCTCCTCGCCCAGGACGTTCCAGGGCTCGATCGCCTGGCGGAGTTCCAAATCGATCGGCCGGGAACCGGCGCCGATCCGCGTCATCCCGATCCGCGGGAAGCGGAACTCGGTGAAGGCGTCGAGCCAGGAGTCCTCGAAGTCGATGCCGTGGGCGCGCAGGTCGGCGACCACCTCGCCGATGTCGGCGGTCGCGCCCTCGGGAAGCAGGAAGTCCTCGTGCAGGCGCGTGCCCCAGCGCACCAGCGGTGCGGTGTACGGCTTCTCCCAGAACATGGCCACGAGACTGCGCACCAGCAGCGCCTGGACGAGGGCCAGCTGGGCGTGCGGCGGCATCTCGAATCCGCGCAGCTCCAGCAGGCCCAGCCGCCCGCGGCTGCTGTCGGGGCTGTACAGCTTGTCGATGCAGAACTCGGCGCGGTGGGTGTTGCCGGTGAGGTCGGTGAGCAGGTGCCGAAGGGCGCGATCGACCAGCCACGGCAGCGGCTTGTCATCGGGTTCGCGCGGCGTCTCGGTGAGCCGTCGCACCTCCTGGAGCGCGATCTCCATCTCGTAGACCGCCTCGGGCCGCCCCTCGTCGAAGCGCGGCGCCTGGCTGGTCGGCCCGATGAATCGGCCGGAGAACAGGTACGACAGGCTCGGATGCCGCTGCCAATAGGTGATGAGACTGGCGAGCAGATCCGGGCGGCGCAGCAGCGGTGAGTCGATCGGCTGCGATCCGCCGAGCGTGATGTGGTTGCCGCCGCCGGTGCCGGTGTGGAGGCCGTCCAGGTCGAACTTCTCGGTGGCCAGACGGCTCAGGCGCGCCTCGTCGTAGAGCGTCACGGTGAGATCGCGCAGCTGATCCCACGAGGATGTGGGCTGCACGTTGACTTCGATCACACCGGGGTCGGGCGTCACGATCAGCTGGGTGACGCGCGCGTCGGGTGGCGGGCCGTAGCCCTCGAGCACGAGCCGGCACCGCGTCAGCCGCGCGGCCTCCTCGATCACCATCAGCAGATCGGCGTACGCGTCGAGGGTCACCGTAGGCGGGAGGAACACGTGCACATGACCGTCGCGTGCTTCGAAGGCGAGCGCGGTCGTGCGCGCGTCCTTCGGGTCGACGACCTTGACCTCCGGGATGCCGGGCCGCAGCGGCGGTCCGGCTTCGAGGTAGGACGGCTCGCCGGGGTGCTCGGGGTCTTCCCACGCGATCGAGTCCAGGGGCAGACGCATCCCGATCGAGCTCGTGCCGGGCGTCAGCACGAGGCGGCCGCGGCGGAAGCTCCACGCCGGGCTCGTCCACTCGCCTTCGGTCGTGAGCGGCAGCACCCAGCCGGCCTCGGTGGTGACGGTCCGGTCGAGCGCGGCGATGTCGATCTCAGCGAGGTCGTCCGCGCCGGGCCGCGGGCCCTCCGGCTCGCGCAGCTCGGCGGCGCGCGCCGCGTAGGGATCCTCGTACGCGGGAAGCAGCCGCCGGTCGGGGATGCCGAGCACGGCGGTCACCGCGCGGGCCAGCGATTCGGCGTTGGACCGGGCGTCGGGATCGGTCGTCTCGCCCCAGGGATCGGCGAAGCTCGTCGGATCGGTCCAGAGCGGCTTGCCGTCGGTGCGCCACTGCAGGGCGATGTTCCAACGCGGGACGGGTTCCCCCGGGTACCACTTGCCCTGGCCGCGGTGCACCACACCGCCCGCCGCGTACGTCGCGCGCAGGCGCGCGGCGAGCACGTCGGCGAGCACGCGCTTGTGCTCGCCGTCGGCATCCGTCTTCCACTCCGCACTCGTGGCGTCGTCGAGCGCGACGAAGGTCGGCTCGCCGCCCATCGTCAGGCGCACATCCCCTTCGCGCAGGCGTTCATCGACGGCGGCGCCGAGCGCGTCGATGCGCGCCCATTGCTGATCCGTGTACGGCTTGGTCGTGCGGGGGTCCTCGTGCACCCGCAGCACCTCGTTGCTGAAGTCGAAAGTCACCTCGACCGGCTCGGTCGAGCCTTCGATCGGAGCGGCGCTCGTGGGGTGCGGCGTCGCGCTGAGCGGGATATGCCCCTCGCCTGCGAACAGTGCGCTGGTCGGATCCATCCCGACCCATCCGGCGCCGGGGATGTACACCTCGGTCCAGGCGTGCAGGTCGGTGAAATCGGTCTCGGTGCCGCTCGGCCCGTCGAGTGCCTTCTGATCGGCGGCGAGCTGCACGAGGTAGCCCGAGACGAAGCGCGCCGCGAGCCCGTACTTGCGCAGCAGGCTCACCAGCAGCCACGCGCTGTCGCGGCACGACCCGATCGCCCGGGCGAGCGTCTCATCCGGCGTCTGCACACCGGGCTCCATCCGCACGTCGTATGCGACGTCGCGGTGCACCGCGGAGTTCAGGCCCGCGAGGAACTGGACCGTCGGAACGCCGCCCTCGGGGAGGGCGGGCAGGGCCGACTTCCAGATGCCGGCCTGCTCGCTGTCCTCGACCGGTCGCAGGTACGGTGCCAGGTCGGCCTTGAGGGCGGGGTCGTACTCGAACGGGAAGTACTCGGCGTACTCCTCGATGAAGAAATCGAAGGGGTTGATCACCATGAGGTCGGCGATCAGGCTCACGGTGATCTTCAGGTGATCGATCTTCTCGGGGAACACCAGCCGGGCCACCCAGTTGCCGAACGGGTCCTGCTGCCAGTTGACGAAATGCTCTTTGGGACTCACCTCGAGCGAGTACGCCTCGATCGGCGTCCGCGAGTGCGGAGCGGGCCTCAGGCGCACGACATGAGGGGTGACCGACACCGGTCGAGCGAACTCGTACCCGGTGTAGTGGGTGAGCGAGACCTTTGTGGACATGACCACAGTGTCCCTGAATTCTGTTGCGGCCGGGTTTCGTGCGTCGGCAGGGTCATCGCGGTCCTGGTGGCGGATGCGTCGCGAGATCAGGAGATTCGGCGGAATCAGGACGATCGACGCCCGGAACGTCCTGATTCCGCCGATTCGCCTGAATCTGCGGATTCGACGAAGCTGCGCAGGCGTTCGATGGCGGCATCCCACCTCTCCGAGGCCCGCTCCAGCGCACTCCCCGCCTCGGCCAGGCGCTCGGGCTGCAGACTCCACAGCCGCTCGCGACCGCTGCGGACGCTGCGCACCAACCCGGCGTGCTCCAGTGCGGTCAGGTGCTTCGAGACCGCCTGGCGCGTGATCGGGATGCCGGTGGCGAGGCGCACTGACGACTGCGGGCCGCGTTCGCCGAGGGCGACGACGATCCCGAGGCGGGTCGGATCGCCCAGAGCGGCGAACACGGGTGCGATGTCTTCGAGCGGGGCCGCCGCGGTCACGGGTTCTGCTCGAGGAACGCGGCCAGGAAGCCGGCCTGGGCGTCCCACCCTTGCGTGTTCGACTCGATGATGCGGGCGCGTCGCTCGGCCGGGACGGCGTCGAAGCCGGTCTCGGTGATCGTGAGCGCGGTGCCTTCGTCGACCGCCTCGAGTTCGAAGGTGACGGTGGTGAGCACCTCCGACTGGTCGTCGGCATTCCATCGGAACGCGAACGTGCGCATCGGGTCGATGGTCACCACGTGCGCCGTCCACTCCTGGCCTGCATACTCCTGCTGCTGCTCGGCGCCCTCCGGGTCCGCTTCGGTGGGGACCATCCGCGCACCCACCGACTGTCCGGCCACGAACGGGCCGTCGAACTCGCTGCCGAACCACCGACCGAACTGCGCCGAGTCGGTGATCGCGCTCCACACGCGCTCCAGCGGCGCGCGCAGCACAGTGCGCTTGTGGATGCAGTCCTTCGTCGTCATTGTGCAACCTCCTGGTTGCAGGATGTCACACCCAGCCGCCTGATGCAACCTCGCGGTTGCATCTCCTCGGGGCTCCGACAACCCCTGGAATCCCGACTGCCGCCGGAGTTAGGGTCGAGGAAAACCTCGGTGACAAAGCCGTCGCCGAGTCTCGAGAGGAGCGTTATGTCGTTCAGAACTCGTAGGGTGGGAGCCGTCATCGCGGCCGGTGCCCTGGTCGCAGCAGTGGGATTCGCATCCCCCGCATACGCGGCGCCGAACAACAACTCGGTGAAGAAGATCACCAAAGCAGTGACGCTGGAGGGAGTGCTCGATCATCTCGAAGCATTCCAGTCCATCGCCGATACGCACGGCGATCGAGCGGCAGGCAGGCCGGGATACAAAGCATCCGTCGACTACGTGGTCGCGGAGTTGACAGCCGCGGGGTATTCGCCCGTGGTGCAGGAATTCCAGTTCCCGTACACCGAGGAATACTCCGAGCTGATCAGGGTGTCGCCCAGTCCCCGGACCTTCGTCAACGGGACCGACTTCCTGCGCAACGCCTTCGACTCCGGAACGCCCGAAGGAACCGCCACCGGCCCGCTCTTCGTCGCCGACGTGATCGTTCCGCCGACGGGCCCGGCCAACACCAGCACCAGCGGATGCGAAGCATCCGACTTCGCAGGGATGCCTGCCGGTTCGGTCGCGTTGGTGCAACGCGGCACGTGCGGATTCAATGTCAAGGTTCTCAACGCTCAGGCGGCGGGAGCGGTCGGCGTCATCGTGATGAACGAAGGTCAAGATGGCCGTACCGGGCTGCTGAACATGATCGGCGACGCCACCGGGCTCAGGATCCCCGCCGTGTTCACGACTTACGCCGCGGGCGCAGACCTGTACAGCACCCCTGGCGCGACAGTGACGGTGAAGGTCGACTTCACCGCGGAAACGCGGGTCGCCTGGAACGTGCTGGCCGAGACCGCGAGCGGCAACGATGCGAACACCGTCATGGCGGGGGCGCATCTCGACAGCGTGCAGGACGGCCCCGGCATCAATGACAACGGATCGGGTAGCGCAGCGCTGCTCGAGACCGCGATCCAGATGTCGAAGACCAAGCCGAACAACACGGTGCGCTTCGCGTGGTGGGGTGCAGAGGAGGAGGGGCTGCTCGGATCGGAGCACTACGTCGCGAACCTGACCGAGGCCCAACTCGCCGACATCGCGCTCTATCTCAACTTCGACATGATCGCCTCGCCGAACTACATGTTCGGCATCTACGACGGTGACAACTCGGGCAACACTGCCCCCGCGGGATTCATCCCCGAGGGGTCGGCTGAGATCGAGGACGTCTTCGAAGCCTTCTATGCCGACCGCAGCCTTCCATACCAGGACAGCGAGTTCTCCGGGCGCTCCGACTACGGCCCGTTCATCGCCGTAGGAATCCCGGCCGGAGGACTGTTCACCGGCGCGGAGGTGCCGAAGACGGCGTCCGAGGCGGCGCTCTACGGTGGCGTGCCCGG
>NZ_DASUNI010000344.1:0-78565 GCF_036277215.1 Microbacterium sp. | reverse complement strand
CCTCGAGCCCTGGCGCATCGCGGTGCTCGGCCTGGCGATCCTCCTCGGGCAGCTGTCGGTCGGCATCTCCAACGACGCGATCGATGCCCCCCGCGATCGTGTGACCGGACGAGCCGACAAGCCGCTCGCCCGCGGTGACGTCTCGCTGCGCGCGGCGTGGGTGGCGGCATCCGTCTGTCTCGTCCTCTCGCTCGTCCTGTCGTTCGTGCTGAGCTGGGCGATGGGGCTCGCCCACCTGGTCGCGCTCGCCTCCGCGTGGTCGTACAACGCGGGGCTGAAGTCGACGCCGGTGTCGGTGCTGCCGTTCATCGTGAGCTTCGGGCTGCTCCCGTCTCTCGTGACGCTGTCGGCCGCCGATCCGCGCGTCGCCGCCGGGTGGGCGTGGATCGCCGGCGCGGCTCTCGGGGTCGCGGTGCACCTCACCAACGTGCTGCCCGACCTCGAGGACGATGCCCGCACCGGGGTGCGGGGGCTCCCGCACCGCCTCGGCCGACGCGTCTCGGCGGTCGTGGCGACCGTCGCACTGCTGGCCGGAGCCGTCGCGGTGCTGGTCGGTCCGGCATCCGAGGCGGGCCTCGCGCCAGCGAGCGTCGTGATCTTCGCGGGGGTGGTGGCCATTGCGATCGCCGGTCTCGTGCTCGCGCTCGTGCGTCCGCCGGGGCGGTGGGTGTTCCGGCTCGTCATGCTCGCGTCGCTGCTGCTGTGCGTGCAGCTCGCCGCCACGGGGCAAGCCCTCGTAGCCTGAGCTCTCTCGACCGAGGCCGCGAGACTGCAACCGCACGTCGAACCAGCGGGTGGACCCCGCGGTCCCGCCGTGCGGATGCACCCTCGCGGCAAGGGAGGAGGGGCTCAGGCTCAGGGCCCGGCGTCGAGGCCCATCGCGTACGCCCAGGCGAACCCGCGGTCCAGCGGAGGCGTGAGCATCGTGCGCACCAGCCCGCGTCGGGCCAGGTCGGCGACTCCGCGCCGCGGACGCCCCAGCACCGTGTTGGCGGCGGCGAGCCGCCCCGCCCGCACGGCCGAGTGCACCCGCCGCCGCTCCCACGCCGCGAGCTCGGCCTCTGGCGCCGTCCCCTCGCGCACCCAGCGGGCCAACAGGGGTGCGAGCCCGACGGCGTCGAGGAGGCCCAGGTTCATGCCCTGCCCGCCGATCGGGCTGACCTCGTGGGCCGCGTCGCCGATGACGAACAGGCGTCCGCGCCGCAGCTGCGGCGCCAGCACGCGTCGCACGCCGAAGGCGCTCGCCGTGACGACCGCGTCGGCGACGGATGCTTCGCCCCGGGCGCGCAGCGCGGCCTGCAGCCGCCGGACCCGCACGGACGCCTCATCGACTTCGGGGTCGGAAGCGGCATCCCATGCCACGACCCGGCGCACCGACCCGGGAAGCGGGAACGACTCAAGCACGCCGCCCGGAGCGAGGTTCACGATCGCGGTGTCGGAGTCCGCCCGGGCGACGACGGGCACATCGGACATGAGGTAGCGGTCGGGATACACCGTGGTCGGGACCCGCCCGTCGCGGTAGACCAGCGCGCGTGCCGTCCAGCCGCCCGCGAGAACGACGAGCGGCGCGGTGAGCTCGTCGCGCGCTCCACCCGCCCGACCGACGCGCAGTTCCACCGCCGTCTCGCGAGGCACGACGCCGGTGACCTCCGCGCCGCGCTCCGGCTCGGGCGCGATCCCCGCGAGCACCATCTCGGTCTCGGCCTGAGGCAGCGTCGCCACGAACGGGAACCGAGTCGAGAGCCGGTCGAAGCGCACGATCCCGAGCACGCGCTCGCCGGCGCGCGCTTCGCCCCGCGGCACGCGCTGGGCACGGTCGAGGAGGCGTTCGGTGATCCCGGACGGCTCCAGCGCGGCGAGCACCGGCGCGTGCACGCCGATTGCCCGGGTGCCGGCACCCGGAGCTGCGCGGCGCTCCAGCAGGCGCACATCGACACCGCGCCGGGCGAGTTCGGCGGCCAGCAGTGTGCCGACCGGTCCGGCGCCGACGATGACGACGTCAGTCACCGGCGATGCCGGGCGCGACGGCGAGGATGCGGAACCGCGCGGCCTTCTCGACGTGCCATGGCGCACCGAGCGCGTCGGCGAGCTCGGTCGAGAGATAGCTGCGTCGGATGGACCGCAGGCCGTCGGTGCGCAGGAACGTCCCCGGTGCGAAGGGCGTGACCCCGATCGCGTACAGGACGTACGCCAGACGTCCTCGTTCGATGTCGCTGTGCAGCACGATGCCGCGCGACAGCCTCCGCGACTGCTCGACGAACTCGCTCAGCTCGGTCGGCGTGAGATGGTGCACGACGTGAT
Organism: Microbacterium sp.; assembly: GCF_036277215.1. Lineage (GTDB taxonomy): Bacteria > Actinomycetota > Actinomycetes > Actinomycetales > Microbacteriaceae > Microbacterium. Next base: position 76,264 of record NZ_DASUNI010000344.1, on the reverse strand, counting down.
TGGACATCACCAGGTCGAATCGCTCGCCGTCGGCGAGCACGTCCGCGCCGTCGGCGCACCGGAACGTCGTTCGCGGTGGGGCCGGACGCGTCAGCGCCACCTCGAGCGCGCGCGGGTCGGGGTCCACGCCGACCCACTCCACGTCGAAGCCGTCGCGCTGGGCGCGGGCCGCCAACTGAGCGATCACGTCGCCGCCGCCGCAGCCGAGGTCCAGCACCCGGGCGGGCCGGTCGAGTGCCGCGAGGAAGGGTCGGATGCGCGAGCGGTAGACGGGGCCCCATCGCGACACGAGCCGGTTGATGGTCTCGAACCGGCGCAGCGTGGCGCGCAGCCTCTCCGGATCGCACGACGGGTCGTCCATCAGCTCGCGGAGGGCGTCGTCGCGTTGGGCCAGGCTCACCCTGCAACTGCCAGGTGTCGATCGTCGGCCGAGGCGGGAGCGACGGCCGTGGTGCGTTTGGTGAGCAGGGCCGATTCGACGGTCAACCCGGGCCCGAACGCAAGGCCGGCGATCGTCGCCCCCGAGGCGACCGAATCGTCGTGCAGCATCGCCCGCAGGATGAACAGAACGGTCGCGCTCGACATGTTCCCGTAGTCCCTGAGCACCTCGCGCGACGAGCGCAGGGCGTCGGGACCGAGTTCGAGGCCTGACTCCACCCGGTCGAGGATGCTGCGCCCGCCGGGATGCACGGCCCACGCCGTGGGAACCGCCCCGTCGAGGAACCGGTCGACCGCGCCGCGGATCTCCCGCCCGATGATCCGCGGCACCGCGCCGGTGAGGACCATCTCGAATCCGTCGTCTCCGATCGTCCAGGCCATGTCCTCCTCGCCCTCGCTCGTGAGGGCGGTGCCGAAGCGCTCCAGATCGAGCCCCGGCCGGTCGCCGGCATCGGCGGTGATGACGGCGGCGGCGGAGCCGTCGGCGAAGACCGACGAGGAGAGGATCTGGTCGGGCGACGCGCTCGGGCGGATGTGCAGGCTGCACAGCTCCGTCGCGACCACGAGGACGACGGCGTCCGGCTGCGCCGCGCAGAACCGCTCCGCGGCACGCAGGCCGGGGAACGCCGCGGCACACCCGATGAAGCCCAGGTGGTAGCGCTCGGTGGTGTCGGCGAGACCCAGATCGCGGACGATCCGGAAGTCGGGCCCGGGGGCGAAGCATCCGGTGCACGAGACGGTGACCACGTGCGTGATCTGGGATGCCGCCATCCCGGCCTCGTCCAGTGCCGCCTGGGCGGCCTGGCGTGAGAGTTCGGGCGCGAGGCGGACGTACTCGGCGTTGCGCAGCGCGGTGCCGGGAGAGCGGAGTGCGCCGGACTCGTCGACGAAGATGCCGTCTCCTCCGGCTTCACCCAGCTCGGCGAGCACCGTGTGCCGGCGCTCGATCTGCGCGGCGTCGAACGTTGCGCGGATAAGACGCTGCGTGAGCCGGTCGCAGTCGGGTTGGGAGGCGAAGAAGTCACGGATGCGATCCTGCGAGATCGTCGTCGGCGGTGTCGCGGTGCCGATCGACAGGATGCGTGCGGTCATGCTTCACGATAAGCCGCAGTCGGCGCTCATGGCGAAGAACTTGCGATCCGTGCGGCGCATTCCCGGGTCAGCCCGGACGGGCGGTCGCAGCATCGGGCAGGTCGCGCATCCGCCAGAACGGGCCGGTGACGACGAAGAGAGCCGAGACGAGCTGGCCGAGCGCACCGATCCACATGGTCTCCACCACGCCGAGCGAAGTCCCGAGCACGCCGGACAGCAGCGCCGCGATCGGCATCACACCCCAGACCACGAACCGCACGGACGCGTTCATCCGGCCCAGCAGACGCGGCGGTGTGATCCGCTGACGGAACGTGACCTGCGTGATGTTGTAGAGCAGAACCGCGAAGCTCACGACGAAGCCCTGCGCGACCAGCAGCGGGAACGCGATCGAGGGAACCATCGCGGCGAGCGGCAGGAACAGGCCGACGATGCTGAACCCGATCGAGCTGATCGGAATCGACCGCGCCTCGCCGATCCCCCGCACGATGTGGGGCGTCGCCAACGCGCCGAGGAGTCCGCCGACGGCGCCGAGGGAGAAGATCACCCCCATCGCGGCCGGGCTGAGACCGAGCTCACGCAGGACGAAGACCGGCAGCATCGTCATCGACAGCGTGTTGAAGAAGTTCGACGTCCCGGTGGTGCCGACGATCCGGCGCAGCAGCTTCTCTGTGAAGACGAAGCGCAGCCCTTCCCAGATCTCCGAGAAGATCGGCGCACGGTCATCGGGAGCACGCGCAGGCTCGTGGTCGCGCGTGAACAGGAGCGCGACGAACGAGATCAGATAGGTGCCCACCGTGGCGAGCAACGCGAGTGGTGCGGTGAGCACGCCGACCATCCATCCGCCGATCCCCGGACCGGCGATGTTCGCCAGTTCGTACGTCGCCTGCAGCTTGCCGTTGGCCTCCGCGATCTGCGTCGGCTGCACCAGTGAAGGGATGATGCTCTGATACGACACGTCGAAGAAGACCGTCGCGATGCCCACGACCAGCGCCACGGCGTACAGGTGCCACATCTGCAGGGCGCCGAGCCACCAGAGGAGGGGAAGGGCTCCCAGCGCGACGGCTCGGACCGCATCCGCCCAGATCATCACGTGTCGCTTGCGCATCCGGTCGATCCAGGCGCCGGCCGGCAGTCCGACCACCAGGAACGCCGCGAGGCCGGCGGCGTTGAGCATGCCGACCTGCAGCTCGCTCGCGCCGAGCACGAGGACGGCCAGCACCGGGATCGCGAGCTCCTGAATCTGAGACCCGAACTGGCTGAAGGCCTGCCCGCTCCAGATCGTCAGGAAGTTGCCGTCGTGCCACAGTGACCTCTGGCGGTTCCCGGTCTCCGCGGGCGGCGAGGTCCGCGCCCCGATGCCGTCTTCGTCGCTCGACTCGGCGACCGGGCCTGCGAGACCGCCGGGCCGGGACGTCTCAGCCCGCGCTTCGAGGAGGAGCTCGTCGTCTGCGGCATCCGAATCGTCCGATTGGGACATGTCAATCAGTCTTAGACACTGATTGATGATTGTCAATCACTGTCCTAGAGTCGAAGCGTGACCGAAGAGCGGATCGTCCTCAGCGAGGAGGATCCCGCGGCGCGCGCCCGCATCCGCGCGCTCAGCTCGGCCACGCGGTTGCGCGTGCTGCGGCTGTGCGCGTTCGAATCGAGGACGAACAAGGAGCTCGCCGAGTTGCTCGGCGTCAACCCCGGCACAATGCTGCATCATGTGCGCACGCTCGTGCAGACCGGCTTCCTCGCTGCGGAACCGGACCGCGCCGGAGCCCACGGCGCACGAGAGGTGCCCTACCGGGCCACGGGTCTGTCGTGGCGCACGTCGATGCCGGGGGGATCGCTCGTCATGGTCGAGACGTTCCTGCAGCAGATTGCCGGCCTGCCGCCGGACGACGTCGACACGACCTGGCTCGGCCTGAAGATCAACGAGGCCCACAGAGAGGAGCTCGCACTGCGCCTGTACGAAGTGATCAACGAGTTCAAGGAGCGCGGGCCCGACCCGGACGGGGAGCCGTACTCGCTCTTCACCGCGGTGCACCCCGACCTCAACCCGCCGGCCGCGCACTGAGGCGCCGAACCCGTCCGTTCCTGCCCTCGTCGAGAAGGCACTGGACGAGACCCGACGTCCGGGCGGATGCTGGGAGCCTCACTTCCGACGACCCAGGAGATGCTGATGCTCTCGAAATCCGCCGCCTTCAGCGGCTTCGCCGTGAACGACATCGACGCCGCCCGCGCCTTCTACGCCGACACGCTCGGTCTCACCGTCGAGCTGGGCGACATGGGCATCCTCGATATCGCCCTCGGGTCGGGGGCTCACGTCATCGCTTATCCGAAAGCCGACCACGAGCCGGCCGGCTTCACCATCCTGAACTTCCCGGTGGACGACGTCGAAGCGGCGGTCGACGAGCTGAACGCACGCGGTGTCGTGACGAAGATCTACGACGATCCCGAGTTCGGCGGCGACGAGAAGGGGATCTCGCGCGGCGACGGTCCCGACATCGCGTGGTTCCGCGATCCGGCCGGAAACGTGCTGTCGGTACTCAAGGCCGACTGAGCTTCGCGGCGCGCCTCAGGCCCGGACAGGACCGCCCCGGCGCGGCGCGAACGTCAGAGCGCCGGCCAAGAGGTCGGTCCCGGAGTCCCCGCCGGGTACTCGTCCAGCGGGACGAGGCCGCTGTGCCATGCGTCGAGCACCGGCTGCACGATGCGCCAGCACTGCTCGGCCGTGTCGCCGCGCACCGACAGGGTGGGATCGCCGTCGAGGATGCCCTGCAGCACCTCGGCGTACGCCAGCAGCTCGCCTTCGCCGAACTCCGCTTCCAGCGAGGCGCGCTCGAGGTGGAAGGGATCGCCGGGTCCGTTGAGGTTGACCTCGAGGGCCATGCGGTCGGGCCCGAGGGTCAGGCGCAGCACCGAGCGGTCGGCGGAGCCGGTGAACCCGCTCGGAAGATGCGAGACGGGCTTGAACGTGATGACGATCTCGCTGCGGCGGTCGCCGAGCGCCTTACCCGACCGGAGCGTGAACGGCACGCCTTCCCAGCGCACCGTCGCAATGCCGACCGTCATCTCGGCGAGAGTCTCGGTCTGCAGCGACGGCTCGACTGCCGGCTCGTCCGCGTATGCGGGGAGCGTCCGGCCGTCGACGCTTCCGGCCGCATAGCGGGCACGGCGTGACGACGCCACCGGATCGCCATCCCACACGCTGGTGGCCCGCAGCACCATGCCCTTCGCATCGCGGAAGTCGACGGCGCCGAGAGTCGACGGCGGATCCATCGCGATCACGGCGAGCACCTGCAGCAGGTGGCTCTGGATCATGTCGATCAGCGCGCCGGCGCGGTCGTAGTAGCCGGCCCGGCCTTCCAGTCCGAGGGCCTCGTCGTATCGGATGACGACCGACTCGACGTGCTCGGAGGACCAGACCGGCTCGAACACCCGGTTGGTGAAGCGCACACCGAGAACATTCAGCACGGTGGAGCGACCGAGGAAGTGGTCGATGCGGTGCACCTGCTCTTCGGGGACGAGCTTTGCAAGCTGAGCGTTGAGTGCTCTGGCGCTCTCCTCATCCGTGCCGAAGGGCTTCTCGAGGGCGAGGATCAGCCCCTCGGGCAGGTCGACCTGCTCGAGGGCGACGCATGCCTTCGCCGCGATCGCGGGCGGGACTGCGAAGTAGAACGCCGCACGGCTGTCCGCATCCGCCGACTCCGACTCGGCCAGCAGCGCGGTGAGGTCGGCGGGGTCGGTGATGTCCGCCTGCCGGTAGCTCGTCCCGGCCAGGACCGCGTCGACGGCGGGACCGGAGGCATCCACCGTCTCGAACGATGCGCGGACCACGTCACGCCAGCGCGCGTCGTCCCAGTCGTCCATGCCGGCGCCGATCAGGCGGATGCCGCGGCCGGGCTCTCGGGTGAGCAGCTGGCCGAGCGCCGGCATGAGCAGCCGCGCCGTCAGGTCACCGGAGGCGCCGAGCACGATCAGCGTGGTGTGGGCAGTCATGTCGTCACACTAATCCGGGTGACGGTCGGGCGACGCAACGGATGCCTCGACCCGCGGGCCGAGGCATCCGTCCGCACCGCGCGGTCAGCCGCGCAGCGCCTCCCGCAGCTTCACGCGTGCCCCCATGCGCAGCAGCGAGTTCTCGTAGATCTTCGCACCGATCAGGATCGCGGCGACGCAGGTGGCGATCAGGATCGCGAGCGACAGGATCGGCTCCCACCACTGCGCTTCGCCGAGGTACAGCCGCATCGGCATCCCCACGGGCGCCGAGAACGGGACGTAAGACATGATCGCCAGCACCGTCGGGTTGTCGTTGAAGAAGATGACCAGGAAGTACGGCGCCATCACCAGCATCGTGAGCGGTGTGGTGGTCGAGCCGATGTCCTCCTGGCGCGACACCATCGCCGCCGCGGCCGCGAACAGCGACGCCAGCAGGATGAAGCCGAAGAAGAAGAACACCGCGAACCACGCGATCGGCGCGCCGAGACCCTGCAGGATCTCACCCTGGCCCGTGACGGTCAGCCCGATGATCGCGACCGCGGCGAGCACAAGGATCTGCCCCATCGCGAGGATGGTGTTGCCGACGACCTTGCCGGCCAGCAGCGCCCGCGTCGGTATCGCGGAGATGAGCAGTTCGACCACGCGGGTCTGCTTCTCCTCCACGACGCTCTGCGCGATCGTTCCGCCGAACAGCGATGCTGCCAGGAGGAACACCACCCCGAAGCCGATCGCGACCAGATAGCGCAGCGCCTCGTTCGTCGGGTCGGGGTCCAGAAGCTCGACCGGCGGCACCTGCGCCAGGGTGAGCAGCAGCTGCGTCGGGGCGTCGGATTCGGCGATGACGCTGAATCCGACCGGCGAGGAAGGGTCGGCCACGATCGCAGCGTCCACGTCACCGTCCGTCACGAGCTGCTCTGCTTCGGCGCGGTCGGCGACATCCGTGACGTCGAGGGTCGATCCGTCGGGGACGTACTGCGCGGCGTCGCTGGTCACCGCGACCGGCGTGCCCGAGTCGTTGCCGGCCGAGATGCCGCCCCAGATGACCAGGGCGAGGGCTCCGAGGAACAGGATCACGGTGGAGATCACGAAGGCCTTGCTGCGCAGCTTCGAGCCGATCTCGCGCTCGGCGACGAGCCAGATGCTCTGCGCGGTCGTCGGCGCGCTCGGCGCGTCGCTGTGCAGACCTCGGCGGGAGCTCGGAGTGGTGTCGGAAAGAGTCACTGGATGACCTCCTTGAAGATCTGGGCGAGAGTCGGATGCTGCGGCGCGAAGCTCGCGACGTCGCCATGGGCGACGGCCCGGCGTAGTACGCGCTGAGCCGTCTCCTCCCCGTCGGCCTCGAACAGGGCGTAGCCGCCGTCGAAGTCCAGGACGTCCACCCCGGGTTCGTCGCGGAGCCAGCCGGCGTCGCTGGCGGAGATGAGCTCGTAACGGCGGGTCGAGTGCTCCGCGCGCAGAGCGTCGCGCGAACCGGCGGCGCGGATCTTGCCGCCGGCGATGATGACCAGCTCGTCGCACAGGCGCTCGACGACGTCGAGCTGGTGCGACGAGAACAGCACCGCCGCTCCCCGCGCCGCGCGCTCCTGCAGCACGCCGGCGACGACGTCCACGGCGAGCGGGTCCAGGCCTGAGAACGGCTCGTCGAGGATGAGCACCTGCGGCTCGTGCACGAGTGCTGCCGCGATCTGCGCACGCTGCTGGTTGCCCAGCGACAGCGTCTCGACATTGTCATCGAGGCGCTCGCCCAGGCCGAGCTGCTCGAGCAGGGCGCGGCCGCGGGCCGTGGCCTCGGTCTTCGAGTACCCGTGCAGTCGGGCCAGGTAGACGATCTGCTCGAGCACCTTCATCTTCGGGTACAGGCCGCGCTCCTCGGGCATGTATCCGAAGCGGCGCCGCTCCGCCGCCGTGACCTCGGCCCCTTCGAGCGTGACCGAACCCCCGTCGTCGGCGAGCACACCCAGCACGATGCGCATCGTCGTGGTCTTCCCCGCTCCGTTGCCGCCTACGAATCCCGTGAGGCGGCCGGGTCGCACGTCGAACGACACGTCGTCCAGCACGCGCCTCCCGCCGTAACTCTTCGTGATCCCTCTGAGCTGCAGCATCCTGTCTCCTTCGTCGGTGTTCAGAACGCTACGGATGCTGCCGGCACGAGGCATCCCCCGGCAGGCGGGTTGTCGAGGGTGCGGCATCCGTCACGCGGGGGAGACTGCGATTTCTTCATCATGATTTATTCGCGGGAATAGATCGTCCTTGCAATTCCTTTCACGTGAATGGAATGTCCACGGTGGCCCCCGCGCCGCGGGTCCACCCTGTCTGAAGGAATGTCATGACCAACCGCACCATCGGCTACATCGTCGGAAGCCTGTCGAGCACATCCATCAACCGCCGGCTGGCGAAGTCGCTCGAGCGCCTTGCACCCGAGGGGACGACCCTCGTCGAGATCCCGATCGCGGACCTCCCCTTCTACTCGCCCGACCACGACGGCGCCTTCCCCCAGGCCGCTCGTGACTTCAAGGCGGCTCTGGCCGAGGTCGACGGCGTCATCATCGTGACTCCCGAGTACAGCCGGTCGATTCCGGGTGTGCTCAAGAACGCCCTCGACTGGTCGGTCCGGCCCTACGGCCAGGGATCGTTCAACGGCAAGCCGACTGCGGTCATCGGCACCTCCGGCGGCGGCATCGCGACCGCGGCCGCCCAGCAGCACCTCAAGGCGATCCTCAGCCACATGAACGCGCCGACCCTCGGTCAGCCGGAGGGGTACGTGCAGACGACCCCCGGCCTGTTCGCGGACGACGGCGAGGTCACCGACGACTCCACCGCGGCATTCCTCGTCGGCTACCTCGAGGCGTTCGGCGGGCTCGTCGACCGGTACGCGCCCGAGCGGCTCACCGTCGCGGCGTAGTCGCTCCGGGGGCGCGTTTCGTCTCGCTTCGCTCGCTCAACGACCGAGACGGAGCGCGCTCCGGTCAGGCCAGGCCGTGGCGGTGCGCGTAGACGACGGCGGCGACGCGATCACGCGCACCGAGCTTCTGGAGCACGTTCGAGACATGGGTCTTGACCGTCGCCTCGCCGATGAACAGACGCCGCGCGATCTCGGCGTTGCTCATCGCCTGCGCGACCAGGTGCAGCACTTCCGCCTCGCGGTCGGTGAACTCGGGTTCGCGCGCTGCGCGTGAGTCGCTCTGCGGTGAGGGCTCGCCTCGCGCCCCGGTGCGCGTTTGCCCACCGACCCCGGCGAAGCGTTCGATGACGCGCCTGGTCACCTCCGGTGCGAGCAGCGCGTCGCCTGCGGCCGCGACCCGCACCGCGGCGATCAGCTCTTCGGGCCCGGCGTTCTTGAGCAGGAACCCGCTCGCGCCGGCAGCCAGCGCCTGGAACAGGTAGTCGTCCCGGTCGAACGTCGTCACGATGACGACCGAAGAGTCCAGGTCGGCGTCGGCGACGATGCGTCGCGTCGCTTCGACCCCGTCCATGTCGGGCATCTGCACGTCCATGCAGATGACGTCCGGACGAAGAACGGATGCGGCGTCCACCGCCTCCACGCCGGTGGACGCCTCGCCGGCGACGACGATGTCGTCCTCGGTCTCGAGGATCATGCGGAATCCGGCGCGCATCACCGCATGGTCGTCGACCAGCAGCACGCGGATCGGTCCCCCGTCCCGCCGGCGTCCGTTCGCATTCCGGTGACCCGTCACGCGAGAACCTCGGCCCCTGCGGGAATCGGAATCCGCACGCGCACGAGGAAGCCGCCGCGCGCTCGCGGGCCGACCTCGAGCGCGCCGCCCGACGCGGCGGCACGCTCCCGCATCCCGACGATCCCGAGGCCGGGCCGGTCCAGCCACGCGCCGCGGCCGCTGTTGGTGACCTCGAGCTCCAAGTCGTTCGGCCCGTAGCGCAGCCGCACGTCGGCAGCGGCATCAGGACCGCCATGACGACGCGCGTTCGTCAGGGCCTCCTGCGCGATGCGGTAGGTGTTCACCTGCACCAGAGCGGGCAGCTCGATCGGGTCGCCGACGATCGTGAGGCTCGTGGGCAGGCCGTTCTCGCGGGCGTGCTCGACCAGCTCGGGCAGAGCCGCGAGGCTGACCGTCGACTCGCTGGGGTCGGTGCCGAAGGGCGTACGCAGCGTCTCGAGAAGCTGGCGCAGCTCGGCCAGCGCCGAACGCGCGGACGACTCGATGCCGAACAGCGCCGTCCGTGCGGCTTCCGGGTCGCGCTCCAGCACCGCGCGTGCTGCGCCCGCCTGCACCCCCATCGCCGAGACGTGATGCGCGACCACGTCGTGCAGCTCGCGCGCGATGCGCACCCGGTCCAGGGCGACCGCCTGCGCGGCGGTGCGCTCGCGTTCGCGCTCGAGTTCGGCGGTGCGCTCCTCGAGCGCTGCTCGCTGCATGGCGGAGGCGTACGCGCGATCGCCCATGTAATACGCACCGCCGAAGAACGCCGCGTTCACCAGGAACTGGATCAGCATGAACGCCAGGAACGGCGAGAAGACGCCCACTCTGGAGAACCCCTCGTCGGTCGGAGCCGTCGCGGACTGGAACGTGGTGATGAGCAGCCACAGGAACATTCCGATGATGATGAGAACGCGCACGATCGTGGCCCGGCGCCGGTCATCGACCCAGGCGCCGACCGTGTACATCGCGATGAAGAGGGCGATGTTGCCGACATAGATCTCGGGGATGTGGAACGAGACCGCGACGAAGTACGCGAGCGCCACCAGCACCGCGACGACCTCGGGGAAGCGCCGGCGCACCGCGAGCGGCGCGGTGAGCGCGACGGCGTACAGGAGCGCCCACGTCAGATCCGCGGTGTCTTCGCCGTACACACCGGCGACAGAGCCGAGCGCCGCACTCAGGATCGCGCCCAGGAGGAGCGCGCCGGCAAGGACGGCGTCGGAGCGCAGTTCGCGCGCCGTCGGACGCGGGCGCCGATGCGGGAGAGCAGGTATCGACTCGGACATGGATCCACGCTACGGCTGAGCGCGAAGTCGGGCATCCCCCGCGCGGCGGAGTCGAGCGCGGACCCGCCCAGGCGTTATCGGTCGTGCGAGCGCCGCGCAAGGGGATGATCGGGAGCGGCATCCGTCCGACGATGAATCGGATGCCGCCACACGAGAGGACCCCCATGCCCGACTATTCCGAGCACCGCACCGTCGCACTGATCGTGGGCAGTGCGTCTCAGCCCTCCCTCAACCGCCGCCTCGGCGATGCGCTGACCGCACTCGGCCCCCGTGCCGGGCTGGAACTCGCGGAGGTGCGCATCGACCACCTGCCGTTCTTCGGATCGCACATGGCATCGGAGTCCACCTACCCGGAGGTCGGGCGCGAGTTCAAGACGGCCGTCGATGATGCCGACGGCCTGCTCCTGATCTCGCCCGAGTACAACAGGTCGGTCACCGGTGTCCTCAAGAACGCGATCGACTGGCTGTCGCGACCGAAAGGCAAGAGCTCGTTCCCGGACAAGCCCACGGCCGTCATCGGAATGACGAAGGGTGTCGTCTCGACCGCGGTCGGCCAGTCGCACCTCAAGTCGATCCTCACCTCTCAGGGCGCGGCGGTGCTGGGGCAGCCGGAAGCGTACATCCGCTACAAGGAAGGGCTCATCGACGGGCACGGGAACGTCAGCGACGCCGGCACGGGGGAGTTCCTGCAGGAGTTCCTCGACTCGTTCCGCGTCCTGATCGACCGCTACGTCTGAGAGACGCTGTGGGTCTATCCGATCGTGCTCGGGGAGGGCAAGAAGGTGTTCCCCGACGGATCCGCGCCCCGCAACCTGAGGCTGCTGGCGCCCGCGGTCAGCTCGCCGCAGGGCGCGGTGCTGCTGCGCTACGGTCCGGCTGAAGGGGAGCCCGCCACGGGGGACATGTCGAGCGACGACCGGGCATCGGACTGACGAGGACGTCGCTCAGCGACGGAAGAACTCATTCGCCCGGGGAGTCCACAGCAGGACCAGGCCGATCAGCACGACCACGCCCGACACGATGCCCGACCACACCTGGGCCTGCTGGAAGAAGATCACGACCAGCGCCGAGATCAGGTTCAGCACGAAGACGATCGTCACCACGAGGCGCGCGCCGCTGCTGCCGCGGAGCAGGCCGATGCTCACGACGATCGTGATGATGCCGAGGATGAACTGGACCAGTCCGAACCACAGGGCATCGGGTGCCATGATCGCCGCGAAGATCAGGAGGCCGCCGGCGATGATGTTGACGGCCCCGGAGATCCAGGCGAGAACGGCGACGAGGGTGACCCCTCCTGGGCGAGCACCGGCCATGACGGAGCCTCTCTGACAGCTTCGGGTCCGCCACGCGGTCGCGCCGGTTCGCCACACAGTATCGGAGTGCGCGTCCGCGCCGATAGTGGCGGCAGCCGACGGCTCAGCCGAAGATCATCGGGCGATCGTCGTCCTCGTCGGGGGATTCGAGATCCAGGTCGACCACGACGGGCACGTGGTCGCTCGGCAGCTTGCCCTTGCGCTCGTTCCGATGGATGGTCGCGCCCGCGACGGCGCCTGCGAAGGCGTGCGAGCCGAGGATGAAGTCGATGCGCATGCCCTCATTGCGCGGAAAGCGCAGCCGCTTGTAATCCCAGTACGTGAATCCGGTCGGCACCAGCGGGCGTACGACGTCCGTCAGGCCCGCCTCCTCGAGCGCCGCGAACGCCTCGCGCTCGGGAGGGGACACGTGGGTCGAGAAGCCGGGCACCACGGCGGGGTCGCCGTTGTCGGCATCCGTCGGCGCGATGTTGAAGTCGCCGACCAGGGCGAGCGCGAGATCCGGGTCGTTCTGCAGCGCATCGGTCGTGTACTCGCGCAGCGCGCTGAGCCAGTCGAGCTTGTAGTAGTAGTGCGGATCGCCCAGCGACCGTCCGTTGGGCACGTACAGACTCCAGACGCGGATGCCGCCCACCGTGGCGCCGATCGCCCGGGCCTCGTGCGGGGCAGCGGCGCCCGCCTCGTCCGTCCCGAACGCAGGCATGCCGGGAAAGGCATATGCCACGTCGGTGAGAGGCTCCCGGCTCGCGATCGCCACGCCGTTCCACTGCGAGAAGCCGTGCGCCTCGACGTGGAAACCGGCGTCCTCGAACTGCTCGTAAGGGAACTGCTCGGCCTTGCACTTGATTTCCTGCATCGCCAGCACGTCGATGGATTCCCGAACGGCGAAGTCGACGACGCGCTCGGTTCGGGCACGGACGGAGTTGACGTTCCACGTGGCAAGCCGCATGGCGACAAGCCTACGGCGGGCATCGGACGCCGCAGCGGCATACGTGGCGAAGGGGTGGTCGTCAAGCGCTTGCCGCGCATGCCCCGCTCTGCCATCCTCGCGAGCAACCCACAGAAAGGGGTCCCCCCATGCGCCACAAAGCGCTCACCACCGCCCTCGCCGCCCTCGCCCTGATCGGACTCACGGCGCCGCCGGCGTCGGCCATCACGGACGGCGTCCCGGACGGAGAGGATCATCCCTACGTCGGCTTGATGGTCGCCCAGGATGAGGAAGGCAACCCGCTCTGGAGATGCAGCGGAACGCTCATCTCGCCGACGATCTTCTTGACCGCCGGCCACTGCACCTACGGTGCGGACAGCGTCGAGATCTGGTTCGAAAGCGACCTCGAGCCCGACCCGTCGGCCTACGACTACCCGTACACCGGCGAGGTGACCGGGACCCCGTACACGCATCCCGAGTACGACGACGCGGCGTTCTACCTCCACGACCTCGGTGTCGTCGAGCTCGACGAGGCCGAGGCCGTGGACCTGCCGACCTACGGGACGCTCCCGACGCTGAATCTGCTGGACTCCTTCACCAAGAGCAGCAAGAAGGACGCGACCTTCACGCCGGTCGGCTACGGCCTGCAGAAGAGCTTCCCCGACGCGGCCGCGTGGAAGGACAGCGCGCTGAAGACACGCATGGTCTCGACTCCGAAGCTGATCTCGATCAACACGGGATACACCGGCGACGGATCGCTGATCCTCTCGAACAACGCGCACACCGGCGGCACGTGCTCGGGCGACTCGGGCGGGCCCAACTTCATCGGCACGTCCACCGTGATCGCGGGTGTCACCTCGTTCGGCAAGAACAGCACGTGCGCCGGAACCGGCGGGGTGTACCGCGTCGACCGCGCGGATGACCTGGATTGGCTCTACGGGACATTCGGCGATCAGCTGCCGTAGGGCGGCGGACTCGAGCGGCCGGGCGGCAGGAGCTGCCCGGCCGCTTCATATTCCGAGGGCTGCGTGCAGCGCGGGCAAGCGCGCCGCGAAGGCGTCGACACGCCTGCGCGTCCGCGCGGGCTCACCGACGGCTTGGAGCGACAGCATCCCGGGATCGCCGCGCCGGATGCCTGCCGCGATGCGGTCCGAGGCGCGCTGCATGCGGTCTGCGACGGCGTCCAGCAGGTGCCTCGGATCGACCCCGCCGTACGCGTCGGCCGCAAGGGCCACTCGACGCGCGGCATCCGCTGCCGGTATCTCCCGAAACAGCGGAACCCCGCTCCAGCAGAGGAAGGCGAGGTCGTCGAGCGGCAGTCCGGGCCCCGCCTGGTCCCAGTCGATCATGCCGGCGAACCGGTCGCCGTCGACGATCCAGTTGTACGCCCCCGTGTCGTTGTGGCAGATCAGCTGCCCGGCCTCGAGCGCTGCGCCCGTCTGCCGCCAGGTGCGCGGGCCCGGGTCGTAGGCGCGGACGGCATCGTGGAAGCGGCGCAGCCATTGCGCGGCTGCGGCGAGCACCGCATCCGGGGCGGTGTCCGTGTTGACGTCCACGGTCTGCCCGGGGAGGTAAGTGAGAACTTCCCGTCCATCGGAGTCGAAGCCGAGGGGGCGCGGGACGCCGTCGAGTCCGGCATCCGTCAGGTGGTCGAGCAGGTCGTGCACGGCCGGCGTCCACGGCCCGGTCGGGCGGTGCACCCTCGGCCCGAGCTCGAGGTCGTCGTCGCGCCACACGCCCCCCGAACCGCCCGGCAGATGCTCCACCCGTCGAGGCTATCCGGCGTGCTCCGCGCGCTTCCGTAAACTCGGGGGATGACCGCCGCCAGCACGCCAGAACTCGAAGCCGACCGTCAGGCGCTGATCGCGCTCATCAAGGACGAGGCGGTCTTCCACGGCGACTTCACCCTGTCCAGCGGCAAGAAGGCCACGTACTACGTCGACATGCGCAAGCTGACACTGGACCACCGCGCCGCGCCCGCGATCGGGCGCATCATGCGGGATCTGATCCGCGACGTCGACGGGATCGTCGCGGTCGGCGGCCTGACGCTCGGGGCCGACCCGATCGCGAACGCGGTGATGCACGAGTCCGCGCGCACCGACGCGCCGCTGGACGCGTTCGTCGTGCGCAAGGAGCCGAAGGACCACGGCCGCGGCCGCCAGGTCGAGGGCGCGGAGGTCGCGGGCAAGCGCGTCGTCGTCGTCGAAGACACCTCGACCACGGGGCAGTCCGCGCTGAAGGCGGTCGAGGCGCTGCGTCGCGAGGGCGCCGAGCCCGTCGCGGTCGCGGTCATCGTCGATCGTCGCACCGGAGCGCAGGCCGCCGTCGAAGCCGAGGGCCTGGAGTGGCTCGCCGCGATCGACCTCGACGACCTGGGGCTTCAGCCGCAGTAGTCGGCGGGCGTTTCGTCTCGCTGCGCTCGCTCAACGACCGGGTGCCGCGCGCGCCGGTCGTTGAGCGACGAGCGCAGCGAGGAGACGAAACGCGTTGCCGCGGACCGCGGGCCTTTCGTCTCGCCGTGCTCGCGCCACGGCGGGGTACGGATGCCGCGACCGCGCGGCCCGGCTCAGTCCTTGCGGTTGCTGCGGAAGTACTGCCACACGAACACGATCAGCGTGCCCACCAGGACGATGGCAGTCGCGGCGAACAGGAGGTTCTGCTCGAACTCGCTCACGGACGCTTCCCTTCGGCTGAGTCGGCGACGACCTTCGCGATGCGTGCGGCGCGCGTTTCGGGGCGGCGGGCGGAATCCACCGCGGCGATGCCCATCTTGCGGGCGGAGGGTGGAAACGCATCCCACCCGGCCCGGGCGACCGGCGACGCGTCCAGGGCGGCGGCGAGGTCGTCCGGTTCGCGCAGCGCCTCGGCATTGTCGAGCACGGTCCAGGCGCCGTTCGCCTTCGCGACCTCGATCGCCCGCCGGCCAGGCTCTGTCATGAGCCCGAGCTCCTCCAGCAGGATCACGCGGGCTTTGTTCGTCGCGGCCCACGCGCTGGACGGGCGGCGCGGCGCGAACCACAGTCCGCCGATCCGCTCGTCGAACGAGCGCACCGGTCCGTCTACCCACCCGAAGCACAGCGCCTGCAGGATCGCGTCTTCGTACCCGACGACCTCCACGCCCGATCCCGGGCGCGCCCGCACGAGCCACGCTCCCTTCGAGGTGCTGTGGTTCTCCTCCAGCCAGGAGCGCCAGGCCGTGGCATTCGCTGCCGTAACGCGCTCGCCGTCGTCGAGGGCTCCCATCAGCGCAGCCTCACAGCACATCCGATCCAGGCAGGTCCGTCTCGAACGGCTCGTCCCAGAGCAGGTCGGCGACCGAGTGCAGCACCTCGTCGGGTCGGAACGGATACCGCTCGATCTCGGCGGCATCGCTGATGCCGGTGAGCACCAGCACGGTGTGCAGGCCGGCCTCGATGCCTGCGACGATGTCGGTGTCCATGCGGTCGCCGATCATGCCCGTGTTCTCGGAGTGCGCGCCGATGCGGTTCAGCGCCGACCGGAACATCATCGGGTTCGGCTTGCCGACGATGTACGGCTCCTTGCCGATGGCCTTGGTGATGAGCGCCGTGATCGCACCCGTCGCGGGCAGCACGCCGTCCACCGACGGCCCGGTCGCGTCGGGGTTCGTCGCGATGAAGCGCGCGCCGGCGGCGATGAAGCGGATCGCCTTCGTGATGGCCTCGAACGAGTAGTTGCGGGTCTCGCCGACGACGACGTAGTCGGGATCGGTCTCGGTCATGGTGAAGCCGGCCTCGTGCAGCGCCGTCGTGAGCCCGGCCTCGCCGATCACGAACGCACTCGCGCCCGGAGCCTGGCTGTGCAGGAAGTCCGCGGTCGCCAGCGCCGACGTCCAGATGGATGCCTCGGGCACGAAGAGCCCGGAGGCGCGGAGCCGCGCGCTCAGGTCTCGCGGCGTGAAGATCGAGTTGTTCGTCAGCACCAGGAACGGTGTGCCGGTGTCGCGCCACTGCTGCAGCAGCTCTGACGCACCAGGCACCGGGGTGTTCTCGTGGACCAGAACGCCGTCCATGTCGGTCAGCCAGCATTCGATGTCGGCTCGGGTCCGCATGCTCCCAGCCTATCCGGCGGGTGCGACTCTGGAAGGCTGACCACCGGCTCCGCCCGCGCGGCGCCGACATGCGTCGGCAAACCCCGTAGGGTCGAACGCGTGGCGCGAACACAGGCGTGGGACCCGGAACGACTCCCCGACCTGACCGGTCGCTGCTACCTCGTGACCGGAGCCAACGCGGGCCTCGGCTTCTTCTCGAGTGAACAGCTCGTACGCGCGGGCGCCCGCGTGTTCATGACCGGTCGCAGCCCGAACCGGCTGATGACCGCTCGCGCCGCCGTGCAGCGACGGGTGCCTGATGCCGGCGACCGAGTCGAGACGCTCCTGCTCGATACGAGCAACCTCGGGTCGGTGCGTGCCGCTGCTGCGACGATCGGCGCCCGCGGGGCGCTGGACGGGCTGCTTCTGAACGCCGGGATCGTTCATCCTCCGAAGGATCGGCAGACCACCGCCGACGGCCACGAGGTCGTGCTCGCCACCAACGTGCTCGGACACTTCGCGCTCGCCGGCGAGCTGCTCTCGGCCCTGGCCGAGGCATCCGGCCGCATGGTCTGGGTCGGCAGCATGTCGACGGCGATGTGGAAGTACGACCCGGTCGACCCGCAGCTGGCGGAGGGGTACACCGCGTGGCGCGCGTACGTGCAGTCCAAGGTGGCCACCGCAGCGCTGGGAATAGAGGCCGACCGGCGACTGCGCGCGGCGGGGGTGCCGGTGTCCAGCGTGGTCGTGCACCCGGGGTACTCCACGAGTGGTCGCACCCCCGGCATCCGCGGTGTGAACGAGCCATCGCGGCTCGGCCGTTTCGCCGACAACCTGCAGTTCGCGATCACGCAGTCCAAGGAGCACGGTGCCTGGCCGCTGGTGCGTGCCCTCGTGGACCCGGGCGTCGAGGGCGGCCAGTTCTGGGGACCGAGGTTCGCGGTGCGCGGAGAGCCGCGTCAGCGGACGGCTTTCGCGATCACTCGCGACCCGGATATCGGAGCGCGCCTGTGGGGCGTATGCGAAGAGGCGACGGGGGTGCGGTGGCCCTTCGCGAAGGCCGCCCGCCCGCGGGTTCCCGGACGCTGAGGTCGGCGCCCGCGCTCAGGCGCTGAGCCACACGGCGTCCGCCGCGGCGGGAGGCAGCGCGACGTCGGCGCCCGCTACGACGAGGGTGGCGGCATCCGTCACGGTCACCTCGGCGCCGACGGCGACCCCGGCCGCTTCGACGGCGCGGAGCAGCTCGGGATCCCGGTCGCTCACCCGCAGCACGCGTCCGGAGTGACCGGGGACCGCCGCCGCGAGGAGCACGAACGCTTCGCGGTGCACGTCGCCGGCGGCATCCGGAATCGCATCGCCGTGGGGATCGAACCGGGGCCGGCCGAGCCGCTCGTCGATTCCCTCCAGCAGCCGGTCGCTGACGGCGTGCTCGAGCACCTCGGCCTCGTCGTGCACCTCGTCCCAGGCGTAGCCGAACTCGCTGACGAGCCATGTCTCGATGAGCCGGTGACGGCGGATGATGGATGCCGCGCGGTGCTCGCCTTCGGCGCTGAGCGAGATAGGACCGTACGGCCGGTGGGTCACCAGGCCCTGCGCCGCCAGCTTCTGCACCATCTCGGTCACGCTCGAGGGGGCGAGGCCGAGCTCCGCGGCCAGCTGCGACGGCGTGATGCGCTCGCTCTGCCACTCGGTGTGGTGGTAGATCGTCTTGAGGTAGTCGTCGACGGCGGGGGAGGCCACGCGCCCAGGCTACCGGCCCGTGCTCACGACCCTGTGAGCACGAGCCAGAGCAGCACGCCGTTCAGCGTGATGAGGAAGACGGATGCCGCGACCCCGGCCGCCGTCGTCAGCACACGGTTGCGGAACTCGCCCAGCGTGCGCTGCTGCGCGGTGAGCACGACGAGCGGGATCAGCGCGAACGGGATGCCGAACGACAGCACGACCTGGCTGAGCACGAGAGCCAGGGTCGGGTCGACGCCGATCGCGAGGATCGCGAGCGCGGGGATGAGCGTGACCAGTCGCCGGGTGACGAGCGGGATGCGCACGTGCAGGAGGCCGTGCATGATCTCTGCGCCCGCGTACGCGCCGACCGAGGTGGAGGCGAGGCCGCTGGCGAGCAGCCCGACCGCGAAGAGCGTCGCGACCACCGGCCCGATGCCGTCGCGGAGCGCGGCGTAGGCGCCCTCCAGCGTGTCGGTGCCCTCCACGCCGGCGAGGTTGGCCGCGGCGAGCAGCAGGATGCAGAGGTTGACGGTGCCGGCGATGAGCATCGCGATGGAGACGTCCCACTTGGTGGCGCGCAGCAGACGCACGGTCGAGATGCCGCGCTGCTGCTGCAGGCGGCCGTTCGAGCGCATGTTCTGGTCGGCCTGGTCTGATGCGGCTGGTTCGTCTGCGGTCTCGGACGTCGACTGGAACACCTCGGGGCGACCGGCCGCGATGGGCGCGAAGCGGTCCCGGGCCAGGGCGCTGTGGGCGTAGATGGCGTGCGGCATGATCGTCGCGCCGAGGATGGATGCCGCCAGCAGGACGGATCCGGTGCCCTCGAAGCGCGGGACCAGGCCGGCGGCGACCGCACCGGCATCCGGCGGCGCGATGAAGACGCCGAAGGTGAAGCCGATCGCGATGATCGCGACGAGCCCGATGACGACGAACTCGAACGTGCGGGGTCCGCGCCGCGTCTGGACCACGAGCAGGATGAGCGAGACCGTTCCCGTGATCACCCCGCCCCACACCAGCGGGATGTTGAAGAGCAGATTGAGCGCGACCGCGCCGCCGATCACCTCGGCGATGTCGGTCGCCATCGCGACGAGCTCGGCCTGGAGCCAGTACGCGCGCCGGGCCCACGGGTTGCGGATGCGGCGACCAAGGGTCTCGGGCAGGCTGCGGCCGGTGACGATGCCGAGCTTTGCCGAGAGGTATTGGATGAGCCACGCCATGATGTTGCCGAGCACGACCACCCAGACCAGCAGGTAGCCGTAGCGGGCGCCCGCGGTCATGTTGCTCGCGACGTTGCCGGGATCGAGGTACGCGACGCCGGCAACCAGCGCGGGACCGATCAGCCAGGCGAGGCGCGCCGTCGAGCGTGGCGCGCGGCGCGCGCTCGGACCTCTCGGGGTGAGGTCGACGTCGACAGCTGCTTTCGGCACACCGAAACTCTACCCCGTATTTCGGTGGACCGAAATATGGGGTGAGCGCGTCGCCGGGACGGTGGCTATGGAAACCTGCATCCGCTCCACATACCTTTGCCGCAGGCGCAGGATCGTGTGGCAGATGCGGCCACGTGCAGCGGATGCCGGAATGCGTCGCTCTTCGGCCGGGTAGCCTGAGCCGGTGACCGCCGAGACTCCCGCCGATGCGCCCGACCCGGCGGAGCCGGAGCTCTCGGACGGGGTAGGGCCGTGGCCCGGCGGTGAGGCGGCATGGCCGGACGACTCGCGGCTCGATCCGGAACTGCTCGCCCGCGGCGATCGGCGCAACGTCGTGGATGCGTACCGCTACTGGCGCATGGACGCGATCGTCGCAGACCTGGATGAGCGGCGCCATCCGTTTCATGTCGCCATCGAGAACTGGCAGCACGACATGAACATCGGTTCGATCGTGCGCAGCGCCAACGCGTTCCTGGCCGCCGAGGTGCACATCGTCGGGCGCCGCCGCTGGAACCGTCGCGGCGCGATGGTCACCGACCGCTACCAGCACGTGCGGCACCACGAGGATGTCGCAGCCTTCGCCGCGTGGGCTGATGCCGCATCGCTACCGATAATCGCGATCGACAACCTGCCCGGGGCGCTGCCCGTCGATCGCACGGATCTTCCGCAGCGGTGCGTGCTGCTGTTCGGGCAGGAGGGTCCCGGGCTGTCCGAGGAGGCGCTGGCCGCGGCATCCGAGACGGTCGAGATCACCCAGTACGGGTCGACGCGCTCGATCAACGCCTCGGCGGCCGCCGCGGTCGTGATGTACGAGTGGTGCCGCCGCTGGGCGGCGCCGCCCCCTTGACCCGCGGCCCTTCCGACAGACCAGCGGATGCCGCCCCTCAGGCGCCCGCGACCATCCACGCCGCGCCGCGGACGCGCCAGCCCAGCGTCGCGAGCCGAGCCAGCATGTAGACGCCGAAGAACGCGACCGAGAGCCAGGCGAGACCGGCCGCACCTCCGATGCCGAGAACCGCGAGCAGAATCAGCGCGGGCACGAACGGCACGAGGTTGAGCACACCCGCGAGCGCGAGGTACTTCGCGTCTCCGGCACCGATCAGAACCCCGTCGAGCACGAAGACGATCCCGCACACCGGCTGCGCCACGGCGAGCACGATCAGCGCCGGCTGGACCAGCGCGGCGAGACCGGCATCCCCGGTGAACAGGAGTCCGATCACGCCGGAGAGCGCGCCGATCACCGCACCGACGACGACCCCGAACCAGGCGCCCCACGCCACCGTGCGGCCGAGCGTGCGCTGCACTTCGCGCGTGTCTCCCGCGCCGAGCCCCTTGCCGATCAGCGCCTGCGCCGCGATCGCGAGGGCATCGAGAGCGAACGCCGCGGTGGAGAAGATCGTGAACGCGACCTGCCACCCGGCGAGCTCCTCGGTGCCGAGCCCCGTCGCGACCACCACGGTTGCGAGCAGGGCCATCCGCAGCGTCAGCGTGCGCAAGAACAGCCAGCCGCCCGAGCGGGCCGACCCGCGCACACCCTCGCGGTGCGGACGGACGGATGCCTCGTGCCGGCGCGCGAGCCGGCCGATCACGACGACGTACGCCGCGACCATGCCCCACTGCGCGAGCACGGTGCCCAGGGCCGACCCGGCGATTCCCCAGCCGAAGCCGTAGATGAAGGCCCAGTTCAGCAGCGCGTTCGCGCCGAAGCCGAGGCCGGCGATCCACAGGGGCGTCACGGTGTCCTGCATGCCGCGCAGGAGCCCGGTCGCCGCGAACACGATCAGCATCGCGGGAAGGCCCCACATCGAGAGCCCGAGGTAGATCTCCGCCTGGCGGGCGACCTCCGGGCTCGCGCCGAAGAACCCCACCAGGAGAGGAGTCGCGAGGTAGCCGACCAACGCCAGCACCGCACCCATGCCGAGCGCGAGCCACATGCCGTCGATGCCCACCGACACCGCCCGCGTCGGGTCGCCGGCGCCGAACCGGCGCGCGACGGCGGGGGTGGTCGCGTACGCGAGGAAGACCATGAGGCCGACGATCGTCTGCAGTACGGCGGAGGCGATGCCGAGCCCGGCGAGCGGGACGACGCCGAGGTGTCCGACGAGCGCCGAGTCCACGATGAGGAAGAGCGGCTCGGCGACCAGCGACCCGAGTGCGGGTACGGCGAGCCGCAGGATGTCGCGGTTGAGCGTGTCGCGGGGCACCTGTCGAGCTTAGAGTCGGGGACTCATGGCGTGCGCCGACGATGCCCTGCGCGACGGCCCCGGCTGACTCGCGGGGACGTGCGAGCCGCTCATGTTCGACGCTTATCCTGTACGCATGACCGATTCCCGATCCGGTCTCGCGCTCGACGAGCTCAGTGCTGAGATCCGCCCCCAGGACGACCTCTTCCGCCACGTGAACGGCGCCTGGCTCGAGCGAACCGAGATCCCCGACGACAAGGCCCGCTGGGGCTCCTTCCACCTCATCGCCGAGCAGGCCGAGAAGGATGTGCACGCGATCGTCGAGGAGACGCAGGTGGCCGAGCCCGGCACCGAGTCCCGCAAGATCGGCGACCTGTACACGAGCTTCATGGACACCGGTCGCATCGCCGAGCTCGGCGCCAGTCCGCTGTTCGACCAGCTGGCGCGGGTCGACGCCATCTCGTCCGTGCCCGCGCTGCTGCGCACGCTCGGAGAGCTCGAGCGCGACGGCATCGGCGGTCTGATCGGCCTGTACGTCGAGCCCGACCCGGGCAACCCGCAGCGCTACGTGCCCTTCCTGGTGCAGGGCGGTCTGTCGCTGCCCGACGAGAGCTACTACCGGCTCGACAACTTCGCCGACCTGCGCACGACCTACCGCGGCCACATCCAGAGGATGCTGGAGCTGGCCGGAGTGCAGGATCCCGCGGCATCCGCTGATCAGATCTTCGCGCTGGAGACCGAGCTCGCCACGCACCACTGGGACAACGTCCGCAGCCGCGATGCGGTCGCCACCTACAACCTCATGACGTGGGAGCAGGTCACCGAGCTCGCCGGCATCGACCTGCATCCGTGGCTCGAAGGCACCGCACCGGGACGCGAGGACGCCTTCGCGGAGGCGAACGTCTACCAGCCGAGCTTCCTCGAGGGGCTTGGATCGCTCCTGGTCGAGGACCGGCTCGACGACTGGAAGGCGTGGGTGCGCTTCCGGATCGTGCACGGCGCGGCCGCGTTCCTGTCGGACCCCTTCGTCGACGAGAACTTCGCCTTCTACGGCACGCAGCTGACCGGCGTCCCGGTCAACCGCGAGCGGTGGAAGCGGGGCGTGGGGCTCGCCGAGGCGGCGATGGGCGAGGCGATCGGCCGCGTGTACGTCGAGCGGCACTTCCCGCCGGCGGCGAAGTCCGCCATGGACGAACTCGTCGCGAACCTGATCGAGGCATACCGGCGGAGCATCACGAGTCTCGAGTGGATGAGCCCCGAGACGCGCGAGCGCGCCCTCGCCAAGCTCGACGCCTTCACGCCGAAGATCGGCTACCCCGTCAAGTGGCGCGATTACTCCGCGCTCGAGATCGACGCCCTCGACCTCGTCGGCAACGTGCGGCGCGCGCACATCCACGAGCACGATCGCCAGCTGGGTCGCATCGGCCAGCCCGTCGACCGCGACGAGTGGTACATGACGCCCCAGACCGTGAACGCGTACTACAACCCGCTGATGAACGAGATCGTCTTCCCCGCCGCGATCCTGCAGTATCCGTTCTTCGAAGCGGATCGCGACGCCGCCGCGAACTACGGCGGTATCGGCGCGGTGATCGGCCACGAGATCGGCCACGGCTTCGACGACCAGGGCAGCCGGTTCGACGGCGACGGGTCGCTGCGCGACTGGTGGACGGATGCCGACCGGACCGCGTTCGAGCAGCGCACGAGCGTGCTCATCGAGCAGTTCAACGCCCTCACCCCGCGCGGGCTGCCCGAGGAGCACTTCGTGAACGGCGCGCTCACCATCGGCGAGAACATCGGCGACCTGGGCGGGCTCGGCATCGCGATCAAGGCCTACGAGCTGTCGCTCGACGGTCCTTCGGCAGGCTCGGGAACCGACTCCGCGCCTCGCGCGAACCCCGGGCCGACGATCGACGGGTACACCGGCATCCAGCGCCTGCTGCTGTCGTGGGCGCAGATCTGGCAGCAGAAGGGCCGGGATGCAGAGACCATCCGCCTCCTGACGATCGACCCGCACTCGCCCAACGAGTTCCGCTGCAACCAGATCGTGCGCAACATTGATGCGTTCTACGACGCGTTCGAGGTGACCGAGTCGGACGAGCTCTGGCTCGACTCGGACAAACGCGTCACCATCTGGTGAGACGCTCCGCGCCAGTCGCCCGATCGTTCGCGGCATCCGGATCCACCTCGCTTCACAACAGAACACGCTCTCTCTGACGCATCGCGCGCGCATCCGCGCGCATCACGCATTTCCCCCTCACACTGGAAGGAACACCGGTGGGCATTGCCCCAGAGCCCTTCGATACGGGCGCTGAACGCCCTACTCAGGAGCCACTCAAACGGGATGCCGAGTCGCTGCGGGGGTCGCGACGAAGCAACAGACGACTGCCTCGGAGGGCAGCCGTCGGACGCAGATCGTTCACGTCGACCCTGAAGGCGCTCGACGAACTGGCCGCGTCCGGCGCGCGCATCGCGGTGCGCATCACAGACCTCGACCGGGGCACGACGGTGCTCGCGGGGGATGACTTCGTGGTGCTGCCGATCGCGGGACTGGGCGTCGTACCGCTGCTCATCGACGTGGCCGCCGGCTTCGAGTCCGGTGCCCTCGATCCGCTCGAGATCATCGATCGGTCGTCGCTGGATTCGACCACCGGCGCGGGAGTCTGGCAGCACCTCAAGGCGCCCGCCCTGCCGCTGTCGGACCTCGCCGTCCTCACCGCGTCGACGGGCGACACCCTCGCGGCCAACGCGCTGATCGAGCGCGTCGGGCTGCCCGCAGTCCGCGCCCGGATCGAGCAGCTCGGCCTGACGCAGACGGCGCTCATCGATGAGTTCCGCGACAAGCGCGGGCCCGACGACGCGCCGCAGGTGGCGCTGGGCTCCGCCCGCGAACTGGCCGAGATCTTCGCGGCCCTGGTGAATTCGGAGGCGGTGTCGGCCGGCGTCAGCGCTCAGGTGGCGGAGTGGCTGAGCCTCAACCACGATCTCTCGCTCGTCGCCTCGGCGACCGGACTCGACCCGTTCGCGCACGAGAACGACGAGCACGGGCTGCTCTTCATCAACAAGACGGGTCACGATGCCGGCATCCGCGTCGAAGCCGGAGTGCTGGCCGGCCCGCGGGCGGGGATCTCATATGCGCTGATCGTGTGCTTCGACGACCTGTCGATCGCCCACCGGCTTCGGGCGCACCAGGCGTTCCGGACGCTGGGCGTGGACCTGATGGAGTACGTGTTCTGAGTTTTCCCGCTGCGCGCGATTCGCGTTTCTGACAGCGAGACTGCATCGGGAAGTCGAGACTGCGGGCGCTACCCGCTGTTTCGACCACCGGTTGCAGTCTCGCGCGAGGAGGCGGGGGTGGGCCCGCGGGTGGTCAGTCGACGGCCTCCAGGCGGTCGATCAGGTCCAGGCCGCGGTGGGCCCAGGCGATCTCGCCGACCGCGCGATCTACGAGCCCCTCGTAGGCGAGGCGCTTGAAGGCGACCGTGCGCTCGTGGTCGCTCTCGGGGGTGACCGCGAGCCGCCGGACGAGCATCGGGTTGTCCCGCGCGTCGATGCGGCGCAACTCCTGCTCCCACTGCTCGAGCTCCGACTCCCATTCGGCGATGTGCGCGCGGAAGAACGCGCGGGCCGCGTCCGGCGAGGTGTTCTCGAGGTACGCGGCGCGCAGGTGCGCGGGGTCGCGGACCCGCTGGTAATCGAGCGGCGATCGCATCCACTGGATGTACGCCTGCTCGCCGGCGTTCGTGACGTGGTAGACCCGCCGCGTGCCGCGCTGGCCCCGCGCCTGGTCTTCGCCCTCGATCAGGCCCTCGGTCTCCATCTTGCGAAGTTCGGGATAGATCTGCGAGTCCGGCGCGTGCCAGACGTGACCGACGGACAGGGAGAACTGCTTCTGGAGGTCGTACCCCGACAGCGGCCCGACGCGCAGCAACGCCAGCAGGGCGTACCGCAGACTCACGGGGCCTCCTTCGTCGGCGCGGGCGGCGGGGCTGAAATGGTGCGAGAGGGTTCGCCCTGAGCCAGGTTGAGGAACCTGATCGGGCGAACCCCCTCGAGCATATTGCGGCAGGCCTACGCGGGCTGGTAGTTGGTGCGCCAGCCGCCCTGGTAGGTCGCGCGCGCGACGGTCGAGTACGGCACGGGGCTGACCACGGCGCGCACCTCGACCTGCTCGTGCGGCTCGACGCTCGCCTTCTTGGTGCCGCCGTTGGGCTCGCCCCATACGACCTTCAGCTCGGTGCCCTCGGGCACGTTCGGATCGACCGTCGCCAGAGACAGACCGCGGCGCTCGTTCGCGCTGTATCCCGTGAACATCGAGTAGCCGACGACCGTGCCGTCCTCGTCCACCACGGAGTCGTAGTTGGCCGACCCGTAGTTCGCGAGCGGCAGGTCGAAGAACTTGTAGCTCGGGCCGTCCACGTTCAGCAGCGACGTCCAGACCTTGCCGAGGTCTTCGGCATCCCATGCCAGGGTGACCTTCTTGCGCTGCGAGGCGGGGTCGATCTTCTCGAGCGCATCGCGGCCGATGAAGTCGTGGTCGAACTTGACGAAGTTGCCGTAGCCGAGCTCCCACGGGGTGAGGTAGTAGTCCTCGATGTTGTCGGAGACGAACGAGCCGGCGAGCGTACCGGTGGCCTCGTAGCCGTCGGCGGGCAACCACTCGCGGTAGCCGCGCTCCTCGGCGCCGGTGTAGATCGCCGGCAGCGGGGAGGGGATCCAGCCCGACTCGAGCGTGTTCGAGGGGTAGGCGCGCGAGCCGACGGGCACCAGCCCGAACTCGGCGCCGGCCTGGACGATCGCGTTCCAGATGCGGTCGTGGTCGGCGTACGGACCCCAGATCTCAAGACCCGGGGCGCCCGCCATACCGTGACGCAGCGTGCGAACCGTGGTGCCGTCGATCGTCATGGTGGACATGTTGAAGAACTTCAGCTGCTCGAGCGGCCCGCCGTGGAGCTTCTCGATGACCTGCCACGCGTTCGGGCCCTGGATCTGGAAGCGGTAGTAGTTGCGCTTGACCTCGTGGCCGTAGGGGCGGGAGGGCGAGCGGCGGTCGATCTCGATGTCGAGGTTCGCATAGCCGCCGGTCTCGCCGTGGTACAGCAGCCAGTTCGACGCCGGGGCGCGACCGACGTACACGTACTCGTCCTCGGCCTCGCGGAACAGGATGCCGTCGCCGATCACGTGACCGGCGGCGGTGGTGGGCACGTACTGCTTGGCCTTGTCGACCGGGAACACCGAGGTCGAGTTGATCGCCGTGTCGGAAATCAGCTTGATCGCGTCCGAGCCCTTGATGAACAGGTTGTCCATGTGGTGCGACTGGTCGTACAGCACGGCGGTGTCACGCCACGCCTTCTGCTCCTTGATCCAGTTCTGGAAGTCGGCGGGGACGACCGGGTAGATGTAGGAGCCGATCTGCGAGTTGCGCAGGAGTTCGACCGGGCTTCCGGCCGCGTCGATCACTTCCTGCAGATTCTTGTGGGCCATGGTGAACCTCTCTGTTCGGTGAGGGATGCCTCAGGTCGAGGCGTCCGTGGTGGTCAGGGTCGGTCGGTGAAGACGATGGTCTGGTTGCCGTGTCGGATGACGCGGTCTTGGGCGTGCCACTGCACGGCACGGGAGAGCACGGCGCGCTCGACGTAGGCGCCGCGGGACTGCAGGTCGGCGGCATCCATCGCGTGGTTCACGCGGGCGACGTCCTGCTCGATGATCGGGCCCTCGTCGAGGTCTTTGGTGACGTAGTGGCTGGTCGCGCCGATCAGCTTCACGCCGCGTTCCTTGGCCTTGCGATACGGGGCCGCGCCGATGAAGGCGGGCAGGAACGAGTGGTGGATGTTGATCACCGGGACGGCGACGTCTTCGAGGAAGTCCTCGGAGATGATCTGCATGTAGCGGGCCAGGACGATGAAATCGACGTTGCCCTTGAGCAGTTCCAGGATCCGGGCTTCGGCGGCGGACTTGTCCGGCCCCTGGGAGGGGACGTGGAAGAACGGGATCCCGAAGGAGCGGACGTCCTCGGCGGTGTTGGTGTGGTTGGAGATCACCATCGGAATGGTCACCGGCAACTCGCCGCGGCGGTGCCGCCAGAGCAGCTCCAGCAGGCAGTGGTCCGAGGTGGACGCCAGGATCGCCATCCGCTTCGGAATCGACTGATCGGTCAGGGTCCACTCCAGTCCGAGCGCACCGAGCGTCTTTTCCAGGTCCGCTTCGATCTCGGGCATCGTCGCGGCCAGGTCGGCACGGTGGAACACCACCCGCTGGAAGAACGCCCCGCCGAACGCGTCGTCGGAGTACTGGTCCAACGACACGATGTTGCCCTGGTTGCGGGTGATCAGCGACGTGATCGCCGCGACGATCCCGGGCTGGTCCGGGCCGTGCACGATCAGACAGGCGTGGTCGCGCAGGGCTTCGTTGTGCAGGCTCATCGGCCTCTCCTCAGGACTGGGCGGCGGCGTAGTCCCGCGCCCACTCCGAGGTGGCCAGCAACCCGCCGAACGTATAGAAGTGCAGTTTGACAGGTCCTGCGGCGGGGGTCGTCGCACCTTCTGCGGCGGTGACCGGTGCCGTCTCGGCGAGCAGCGCGGACAGGTCGGTGACGAACTTGTCGGGTCCGGCGGTGCCCATCAGGTTGGTCAGCGAGAAGCCGTACTTCTTGACGATCATCGCGTTCGCTCCGACCCCGAAACGGCGGGCGAAGCCGATCAACCGCTTGATCCCGGCAGGTCCGGGCGTTCCGACCCGGATCGTGCTCTGGATGCCGCGGGCGCGGACCGCCTCGATCCACGCCAGCACCGGGTCGGTGTCGAACGCGAACTGGGTCAGGATCGTCGCGCCCAGACCCTGCTGCGCCAGCGACAGCGACTTGTCCTCCAACGCCCGCCACAGCACGTCGGTCGAGATGTCCGGGTGACCCTCGGGGTACCCGGCGATCGAGACCTCCTTGACGCCGTAGTCCAGCAGCAGGCCGGTGCGGATCACGTCATAGGAGTCCTCGTACGGCCCCTCCGGCGTGGCCGGGTCGCCGCCCACGACGAACACGCTCTCGGTCGCCCCGACATCCTGCAGCCGGGACAGGAACTCCTCCAACTGCGCCCGCGACGACAGCCGCCGGGCCGAGATGTGCGGAACCGGGATGAAGCCCAGCTCGCGGACCGCCTTGGCCGCCGACACCCGCATCTCGAGATCCTCGTTGCCCAGGAACGTGACGTTGATCTTCGTCCCCGCCGGGATCGTGTCCTTCGCCTCCATCAGGCCGGGAACATCCTTGCCCGTCATCTCGAGGGAGTAGCCGGACACCAGCTCCAGAGCCGCCTGGCGATTGGCCATGACGTGTGTGGTCTTTGACACTGATCGAGGTCCTTTCCGCATTCAGCAGGTTCGCATCGTCGCGTTTGCCTACCTCCAGAATACCTATGGACATAGGGAATGTCTATAGGCAAAGCGGGCGGCGGCTGGGCGCAGCGGACCCCGCGCCGCCTGCAGGGTCGGGAGTATGGTCGGGGCATCGGCGACGCCCCGTCGCGGCGAGGAGGAATCATGACCGACCACACCTATCGCGTGACCGAGATCGTGGGCACGTCGCCCGACGGAGTGGATGCCGCGATCCGCAACGGCCTCGGCCGAGCGGCCAAGACGCTCCACAACATCGACTGGTTCGAGGTGGTGTCGGTGCGCGGGCACCTCGAGGACAACACAGTCCATCACTTCCAGGTGACGCTCAAGGTCGGCTTCCGCCTCGACGAGGTCGAGTGACGGGGTGAAGGACTGGGCGAAGGGCGCTCAGTTAACGTCTTGGTGACGCCCGTCACGTTTTTCTTGACAATCGTCGCGGGGTGGCCGAACATGGCACCGTCCCACGATGGCGTGCGGCTGGACGCATCCAGCGCCCACCTGTAGTCGTCGGTGCGACCACGACACAGAGAGGCATGTTCATGAAGAAGAGTCTTGCCACGCTCGGCCTGCTCGCCGCTGCCGCACTCGCCCTGGCGGGATGCACCGACTCCGGTGCGAGCCCGTCCCCGGCCGCAACGGACGACGCCGCAGGCGGCGACGAGGCGTTGACCCCCGTTCGCGTCGCCGCTCTCCCGATCGCCGAGACCGGTGCCCTCTGGGGCGCCATCGACGAGGGGATTTTCGAAGAGCACGGGCTCGAGGTCGAGGTCGTCCCCGCCCAGGGCGGCGCTCAGGCGATTCCGGCCCTGTTGAGCGGCGACATCCAGTTCGCGATCGGTCAGCCCTTCGGGCCGATCCGCGCCGACCTCCAGGACCTGGGCATCGTCGTGATCGGCAACTACGCCAGCTCGCTCGCCGAGGGCAAGGACGTCAACGCCGTGGTGTCCCTCGCGGACTCCGGCATCACGACTCCTGCGGATCTCGCGGGCAAGCGGGTCTCGGTCAACAGCCTGGGCGCGGCAGGCGACGTCACGATCATGAAGGCGGTCCAGGACGACGGCGGCGATCCCACGACGATCGAGTTCGTCGAGGTCGCCTTCCCCGACGCTCAGGCGCAGCTCGACGCGGGCAACATCGATGCCGCGTGGGTGCCGGACCCGTTCATGTCGCAGATCGTCGGCGCGGGCGGCAACCTCGTGGTGCATCCGTACCAGGCGACGATTCCCGGTCTTCCGCTGCTCGTCGACATCACCACTCAGCAGCTGCTGGACTCCGACCCGGAGCTGGTGTCGGAGTTCGCCGCGGCGATGACCGAGGCGCTGGATTGGGCGGCGGCCAACGAAGACGCGGTACGTGCGGCGATCGTCGCCAACATGGGCATTCCCGAGGCCGCGGCCGACAGCATCACGCTCCCGGAGTTCACCTCCGAAGTGGATGTCGCAGCGATCGAGGAGCTCGTCGGCCTGGCCATCGAGTTCGGCGTGCTCGACGCCGAACCGGACCTCGACACGCTGATCCAGCCGCAGTGACGGTTGGCGGGATGCCTCGGTCGCCGAGGCATCCCGCGAAACCTCCGCGAGACAGACGGGAAGGCATCATGGCTCCCCCCACGACGCGCGCCGCACGCACGGCCCGCAAGGTCGCCCTGGGCACCGCCGGAATCGTCGGATTCCTGATCGTCTGGCAGCTGATCCCGACCCTCGGGATCATCAGCCCGCAGTACCTGCCCTATGCGACGGAGACGCTGGCTCGCCTCTTCCAGGAGCTGCGCGACCTGGAGTTCTGGCGGAACGTCGGGCGCACGATGACGGCGTGGTTCCTCGGCCTGCTCATCGCCACGGTCGCCGCGACGATCCTCGGCACCGTCATCGGGTTGGTGCCGTTCCTACGCCGGGCGACGCACACCACCGTGGAATTCCTGCGACCGATCCCGTCCGTCGCTCTGATCCCGCTGGCTGTGCTCGTCTACGGCATCCAGCTGCAGGCGGCGCTCGTGATCATCGTGTTCGCCAGCTTCTGGCAGGTCTTCGTGCAGGTGCTCTACGGCGTGGCGGATGTGGATGCCGTGGCGCGCGACACCGCCCGCAGCTTCGGTCTGACGCGCGCCGAGCGGGTCAGGTACCTGATCCTGCCCACGGCCCTGCCGTATCTGATGACGGGACTTCGGCTGGCGGCATCCGTGGCGCTCATTCTCGCGATCACGGCGGAGATGGTGATCGGAACGCCCGGACTCGGGCGCGAGATCGTCTTCTACCAGGCCGCGGGCGACTGGGTCGGCGTCTACTCGCTCGTGATCGTGACCGGTCTCCTCGGGTTGGCGATCAATCTCGGCTTCCGGTTCGTCGAACGCAAGTCCTTGGCCTGGCACCAGTCGGTTCGGGGGGAGGAGGTCCTGTGACCCTGTACACCAGCACGGTGCGGGTGCCCCAGCAGCGCGCGCAGTCGTGGAAGCGCGTGCGCGACAGCATCATGTATGCGATCGGTCTGCCCTTCCTGCTGCTTCTGCTCTGGGGGGTATGGGCCACCGTGGCGCCGGCCCAGTTCTTCCCCGGTCCCCTCGTCATCCTCGAAGCCTTCGTCGACACATGGGTCGGACCGGCGTTCTTCACGGATGTCCTTCCGAGCCTCGGCCGCCTCGCCCTGGGCATCGTCCTGTCGATCACGATCGGCATCGTCGCCGGAACCCTGATCGGCCTGAACCGGTGGCTGCGCGAGACGCTCGAGCCGCTGCTGGAGTTCTTCCGGGCGATCCCGCCCCCCGTGCTGATCCCCATCGTGATGCTGCTCATGGGGATCACGGACGCCATGAAGGTCGCCGTGATCGTCTTCGGTGCGGTGTGGCCGGTGCTGTTGAACACCATCGAAGGCGTGCGCTCGACCGACAGCGTCATGACCGAGACTGCGCGATCCTTCGCCCTCACGCGAGGTGAGCGACTGCGCTACCTCGTGCTGCCGTCGGCCAGCCCCAGGATCATGGCCGGTGTCCGGCAGACCATGTCGGTGGCGCTGATCCTGATGGTCATCTCCGAGATGTTCGCATCGTCGTCGGGGCTCGGCTATCGGATCGTGTACTTCCAGCGCAATTACCTCATCGCGGAGATGTGGAGCGGCATCCTGCTCCTCGGTCTGATCGGTGTGCTCCTCGCCGCGCTGTTCAGCGTCGTGGAGAAGCGCGTCCTGCGCTGGTACCACGGAATCAAGGAGGTCGAACGTGCCTGAAACCCTGCTCAAGGTCGAGCATCTGAAGAAGGTGTACGAGTCCACGACCGGCAACGTGGAGGCCATCGGCGACATCAGCTTCGCGATGGGGTCGGGGGAGCTCGTCTGCATCGTCGGCCCGTCGGGATGCGGCAAGACGACGCTTCTCAAGTGCATCGCCGGTCTGCTGCGGCCGACGGCCGGGACCGTGGAACTCCACGGCAGACGCGTCAGCGGCCCGCCGGAGAACATGGCGCTCGTCTTCCAGGAGTACGGCCGCAGCCTGTACCCGTGGCTCACGGTGCGCGGCAACGTCGAGCTTCCGCTCAAGCACAAGAAGCTCCCGACCGCAGAGCGTGATCGGCTGGTCGAGGATGCGATCGCGGCCGTGGGCCTGGAGCATGCCGTGAAGAGCTACCCGTGGCAGCTCTCGGGCGGAATGCAGCAGCGTGTCGCCATCGCACGAGCCGTCGCCTACCAGCCCGAGGTGCTCATCATGGACGAGCCGTTCGCGGCGGTCGACGCCCAGACGCGCGCCGATCTCGAGGATCTCGTGCGCAGCCTGCACCTGGAGCGCGGGATGTCGATCCTCTTCGTCACGCACGACATCGACGAATCGGTCTACCTCGGCGAGCGGGTGATCGTGCTGTCGAAGTCGCCGACGTGGGTTCAGGAGGATCTCGCGATCGATCTGGCCGCCACGCGCGACCAGATCACCACGCGTGCGCTGCCCCGATTCACCGAACTGCGCACCCACGTCTACGAGCAGATCCAGCGGGCCAAGCGCGGCGAAGCGGTTCGTCCGGGCGCATGACGAGTGCATCGACCGTCGCCGACGAGTCCGGCAGGCCGGCGCGCAGCCGCCAGCCCAAGCAGCTGCTGCTGGCGTTCTTCGGCGAGTACGTGGTGGATCAGGACGTACCGTCCCTGCGGGCCAGCGCCCTCATCGACGTGCTCGAAGGCGCTGGCGTCGCAGCCCCGGCAACGAGAGCGACGCTCGACCGGATGGTGCGCCGCAGCCTGCTCGCCAGGGAGCGACGTGGCCGCGAGATCGTGTTCTCCCTCACCGACGAGGGCTCCGCCGTGCTGCGTGAGGCGACCGAGCGCGTCCGCGGCCAGCATCCGTTCGAGCCGCACGGAACCGGCTGGACGCTGGTCACCTTCACGATTCCGGAGCATCAGCGCACGCTGCGCCACCGCTTGAGGTCGGCGCTCATCTGGGAGGGCTTCGCACCGCTCCGCGACGGGCTCTGGCTGGCGCCCGGAGAAGTCGACCTGGCGTCGGCGCTGGAACCGTTGCGGGCGAGCCTGCCGGCCGGCGCCGTCACCGCCTTCCACGCTCAAGAGCTGCCCGGGTACGCGATGGGCGACAGTGTGCGGGCTGCCTGGAACCTGGACGCGATCCGCGGTGAGCACCTCGCCTTCATCGACGAGTGGGGCGGCCCTTTCGGAAAGGACGGCCGTTCCGCACTCTCGACCAGGACCATGCTGGTCGCGGACTGGCTGGCGCTCCTCCGCGCCGATCCGCGGCTTCCCCGAGATCTCGTGGATGCCGAATGGCCCGCCGAGCGATCGTTCGATGTCTATTGGGCTCGCCGTCGCGCGCTCGAGAGTGCGGCGCGGGCGGAGTTCGATGCGCTCGCGGCGTCGGCGGTCAGTCGGCGGACTGTGTCGGCGCTGCCGGGCTGACGGCATCCCGGGGTTCGAGCACGAACCTTTCCCGGCCCACCAGCGCGCCGACGATCAGCTGGCCGGTGAGCACGACGGCCACCAGGATCAGGGGGGCGACCCACCCGCCGGTGAGGGTGAGCAGCGTTCCGAACAGGATCGGTCCCGTCGCCGCGATGAGATAACCGCCGGACTGCGCCATCCCGGAGAGGGCGCTGGACCCCTGGTGGGTGCGCGCGCGCAGGCTGAACAGGCTGAACGACATCGACAGCGATGCGCCCGATGCGAGCCCGCAGAGGATCACCCAGAACAGGAACGCGCCAGGCAGCGCGATGAGGCCGAGAATTCCGACGATCGAGAGCACGGGGATGACCGCTGGGGCGAAACGCTCGATGCGACCGCGCAGCAGCAGCGGCACGACGAGGGAGCCGGCGAACGCGCACAGCTGGTAGATCATCACGTCGATGCCGGCGACCACCTCGGACCGCCCCAGCGAGTGGGCAATCGGCGCGAGCCATGTCACCAGCATGTAGAAGGTCATCGACTGCAGACCCATGTAGGCCAGCACCTGCCACGCGAGCAGGTCGGTCCAGATCCCGGAGCGGGTGCGCTTCAGCCGGGTGCCGCGCTCCGGCGCCCGCTGCCGCATGGCCAGCAGCCAGGCGAGGATCGCGAACGGCAGCAGCGCGGCCGTGCACAGCAGGGCCGCCTGCCAGCCCAGGTCGCCGCCGCTCGCCGGGATGTGCGAGATCGGCACGACGACGCCCGAGGCGACGGCGCCCATTCCGGACAGGCACGCCGTGAACGCGGCCGTCACCGAGGGGATGCGGTCGCTGAAGTCGCGCTTGATGACCGCCGGCATCAGCACGTTCGCGACGGCGAGCGAGGCGCCGATCAGCGCCGTGCCCAGCCACAGGTTCGCGGGGGAGCCGGGCAGCGACCGCCAGATGGTGCCGACGGCCAGGATGAGCAGTGACGCGAGCACCACCCTCGACATGCCCCAGCGGGCACTCAGCCCGTGCGCGATCGGCGAGACGAGTCCGAACGCGATGAGCGGCACGGCGGCCAGCGCTCCGAGCGCCGCCTCGCTGGTGCCGAGGTCATCGGCGATCTGCGCGAGGAGCGGGCCGACGCCGGTGATCGTGGCGCGCAGGTTCGCGGCGATGAGCAGGACGGCGATCAGGAGCAGGAGCCGCGAGGAGCCTCGGTCGTCGGGTTCGGCGGTCATCGCCACTCGGTCGCGCGCGCGAGAAACCACATCCCGGTCGAGACGCCGCGCAGCGCGTGCGGTTTCGACCGGGATGTGGTCTCTCGGATGGGAGCTGATGCTCTCAGTGTGCCTGAGCCGCGAGGGCCTCGGCGTCGATGTGCGCGATCGAGCGGGTGTCCTGGAAGGCGCGGACGCCCTCGATGCCCTGCTCGCGACCGAACCCGGACTGCTTCATGCCGCCGAACGGAGCACGCAGGTCGAGCCGCGTCGCGCCGTGATCGTTGACCCAGACGTAGCCGCAGACCAGCTTGCTGCCGACGCGGTTCGCGGAGTCCACGTCCGCCGTCCACACCGAGCCGCACAGGCCGCCCCACGTGTCGTTCGCCGCGGCGATCGCCTCGTCCTCGGAGTCGAACGGGATGATCGGGATGACGGGGCCGAACTGCTCCTGCGTGACCACGCGCAGCGACGGATCGGGGTCGATGACGATCGCCGGCCGGAGGAAGTTGCCGCCGGCGAGGTCGCCGCCCGGAAGCTCACCGAACTCGCGGACGTCGGCTCCGGCATCCTTGGCCTCTTCGATGATCTCGGAGACGAACGCCTTCTGCACGGGCGAGTGCAGCGGTCCCATCGTCGTGCCCTCGTCCAGGCCGTAACCGATGACTGCTCTGCCTAGTCGCGCGGACAGTCCGTCGACGAGCTCGTCGAGACGGGAGCGGTGCACGTAGAGCCGCTTGGCGTTCATGCAGATCTGGCCGGTGGTGTCGAAGACGGCGGCGTAGATGCGGTCGAGGTGCGTGTCGTCGAGGATCGCGTCGTCGAGGAAGACCGCCGCGTCGTTTCCGCCCAGCTCGAGCGTGACGCGGGTCAGCGACTTCGACGCCATCTCCATGATCCGTTTGCCCCCGCCCACCGACCCGGTGAAGCAGACCTTCGCGATGTCGTCGCTGGAGATGAGGGCTGCCATGTCGGCGTCCTTGCCGGTGACGACATTGAGCACCCCGGGCGGGAGCTTCTCGGCGATGCGCTGCACCACGCGGGTCGTCGCGAGCGGTGCCGAGGGCGGCGGCTTGACGATCGCGGTGTTGCCGGCGAGGAGGGCGTGGGGCAGGGCCGCGCCGAGGATCGCGATCGGCCAGTTGAACGGCACGATGACCGTGACGACGCCGAGCGGCTGGTACGACACGGTAGTTTCCACCGGGATGCCGGGGACGACGGGAAGTACCTTGCCGGTCTCGACCTCATCCGCGAGCATGAGCGCCAGGTTCCACCGGATCTCGAAGACCAGGGAGTCGATCCAGGCCTCGAAGCGGATCTTGCCGTTCTCCTGCGACAGGATCGCGGCGTCCGCATCGCGCTCTTCCGCGATGCCGACCAGCGCCGCCCGCATCTGCTCCGCGCGCTCGGCGGCGGACAGGGCCGACCAGGCCGGGAACGCGGCCTTCGCCGCAGCGATCGCGTCATCGACGTCCTGCGGTGTGGCAGCGGCGGCGTGGCCGACGATCACGCCGGGCTTGCCGGGGTCGGGGATGTCGAGGGTCGCGGTCGTCTGGCGCTCCTCGCCTCCGATGTAGAGGCCGGTCCGTACTTCCGCGGTCGTGCTTATCGTGTCACTCATTGGTCACACCTCTCTGTGCGATGTTGTCGGGTGTCGTGGGTGCCAAGGCCTGGCGTGCATGGGCGAACTCGATCCGCGGGTCGGGAGGTCGCCGGGGTCGATAGTGGTAGTTAACAAATCCGTGACAATTTTGTCAACAGGTGCTGACGGATTGACGGCAGTCACGCGGCGCGGAGCTCGAGCGAGCGCGAGATCGCCGCGGCGGTCGCCATCACCGTGGGCGCGAAGCGCTCGGCGTGGGACAGGGCGGTTGCGCCGGTCACCGACAGAGCACCGAGCACAGGTCCGCGTCCGCTGGTGATCGGAGCGGCGACGCAGAAGAGCCCTTCCTTCGACTCCTCGACGTCGTAGGCGACCCGCTGGCTGCGCACCCTGCCGAGCTCTCGCGCGAGGGCGGCGGGGTCGGTGATCGTGTGAGCCGTCAGGCGCGTCATCGTAGGTGCGAGGGCGTCCAGATCCACGTCATCCTCCGTGAACGCGAGGATCGCCTTGCCCAGCGCGGTCGCGTGCAGCGTTCCCCGGCCGCCGAGGCGAGTGTGCGGCACTCGCAGCTGTCGCGTCGATATCTTCTCGAGATACACGATCTCGCCTCCCTCGCGCACGGCGAGGTTCGCGGTCAGCTGCGTGACCTCGTGCAGGGTGTGCAGGTACGGCACCGCCGCCTCGCGCAGCGACGTCGGGCTCGGCGCCATCGCTCCCAGCTCGAACAGCTTCACTCCGAGGCGCAGGCCGCCCGGCGTGCGCTCCAGTCCGCCCCACTCCACGAGCTCCTTGGCGAGTCGATGCGCGGTGGACCGCGTGACACCCGACCGTTCGGCGAGCTGGCGCACCGACAGCTCCCGCCGCTCGCCGCTGAACGCGTCGAGCAGCGCGAGTGCGCGGCGGAGGGACGAGGAGGTGTCCTGCAGGACGGGACGGGGCATAGGACCGATCGTACCGAGTTGTTGACAATGATGTCCACAGGAAGGTTGAACATATGTCGGGTGATCCCTCCGCGGTGCGCGTCGATGCGCAGGAGCTCCGCGATCTCGCCGCGCGTGCGCTGACGCGGCGCGGGGCGACGACCGAGCACGCGCGGATCCAGGCCGATCACCTGGTCGCGGCGGAGTTGCGCGGTCATCCGTCGCACGGTCTGCGGCGGCTGGACGTCCTGGTCGCTCGGATCGAGAGGGGCCTGATCGACCCGGCTTCGCAGCCCGAGCTGCAGTGGACCGCTGCCGCGGCCCTGACCGTGGACGGCGCTCGCGGGTTCGGGCCGGTCGTCGCGTACCAGGCGATCGCGGCGCTCCGCGGGCGCCTGCCCGAGACCGGTGTCGCGGTCGCCGCACTGCATCGGACGCACCACCTCGGCATCCTCGCTCCGTACATGGAGCAGCTCGCAGCCGTCGGACTGGTCGGCCTCATGCTGTCGTCCACCGAGGGGCTCGTGCACCCGTGGGGCGGTGTGGGCGCGCTGCTGGGCACCAACCCCATCGCGATCGGGGTGCCGGCGTCCGGCGGCGACCTGGCGGTGGACATGTCGACCGGCGCCGTCTCGGCGGGCAAGATCCTGGACTATCGCGCCAAGGGCATGACGCTGCCCGACGGCTGGGCGGTGGATGCCGCCGGGCATCGCACCACCGACGCGGCGGAAGCCGCCGAGGGCGCCATCTCGCCGTTCGGGGGAGCGAAGGGCTATGCGCTCGGTCTCGCGTTCGGCGCGATCGTCGGCGCGCTCACCGGCACCGCGCTCGGTCCCGACGTGCACGGCACGCTCGACGCCGACTCCGAGGTGACCAAGGGGGATGTCATCATCGCCATCGACCCCGTGGCGTTCGCCGGATCCGACACGCGCACCGCGCTCGGCGACTACTTCGCGCTGATCCGCGGGAGCGGGGCCGACGGCAGCACCGTCACCGTGCCGGGCGACCGCGCCAGGGCGGCCCGCGATCGATCCTGTGCAGAGGGTGTCGCTCTGTCCGCCGACGTGTGGGCCCGCCTGCATGAGCTGTCCGAAGCCGTCGACCCCGCCGTCGCAGACCGAAACGAGGACCCATCGTGAGCTCCGGACTGGGCGTGCTGAGACTGCCCGACGACGTGCGCTTCGGCTACGGGGTGCGTGCGGGCATCCCCGCTGCCGTCGCGGCGCTGGGGCGGCGTGTCTTCGTCGTCGCCGACCCCTTCCTTGCCACGACACCCGAGTTCCACGATGTCGTCGCGGGACTGGCGGACCGCGGCCTCGACGTACAGGTGCACACCGACGTGCCACCCGAGCTTCCGGTCGACGTGGTCGAGGCATCCGGTGCTCTCGCACGGTCCTTCGCCCCCGATGTGATCGTCGGCTACGGCGGAGGCAGCGCCCTGGACGCGGCGAAGCTGATCGCACTGCTGGTCAGCCACGGCGGCAGCCTCTCCGCCTACTACGGAGAGAACGCCGTCCCCGGCCCGGTCGTGCCGCTCGTGGCGGTCCCGACCACGGCCGGCACCGGGTCGGAGGTCACCCCGGTCGCCGTCGTGTCCGATCCAGCGCGGGACCTGAAGGTCGGAGTCTCGAGCCCATTCCTCG
Source organism: Microbacterium sp. (assembly GCF_036277215.1). Taxonomy (GTDB): domain Bacteria; phylum Actinomycetota; class Actinomycetes; order Actinomycetales; family Microbacteriaceae; genus Microbacterium. The sequence goes on along the minus strand of NZ_DASUNI010000344.1, from coordinate 36,538 downwards.
TCCCGCGGGTGGGGATCGTCGACCCCGAGCTGTCGATCGGTGCCCCGAGGGGCGTCACCGCCCACTCGGGCATCGACGCCTTCGTGCACGCCGTCGAGTCTTACACCGCGGCATCCCTCGAAGTCGATCGCGGCGCACGCCTGCCCGTCTTCATCGGCCGCAACGTGCTCACCGACCCCCTGTCCCTCGAGGCGGCCGGCGCGATCTTCCGCTCCCTGCCGACGGCCGTCGAGAGCCCCGCCGACCGGGACGCACGAGAGGCGATGGCGTACGGCAGCCTGCTGGCGGGGATGGCGTTCGGGTCTGCCGGCACCCACCTCTCGCACGCGATCCAGTACCCGATCGGGGCGATGACCAAGACCCCGCACGGCCTGGGCACCGGTGCGCTGCTTCCCTATGTGCTGCAGGCGTGCCTGCCCGCGATCGGATCGCGGCTGACCGCGCTCGGCGGGGCAATGGGCGTCCTCGAGCCCGATGAGGGCGAATCGGATGCCGCGGCGCAACGCGTCGTCGATGCGGTCGCGGGACTCTGCGCGCGCATCGGACTGCCGGTCGCGCTCACCGACCTCGGGCTGACCCCGGCGGATCGCGAGCGCATCGTGACCCTGACGCTGCAGGTCGGACGCCTCGTGGCGATCAGCCCAGTGCCTGCCGACGCCGACTTCATCGGGCGGATCGTCGACGCCGCGCTCGTCGGCGACCGCGCCCGCCTGTCCTCCTGACACCCCTCGAACGAAGCGAGAAATCATGACTGCGACGACGAGCACCCGCACGTATATCGCCGACCTCTTCATCGACGGCGTCTGGCGCCCCGGCGGTGAGGGCAGGCGATTCGACGTGATCGATCCGGCGGACGGCTCGACCGTCGCGGAGTTCGCTGCAGCGACCGAGCAGGACTGCGACGATGCCGTCGCGGCGGCCGAGCGCGCCTTCCCCGCATGGGCGGCGACGAGCCCGCGGGCGCGCAGCGAGATCCTCTACCGCGCGTTCGAGATCCTGCGCGAGGAGAAGGAGCACTTCGCCGAGATCATGGTCCGCGAGAACGGCAAGGCCTGGCCCGACGCGATCGCCGAAGCGGGCTATGCGACGGAGTTCTTCCGCTGGTTCGCCGAAGAGGCCGTCCGCGTGCCGGGCGATTACCGGCTCGCGCCGGCGGGCGACAAGCGGATCGTCGTCACCCGTCAGCCGATCGGCGTGGCGCTGCTGATCACCCCCTGGAACTTCCCCGCCGCGATGGCGACCCGCAAGCTCGCGCCCGCGCTGGCGGCCGGGTGCACGACGATCCTCAAGCCCGCGCGCGAGACTCCGCTGACGGCGGCGTACGTGGTGGACGTGCTGCGTCGCGCCGGCGTGCCGGACGGTGTGGTCAACCTCGTCACACCGGTGCCCACCGGGCCGAACGTGGCGCGCATGATCAGCCACCCCGCCGTGCGCAAGCTGTCGTTCACCGGCTCGACCGAGGTGGGTCGCGAGCTGCTGCACGCCTGCGCCGACACCGTCGTGAGCACCTCGATGGAGCTGGGCGGGAACGCGCCCGTGCTCGTGCTGCCAGGCGCCGACCTCGACGTGACCGTCCCCGGTGCGCTCGCCGCGAAGATGCGCAACGGCGGCTCGGCCTGCACGGCGGCCAACCGGTTCTACGTGCACGCGAGCCTGCACGACGAGTTCGTCTCGCGGATGAGCGCCGAGCTGGCCCGGGTGCGCACGGGCGCCGGCCTCGACCGGCAGAACACGCTCGGGGCGCTCGTCTCGGTGGCGGAGCGCGACAAGGTCGCGGACCTCGTCGGCACGGCCGTCGCCGAGGGGGCGACCGTCGTCACCGGAGGGGACGCGCTCGGCGGGGGAGCGTTCATCGAGCCGACCCTGCTCACCGGGGTGACGCACGGCGACAGCATCACCCGCACCGAGATCTTCGGGCCCGTCACGGCGGTCGTCTCCTACACCGACGTCGATGACGCGGTGAGGATGGCCAACGACACCGAGTTCGGGCTGGTCGCCTACGTCTTCGGTCCGGAGCAGGACGCGACGCGCGCGGCGCTGAGACTCGATGTCGGCATGGTCGCGGTCAACCGCGGTGTGCTGAGCGACCCCGCCGCCCCCTTCGGCGGCACCAAGCAGAGCGGGCTGGGCCGCGAGGGCAGCTCCGAAGGCATCCTCGAGTTCCTCGAGGAGAAGTACGTCGCGATCAACGTCTGATCCGGCCTGAGATCGGAACGGGAAAAGGCACTCATGCACTCGATGAAGAGGAACCCCTGGCGACTCGCCCTAATCGGTGCGGGCACTTCGCTCGCACTGCTGCTGGCGGCGTGCTCCGGAGGAGGCGGTGGAAACAGTGACGGCGGCGCGACCGGTGAACCCGCCGAGGGCGGCGAGATCACCATCATGTCCGCCGCGGGAATGGGCACGTGGGATCCCGCGCTCGCCTTCTTCGGCACCCTGCCGGGGGTCACCACCGACCGGCTCGTCGCGGTGTACGGCCAGCTGTTCTACGTGGACCAGAGCGGAGAACTCGTCCCGAGCCTGGCGGAGAGCTTCACGACCGAGGACGGCGGCACCACCTGGACCCTCACGCTGCGGCCCGGCATCACCTTCACCGACGGCACGGCCTTCGACGCCGCCGCGGTCAAATTCAACTGGGACCGCAACGCCGACCCCGCCACCGGTTCGCCGACGATGGCGCTCGCGCAGTCCTTCACCACCGAGGTCGTGGACGAGGTGACACTCGCCGTCACGGCGAAGGCCGCCAACCCCGTGCTCGACGAGCAGATCGCCGAACTGATGCAGTTCGTCGCCTCTCCGACGGCGCTCCAAGCGGATGAGTACGTCGAGCCGGTCGGCGCCGGTCCGTTCATCCTCACTCACCAGGATCCCGCGATCGGCGAGGACCTCGAGGCCAACCCCGACTACGCGCTGGGCAAGCCCGTCTACGACGCACTGCACTACCGCACCGTCGGCGACCCGTCGCAGCGCGTCGAGACCATCGCCGGCGGCAGCGCCGACCTGATGAACGGGTTCTCCTCCGACTTCCGCGACTACGCCGACGACGACCGGTTCGAGATGTTCACCGTCGAGAACGGCGGTTTCCGTCACCTCGTCTTCAACAACACGCGCGCACCGTTCGATGACGTGCGCGCCCGGAAGGCCGTCGCCCTCGCGCTGGAGCCGACCGAGCTGGTGCAGACGCTGCTGTCGGACCCGGAGCAGGTCGGCTCGACCACGCTGTTCTCCGATGAGTCGCCGTACTACGACGCGGCGCTCGGACTGCCCGAGCCGGATCTCGAGGAGGCTCAGAAGCTCGTCGACGAGCTGATCGCCGACGGAGTGGACATGTCGTTCACGATCGTCCCGGCGGCGATTCCGGAGAGCATCCGGTCGGCGGAGTACGTGCAGCTCACGCTCCAGCAGCTCGAGGGCGTCACCGTCGACATCGAGCAGGTGCAGATCCAGGACTGGCGTCTGCGCACGCAGGGCAATGACGACTTCGACATCACGTTCTACTTGGGCATCTACGACATCAACCCGGTCGCGTCCACCTTCACGAACCTCTTCGAGAAGGACGGCACGGACAACATCCAGAACTCCTCCAGCCCGGAGATGACCGCAGCGCTGGACGAGCTGCGTACGGCCACGAGCGAGGAGGAGAAGGCTGCCGCGCTCGCACAGGTGCAGCAGATCTACGTCGACGAAGTGCCGATCTACTCCTTCGGGTTCGATCATCGGATCTTCTTCCACAGCGCCGAGGTGCAGGGCTTCGAGGCGTTCGGACGAGGCTCGATCCTGCCGGAGAAGCTCTTCCGCACGGAGTAGGGCCCACGCAGAGAGCCCCGGCGCATGCGCGCCCGGGGCTCTCTCGTCGCGTAGGGGAGCGACGGTCAGCGCGGCCATTCCAGCACCCGGCGCACGGTGCCGCCGAGCACCGCGGCGCGGTCGGCCTCACTGAGGACGCCATCGTCGCGGATGTACCCGAACGACTCCGCCCACGAGCTCCATTCCAGATCGAGCGTCCAGTCGCTCGCCCACATGACCCGGTCGGCGCCGAACGCGTCCACGACGCTCCGCAGCGCCCGGGCGACGTCGGAGAACGGGTACGGCTCCTCGCTCAGGCGCGTCGCATGCCCCCACTTGACGTGCACGTTCGCCAGCTCCGCCAGCCGGCACACTTCGGCGAACTGCGCGAACCGGTCGGGGCGGTGCGCACGGGATCCGGGCATCGCGACGCCGAGGTGGTCGACGATGACCGGCAACGCCGGATGAGCGGCTGCGACCTCGCGGATCGCGTCGAGCCGGCCGGCGATGCCGATGCCGTTGACCTGGATGAACACCGGCACGCGGGCATCCTGCGCAAGCTCGAAGTACCGGTCGTAGCGACCCCCGACCAGCTCGGCGGCGAAGGCGTCGACGGCTTCGTCGTTCTCGCGACGCTCGCCGGCGCTCGGCGGAAACGGCACGAAGGGAAGGATGCGCAGAGCGAGTCGTCCCGGTTCGGTGCGCAGCTCGCCGATCACACGATCCAGCTCGGGATCGTCCGGCTGCGCTCGCGTGAGGTAGGCGAAGCGATCGGGGTGCCGCGCCACGGCCAGTTCGCCGATCGGGCTGATGTGCCGCACCGACCCGCCCGGCAATGGGGACGACGGCAGGGGTCGTCCACGATCGTCGAAGCCCCAGAACTCGTCGATCACCAGGGCGTCGACGCCGGCGGCATCCATCGCCACCAGCCCTGCCTCGAGCCCGATCATGTTCAGATGCACCTGCGCATCGACGATCTCCATGCACCACGACCCTTCACGCCACGCGCCACGCCCCGGCGCCCGAAGCCACCTGCGCCTGCCGCACTACACTGACACCACGTAGACGCCGTCCGGATCGCCGGAGCCGCCGCAGAGGAGCCCGCCGAGGATGACCAGCCTGGCCGAAGTGCCGCAGCCCAAGGCTGAGCTCGTCGACCTGATCGCGCACGACATCAGGGAAGGCGTCTACCACCCTCGCGAGCGTCTGATCGAGGTCGAGCTGTGCGCCCGATACCGCACGTCGCGCAACGCGGTGCGAGGGGCGCTGATCGAACTCGCAGCCCTCGGCCTCGTCGAACGCGAGGCCAATCGCGGCGCCCGGGTGCGTCCCGTCTCGATCGACGAGGCGATCGAGTCGACCGAGGTGCGCCTCTCGCTGCAGGCGATGTGCGCGGGCCGCGCGGCGACGCGCGTGACCGATGCCGACCGCGCCGAGCTGACCGCGTTGCTGGAAGAGTTGCGCTCCTCGGTCGAGGACGGTGACCGTGCGCGCACCGCAGCGGCGAACTCGGAGATCTCGCGCGTCATCCGCCGCATCAGCGGTCACCAGACCGCCTCCCGCATCATCGAGACGCTGCAGAGCCAGGTGCGGATCAACTGGTACCCGTACCAGCTGCCGGATCGTCGGGTGGACTCCATGCACGAGTACGAACGGGTCGTTGAGGCCGTGATCGCCGGCGACGAGGCCGGAGCGCTCGAGGCGGCGTACCGGCATCGCGACAACGTCCTCGATGCGCTCCGCGGCATCCGCGACGCGACCGCGGCGAGCGTGGATTGACCGCACGCCGTCCGGTGCGCGGACCGGGAGGGGCACGATCTCACCGTCCCAGGACGAAGTCGGCCGCACGCTCGCCGATCATCACCGCCGTGAGGTAGGTGTTCGCGCGCGGGACGATCGGGCAGACCGACAGGTCGGCGACCGTGAGGCCGTCGACTCCGAGGACCCGGAGCCGAGGGTCGACCACCGTCGTGTCGTGGTCCGAGTCACCCATCCGCGCACCGCCTGTGAGGTGGGAGGTGTCGCGGGCGGAGGCGCGCAGCCACGCGTCGACATCGGCGTCGCTCCAGTCGGGATCGACGACGTCGCCGTTGCGATCGCGCACCGAGCTGGTGTGCGGAGCCAGCATCCGCACAGAGGAGCGCACCGCGTGGCGCGCCAGTGCCCGGTCGCCCCCGTCGGCGAGCAGGTTCATCCGGATGTCCGCTGCCGCACGCGGGTCGCGTGACACGATCCGCGAGCTGCCCCGGCTGAGGCAGTACGCAAGTTTGACCCCGAATGCCACTTCGGCGGCGTCGGCCGTTGCGGGATTCGCGGCGACGACGAGCAGGTCGCCGGAGCGCGAGTGCGGCAGGCCCGAGCTGTAGCGCAGCGTCGCGTTGCCGCGGGCTCCGTTCGCGGCCGGCTCAGCACCGTCGTGCGCGATCTGCAGCCAGAACCCCACATGATCCTGGATGCCCTCGCCCACGGGCAGGTCGGATACGACCGGGATGCCGAGTGCCTCGAGCATGCCGGCGGGCCCGATACCCGAGCGCTGCAGGATCGCAGGGGTCGCGGCCGCTCCGCCGGCGAGGATGATGTGATCGCCCTCCGTGAGGTGGACCGCACCGGCGCGGTCGACGGTCTCGACGCCGAGGGCGCGCGATCCGCGCAGTACGACCCGGGACGCCGTGACGTCCGCCTCGACGGTGATGCGTCCCTCGCCGCGCCAGGGCTCGACATAGCCGTCGTACGCGGTGACCCGGACGCCGAGGTGGATGTTGCTGGCCGTGCGCGAGACGCCGAGGGCCCCGGGCCGGTGGTAGTCGGGCTCCCATGCGTGACCGGCCGCGAACGCCGCATCTGCCAGGAGCCGGTCGCCGGAGCCCCACTCGGACTGCTGCCGGCGCACCACGGGCACCGGCCCGCCCCTGCCGTGGAACGGCTGCGAGCCGTAGTCGACATCGTTCTCCAGGCGGCGGAACACCGGCAGCACGTCGCTCCAGCCCCAGCCTGCGCAGCCGCCCGCCTCCCACTCGTCGAACTCGTCCGTGGGCGGCCGTACCGTGACCAGTCCGTTCAGCGACGACGTGCCGCCCACGCCCCACCCCCGCAGGTACGGGTCCATCGGGCCGTCCTCGAATCGCCGCGCGACGACGCCGGGGTAGGCGAACGAGCTCGGGGCCCGGCCGTCGACCCGCCACGCGAACACGTCGTCGCGCGGGCGGCGGATCTCGTCGGGACAGGATTCGCTGCGCCAGTCCGGACCTGCCTCGAGCAGCGTGACGGACGCGCCGCCCTCGGCGAGGCGTCCCGCCACCGCGCAGCCGGCCGAACCGGCGCCCACGACGACGACGTGCACTAGAGCCCCAGCTTGGCCTTCAGGTCGGCGGGCATGCGCTCCATCGGGAACGGCCACACGTACTCGGGCCCGCCCAGCAGGTGCTGGTCGACCCGGCCCGCTTCGGCGATGCCCTGCAGCGTCTCGGGATCGATGTCCGCGTCCTGGACGGCGACGTCCTGGCGCAGCTCCGCGATGTTCTTGACGCCGATCACCACCACGTCGATGAGCGGTTCGGCCAGCGCATAGGCCATCGCCGCCTCCGGCAGCGCGAGGCCCGACGCCTCGGCGGCATCCTCCATTCGGGCGACGGCGGCGACGACCTCGGGCTGAGCGCCCCAGAAGCTGTAGAGCGGGTCGTCCACGCCGCGCACGCCCGTGCCCAGGATGTTGCCGGTGAACGGCGACGTGAGGATCGTCCCGATGTTCTTCTCCCGCGCCTTCTCGAGCAGCCCGGAGCTTTTCGCCGAGTCGTTCAGGAGCGTATAGAGCCGCGGGAACTGGATCACGTCGAACTCGTCCGACTCGACCGCGGACAGCAGCGGCGCGAGCGTGCCGGTCGCGATGCCGACGCTGCCGACCAGACCCTCGTCCTGCAGTCGGCGCAGCTCGGGCAGGGCGCCGCCGTGCGCGTAGATGACCTCGAGGTCGGCGTCGCCGCGCGGGTCGTGGAGCATGAACAGCGGGATGGACTCGATTGCGAACGCGTCGAGGCTCCGTTCGACGGAATCGCGGATCTGCGCGCCGCTGAAGCCTTTGCCGTGCCCGAACTTCGTCGAGACGATCAGGTCGTCGGGGACGTTGTCGAGCGAACGAAGCGCCTTTCCGAGCGCCTCTTCGTTGGCGTACACCTCCGCCGAGTCGAGAAGCGTGATGCCGAGCGAGAACGCCTCGCGCAGCATCCCGGTCACCGCCTCCTCGCCGAGCACGTGCACGGCGGGGTGCGAGCCGTTGGGGTTCTCCAGCCCCCACGCGCCGAGGCCGATGCGCGAGGTGGTCAGACCGGTGCGGCCCAGGGTCGTCGTGTGCGCAGTCACTTGTGTCCCGCGTTCTTCGACACGACGTCCTTGAGCTCGTCGGGCACGCGATCGAGCGGGAAGGGCCACACGAAGTCAGGGCCGCCCATCAGGCTCTCGTCCACGGCGCCGGCGTCGGCGATCGACTCGAGGTCGTCGCGCGAGACGCCGGTGAACAGCGACTCGACGTTCTCCTCGACTTCACCCGGCGTGCGCACGCCGATGACGGCGACGTCGATCAGCGGCTCGGTGGCGACGTAGGCCACCGCCGCCTGCGCGATCGTGATGCCGAGCTCGTCGGCGCGGTCCTGCATGCGTCCGACCGCCTCGATCACCTCGGGTTGCGCCGGCCAGTACGCGTACAGCGGCTTGTCGACTCCGCGCACCCCGGTCGCCAGGATGTTGCCGGTGAACGGCGCGGCCAGCTGGGTGCCGATGCCTTTGGCCCGGGCCTTCTCGAGCAGTCCGGATGTCTTCGCTGCGCGGTTCACCAGCGTGTACAGGCGCGGGAACTGGATGACGTCGAACTCGTCGGAGTCCACCGCGGCGTGCAGCGGCTGCATGGTGCCGGTGGCGACGCCGATCGCGCCGACGAGACCCTCGCTCTGCAGGGCGCGCAGGCCCTCCAGCGCTCCGCCGGCACCGAAGACCTCGGCCATGTCCTCCTCGCCGCGCGGGTCGTGGAGCATCATGAGCGGGATGGTCTCCAGCTCGAGCGAGGCCAGCGACTGCTCGACCGCGCGACGCACACCGTCGGCGGTGAAGGGCTTGCCGTGGCCGTACTTGGTCGCGATGAGCAGGTCGTCGGGCTTGTTGCGCACCTCCTTGAGAAGGCGGCCGAGACGGTCCTCGTTCTCGTACATGTCGGCCGAGTCGAGGTAGGTGATGCCGGCGTCGAAGGCGGCCTCGAGCACCGTGATGATCGTCTCGTCGTCGCCGATGGTCGCGGCGGCGGCCGCCTTGCCGATGCCCCACGTGCCCAGCGACAGCTGCGAGGTGGTGATTCCGGAGCGGCCGATGGTGACCCTGGGTACTGAATGCGTGGTGGTCATGGGCTTCTCTCAGTCGGGGACGACGACGTCGCCGATGGAGCGCGCGCGCAGGTCGGCCCAGATCGACTCGGGAACCTCCCGGCCGACCGTGGGCTCGCCCTGGTTCTTGTGGTTGAGGTGTCCGTCGCGTTTGGCGTCCTCGAGCGGCATGGCCATGACGATCCCGTTCATCGTCTCCTCCGGCGCCAGTGCTCCGTGCGGGATGCCCTTGCCTGCGGCGAGGAGGTCGCCGGGGCCGACCGGGATGCGCATGCCGGCGTAGTCGAGGGTGAAGTGCCCGCGGAAGATCACCCAGTACTCGTCGCCGTCGTGGTAGTGGTAGTCGCACGGATTCTCGGGTCGGAACATGCAGATCTCGTTGCGCACCGTGTGGTCCCAGCGGCCCATCACGCGCACGAGCTCGGCCATCGACTGGCCGCTGTTGGTGATCGTGGCCCCGGATGCCGGGATGTCGAAGTAGTCCCGCTTGTGCAGCGTCACCCGGCCGGCGTCGGTCTCGACCTGCACCTGACCGCTGACCACCGTGATGCGGTCCTTCGGGGTGGTCGGGTCGATCCGCAGGGTCGAGGCGAGCGGGCGGTCCTGGTAGTAGCCCCAATAGGCGACGTGGCCGTTCTCGTCGGCGGTGACCTTGTGGTTGTTGGTCACCATCGTGCGACCGAGGTGGATGAACTCGAAGTCCTCGATCTCGACCCAGGGCAGGTTGGCGGCCTTGAGGGTCTCGCGGTTGAAGATGGGCATAGCTGTGGTTCCTTCCGGCTCAGACGTATTGCGCGTGGTTGCGCAGAAGCGGGCTCTTGAACATCTCGATCTCAGCCGTGACGTACTGCTCGACGGGGATCCGCTCGATCGCGGACTCGCCGAGGACGCCCTGCACGTCGCTGTTGGCGTACAGGTACTCGGTGGTGGCGGGGTGGTTGAACGGGCCGCCGTGCGCGATGACCAGCACGTCCGGGTTCTGCGCCCGCGCCGACTCCAGGACCGCCTGCACGTGCTCGGTGGCTGCGGGAACGGAGAGGCTGCTCTCGGCGTCGGCGCGCGGGCCCACCATCCCACCCTGGGTGAGACCGCAGCGGGCGACGATGAGGTCTGCTCCCGCGCCGGCCAGCTCGCCGGCGAACGTGACGTCGTACGCCTGGCCCACCGTGAACACGTCGCGCTCGCCGGCGAGCGCGAGCAGCTCGAGCTCTCGGTTCGAGCCCATCCCGACGTCGTTGCGTGCTCGGCCCCACGTGCCGGTGTAGGCCAGCGCCGTCGGGAAGTTCGTGATGCCGTTGATGCCGCGGGCGATGTAGTCGTCGACGACCGGCGCCAACCGCCGGCGCTGGCCGTCCGTCGCGTCGATTCCCGCGATGACGGGCGTGGAGTCCACGACATTGTCGATCTCGGGGAACATCGCGAGGGTCATGTCGATCGGGTTGCCGATGTAGATGGAGGTCGGCACTCCGAGATTGCGCGAGCGGCTGTTGGCGTGGACGAAGATCAGGTCGGCTCCGCCGATCTCGGCGCACTTCGCGATGATGCCCACACCTGCCCCGGCCGCGACGATGGGCTCCTTACGACCGAGGGTCGCGTTCAGCCGCGCGACGATCTCCGCGCGGGTGAAGACGCGGGCGGCCACTCCTGCACTGCTCATTCGGGGGTTCCTCTCGGGCGACGCGGGCTCAGGCCACGCGCGGTGCATAGGACTTGAACTGGTGGACGGTCTCGACGACGGCGCGCTCGACGGGGATGCGCTCGGCGCTCGATGCTCCGAGGAACCCCTGCGCGTCCGTGGTGTCGTAGAGGTACTGCAGGTCCTCGGGGCTCGACAGCGGTCCGCCGTGGGCGAGGCAGATGATGTCGGGGTTCTCCGAGCGGGCGAGCTCGATGAGCTTCTGGACGTGCTCGCAGCTCTGCTCGAGGGTCATCGCCGACTTCCCCGCACCCGCGAGGCCGCCGGTGGTCCATCCCGCGTGCGGGACCACGACGTCGGCGCCGGCGGCGGCGAGGCCCTGCGTCTGCGCGGCGGTGTAGCCGTAGCAGATCGTGAAGTAGTCCTTCTCACGCGCCTTGCGGACCATGTCGAAATCCAGCTGCAGGCCGAGCCCGACGTCGTTGCGGTCGGGCTGGGCGAACGAGGTGGGGAAGTTGATGAGCCCGTCGTAGCCGGTCGCCTGGTAGTCGCTGACGAGACGATCGACGTCGTTCCAGTACGTCGGGTCCTGCGCCTCCGCGCCGCCGACGATCGGGGTGTCGCGGACCACGTTCGCGATCTCGCGGTACATGCCGAGCGTGGTCGGGTTGGCGTGGTTGAGCAGGTGGTTGGTCGCGAGCCCCATCAGGCGGGTACGACCGGTGTTGTAGACGATGATGATGTCGGCACCGCCGGCCGCCGCCGACTTCGCGATCAGTCCCGAGCTGCTGCCGGCACCTACGATCGGCTTGCCGTCCGCCAGCTGGGCGCGCAGCCGCTCGAGGATCTGGGTCCTGGTGAATCGGGCCATGTCATTCCTTCTCTGTCACGGGCTGGGGCGACGCGGGAAGCATCGCGAGCAGGGTCGCAGCCGCCTCGCGGGCGAAAGCCGGATCGTTGATGTGGAGGGGGCTGGTGCGGAGCGGGATGTCGGGGCGCAGCGCGTCGCGCAGGCCCGAGGTGAACGCGGCGTCGGCGTCGGCGTCCGCGAACGCGCCGCCGGCGATGTCGAGCGAGGAGAACCCGCCCTCGGGGATCAGCACCGCGGCCGGTCCGGTCGCGGAGGCGAGCTTCGCGGCGACGAACGAGGCGGCTCGTGCGCTGTCGTCAGCGTTCGCGCGGACCAGCGGGACGGTCGGCAGGTGCCAGTGATGGGCGCGATCGGCGAATTCCGCGGGGATGGGCGGCAGCACGTTGATGACGTCCAGCGCGCCGGGCACGACGACCTGCGGGATGCCGGCTGCCGCCGCAGCCTCGAGACGGTTCGGGCCCGCATCGCAGAGCCCGCCCGTGAGGTTCTGGGTGATCTCGGTGGTCGTCCAGTCCAGAACGCCCGCGAACCGGCCGTCCGCGATGAGCCGCTCCATCGTGCGACCGCCCGCGCCCGTCGCGTGGAACACCACGACGTCGTAGCCGGCGTCTTCGAGCGTTGCGCGAGCGACGTCGCCGCCGGCGGTGGTGACGCCGAACATGGTCATCGCGATCGTCGGGCGTGGTGCGACCGCGGCGCGGGGACCGACCGGGGCGACCATGCCCGCAACGGCCGCGGCCGCATTGCGCAGCACGGTCGTGAGCAGCCCGTTGAGACCGGCGACGTCGACCACGCTGGGGATGAGGACGATGTCGTTCTCGCCCGAAGACTTCACGACCGTGGTCACGACGAACTTGGGAAGCCCGAAGGGGAGGGGCTCGAGAGCGCGCTGCGACATCCAGCCGCCGGTGCCGCCGCCGATGCCGATGACGCCCGCGATCGAGCCCGCCGCGACGAGCTCGCCGAGCACGGCGGCCGCGGCATCCGATGTGGTCTCCATCGCGGTGGTGCGATCGTCGCCCGACGCGTCGGTCGCGCCGCGCGAGGCGAGCTCGGCCCGGGTGATCGAGGCGTCGGACGGCGATGCGCCGGTGAGGGCGATGTCCACGAGCAGGGGCCGGATGCCGCGCGCGGAGAGCTCATCGGCCAGGAATCGCGCCTCGGGCCCCTTGGTGTCGAGCGTGGCCAGGACGGCCACCCGGGGGGCGTCGGTCGGCGCGGTGTCGCTCATGGGGCGAGAACTCCATCGTTCGCAGGCGGGTGGACCGGCCGCGGTGATTCCCGACGACCTCAGTCCTCACGCTAGAACCCGCATCGGACCTTTGTCAACCGGATTGTCAACAACTTTGTCCGCTTTCGGAATCAGCGAGTCCTACGGCGTCGGGTGGGGCTGCGACTGAGAGCGGCGGAACTCCTGCAGCATCGCGACGATCCGATCGAGATGGTTGCGCATCGCGGTGGAGGCTTGGTCTCGGTCGCCGGCCAGGATGGCGTCGCCGATCTCGAAGTGGTCGTGCGAGGAGTCCGAGAACGCCCCGGTCTGGAATGCGACGGGAAAATGGCGCTGAAGGTTGTGATTGCGGATGGACGCGAGCTGACGGCGCGCCCCCTCGTGGCGGGAGAGCGCGATGACGCTCTCATGGAAGGCGATGCTCGCCTGGCGATAACTGTGCACGTCGCCGCTCTCCGCGGCGAATCTCATCGCGTCGAGGCCCGCCCGCATGCGCTCCCGCTCCTCGTCCGTCGCCTTCTCGGCGGCGTCGCGCGCGCACAGCGCTTCCAGCTCGCGCCGTACCTCGGCCAGCTCGATGCCCTCGTCGATCGAGAGGCTCCGGACGCTCGCACCGCGGTTCGGCGAGCGCTCCACCAGCCCTTCCGTGGCGAGCTGCACGAGCGCGCTGCGGACGGTTGCGCGGGCGAACCCGTAGCGCGCGACGAGCTCGCTCTCGACGAGCCGCTCGCGCGGGTGGTACTCGCCGCGCGCCAGATCGGAGCGCAGCCGGTCAGCGAGCAGCTGCGTCTGATCCAGGCTGTCCACGTGCGCCCCCCTGCGTCGCCGAACGAGAGTCGGCGTTCGGCTCATAGTGTAGCCACGCCCGAGCCATTGTGCGGACAGGATTGTTGACAATGTGGTTGACGCGATGGTCGACCCCGTCTTATGCTCCGATGGACGGATTCGGACTCGACCGACTCCCGACCATCGAGGAGGATGCCGGTGCCGCTGTACGCCACTCGCGAAGAGCTGAAGAACCGTCCCGCAAGCGAAGCATGGGTCGACATCGACGACGTGGAGTTCTTCACACTCGGAAACGCGGACCGCGTCGCCGAAGGCGAGGAGCCCGTACCGAGCGAATGGCCCGATCCGGTCTCCGACCCCGAGGCGAGCCTGCACACCACGCACAACATCCCGGTCGCGCGGCGCGTGGTGCCCACCACCCCCAAAGAGCGGCTCATCGTGGTCGCCGGCGAGGCCGTCGTCGAATCCGAGTGGGGCCGCGTGACCCTCAAGAAGATGCAGTGGGTCGATGTCCCGCCCAGCGGCGCGGTGGTGCGCAACAACCTCAATCCCGGCCCCGAGGGGCACCGGGGACAGGTCGAGATCGCGCGCGTCGCCGGCCATTGGAGCGAGGCCATCCGCACCGCGATCTTCACGTTCGGCCCGGGGCGGCCCTGCGACTACCACTACCACGACGGCGACGAGTACTGGTTCGTCTTCCGCGGCCACTTCACCCTCAAGTACCGCGGTGAGGACATCGAGGTCCGGCCCGGCGCGATCCTCGCCGCAGGTATGGGCGAGGAGCACGGCGTGGTGGATCCGTCAGAGACCTTCGAGGGCATCGGCTTCGCCACACAGCTCGAGGGCGAGGGGCGCGACGGACACCTCTGGCGCACCGTACACGGCGACCCCGTCGAGACCCGCTGAGACGCAGCGCGCAGCATCCCGTTCCCGATCACAACTTCACACCCTGCACCGACGACGCGGAGCCCGCGTCACCCACACGAAAGTGAGCACGTCAATGAAGATGTCCCGATTCCGGCTCTCCGCTCTCGCGGTCGCCGCAGCCGCAGCGCTCACGCTGTCGGCCTGCAGCGGCGACGGCGGCGGGGGCACCGCATCACCCAGCGCCACCGTTCCGAGTGCAGAGACCCCTGCCGAGGGCGGCGAGCTCACGATCCTCGTCGCGGGAGCGATGAGCACATGGGATCCCGGCTCGTCCACCGGCAGTTTCCCGGGCGTGCAGTGGGACCGTCTGTACGCGGTCTACGGTGCGCTCCTCACCGTGAACACCGACGGTGAGATCGAACCCGGCCTCGCCGAGAGCCTGACCACGGAGGACGGCGGCGACACCTGGACGCTGACGCTGCGGGAGGGTCTGACCTTCACCGACGGCGAGGCGCTGGACGCGCAGGCGGTCAAGGACAACTGGGATCGCTTCGCCGATCCGGCCAACAACCTGGGCGCCGTCCGCGTCGCCTCGACCTTCGCGACGACCGTCGTGGACGAGACCACGCTGGAGATCGCCTCGAACGAGACGAACCCGGTGCTCGACATCCAGATCGCCGACTCGATCGCCTTCATCGGCTCGCCGGCGTCCTTCCCGGCGGCGGGTACGCCGCTGACCGAACCCATCGGCGCGGGCCCGTTCACACTCGAGCAGTGGGACCCCGCGGTCGGCGAGACCTTCGCCAAGAACCCGGACTACTGGGACGAGGGCAAGCCGTATCTCGACACGCTGACCTTCCAGCTGGTCGCCGACCCCGCTCAGCGCGTGACCTCGGTCGTCCAGGGCGATGCGCAGATCATGAACGGCTACCCGTTCCAGTGGATCGCCGATGCCGACAACCCGTCGGTCGGAGTGTTCCCGGTCGCATCCGGAGGAATCCGCCACTTCGTCTTCAACACGACCTCCGACCTGTTCAGCGACGTGCGCGCCCGTCAGGCCGTGCAGCTGGCTGTGAACCCGACCGAGCTCGTGCAGACGCTGACGCAGGACCCGGCGGCCGAGGGCAGCACCGCGCTGTTCCCCGACACCTCGCCCTACTACGACGCCGACCTGGCACTGCCCGAGCAGAACGTGGAGGACGCTCAGGCGCTGGTCGACGAGATCACCGGCGAAGGCACCGATTTCACGATCGACCTGCTCATCGCGGGCGTGCCGGAGCTCGTCCGTGCCGGTGAGCTGTTCCAGCTGACGCTGCAGGAGCTCGACGGCGTGACGGTCAACCTCACGCAGATCCCGATCCCGGAGTGGCGCGCCGCCGCATACGACAAGGACGACTTCGACGTCACCTTCTATCCCGGCGTGTTCGACCTCAACAGCCCGCAGGTCGGCTTCGGCAACCTGTTCGGCGTGGGTGGTCTCGACAACTTCGCGAACTTCGACGACGCTGACATGACATCGGCGATCAGCGACGCGCAGGAGGCCACGACCGACGAGGACCGGATCGCGGCGCTGCAGAAGGTGCAGGAGGTCTACGTGGACCAGGTGCCCATCGTGGTCTTCGGCATCGACTACCGCTCGTTCCTGCACGGCGCCGACGTGGTCGGGCTGCAGTCCATGGGCCGCGGTGCGCTGTACACCGACCGGATCGGGTACGAGGCCGAGTAGCAGAAGTCGAAGGGACCGGTGCCGGCGCTCGCTGCGGTGGGCACGGCACCGGTCCTCCACCCCCCTCACTTCGACGGAGAAGCACATGAAAAGCACTCTGCGGGCGATCGGCTCGCGCCTGCTGTACGGCATCCCCGTGCTGATCATCGTGACGCTCGGCGCGGCCGCGCTGATGGATCTGATGCCCGGATCGCCGGGTCAGGCGATCCTCGGCGACGCCGCCACCCAGGAGCAGGTCGACGCGATCAACGCGCAGCTGGGCTACGACCAGCCGTTCATGGTGCGCTATCTGGAATGGGCGGGCAACGCCCTGCGCGGTGACTTCGGGACCACGCTGTTCACGCAGGAGCCGGTCACCGACGTGGTGATGCGCCGGCTGGTGGTCACCGCGCAGATCGCTCTGATGGCGCTGTTCTTCGCCCTGATCGTCGCCGTACCGTTCGCCATGCTGGCCGCGCTGCGGTCGGGCAAGCTCCTGGATCGGACCCTCAACTTCATCACCTCCGCCCTGCTGAGCATCCCGTCGTTCGTGAACGTCGTGATCGTCTCGCTGATCTTCGTGGTCTGGCTGAAATGGTTCCCCGCGACCGGCTGGGTCCCGCCCTCCGAGTCGTTGGCCGACAACCTCCGGTACGCGTTCCTGCCGGCTCTCGCGCTGAGCATCTACGAGGGCGCCTTCTTCTACCGCGTGATCCGATCCGACCTCACCGGCACGCTGCGGGAGGACTACATCCTGGTCGCCCGGGCCAAGGGCCTGCCCCGCTCGTACATCCTGGCCCGTCACGCGATGCGGCCGTCGCTGACCTCACTGGTCACGGTCATGGGCCTGGCCCTGGGGCGACTTCTCGGCGGCGCCGTGATCGTCGAGTTCTTCTTCTCCGTCCCCGGCCTCGGCGCGGAGGCCGTGAATGCCGTCTCCATCAAAGACATGCCGGTGATCCAGGCGATCGTCACGATCTGCGTCGTGGCGTACGTGCTCATCTTCATCGTCGTAGACCTCGCCTATGCGTGGATCGATCCGAGAGTGAGCGTGCGATGACAACCCAGCTGACACCGGGGTCGCCGACCGACGGACCCCGCACGCAAGGCCTCAACGCGATCATCCGGCCGCGCCGCGACGGCACCTCGATGGCGCTCATTCCACGGCTGAAGCCCCGCCGCCGCCGCAAGGTCGGGCGAGGGATGCTGTGGTTCGCCGTGATCTGGCTCGCCCTGCTGATCCTCGCCGCGGTGTTCGCCGACTTCATCCCGGGACTGCCGGGATACGACGAGAAGATCGGCACCTTCGCGCAGCCGCCGGACGGCACGATCGGCGGCCTGCTCGGCACCGACGGCGTGGGGCGCAGCAATCTCTCCCGCATCATCTACGGCGCCCGGGTCTCGCTGACCATCGCGGTGGTCTCGACGCTGATCGGACTCACGATCGGCGTGATCGTCGGGATGATCGGCGGCTACTACCGACGTGGCGCCGAGACGGTCGCGAACATCCTGGCGAACACGCTGTCCGCCCTGCCGCCGCTGCTGCTGCTGCTCGCGCTGGTATCGGCGATCGGCGCGTCCCTGTTCGGCATCACCATCGCCCTCGGGGTCGTGATCGCCGACCTGTACATCCGCGTCACGAAGGGGGCGGTGATCGCGAGTGCGAACCGGGAGTACGTGCTCGCCGCGCGCGCCCTCGGCGCCGGGGACCTGCGCATCATGATCAAGGAGATCCTCCCCAACCTGGTCCCGGTCCTGGCCGCCATCATCCCCATGGCGATGGCCATCATGATCGTCGTCGAGGGGTCACTGAGCTTCCTCGGGTACGGCATCCCGGCGCCGACGCCCAGCTGGGGCGGCATGATCGCCGCCGGCGCCGACATCATGCGGCAGTTCCCGCTGGTGATCTTCTGGCCGGTGGTGACGCTGTTCCTCACTGTGCTGTCGTTCAACACGGTGGGCGACTATCTGTCCAGCCGCACCGACGTCCGGGAGGGCAAGCTGTGAGCGCCGAACAGACGGTCCGAAGCGGCGCGGGCTGGAAGAGCGACGACGCGCTGGTGCGCGTGCAGGGCCTCACGCTCGACATCGACACCCCCCAGGGCACGGCTCACATCCTGCGCGGTGTGTCCATGTCGGTGCGCCGGGGCGAGACGCTCGGCATCGTGGGCGAGTCCGGCTCGGGCAAGTCGATGACGCTGCGCGCGGTTCTCGGGCTGACGCCCGGCGGGTCGCGTATCGGCGGCACGATGACCTTCGACGGGCAGGACCTCAGCGCGCTCAAGCCCGAGGCCCGGCGCCGGATGCTCGGCCGCCGGGTGGGTGTGGTGTTCCAGAACCCGATGACCTCGCTCAACCCGGTCCGCACCATCGAGCGCCAGATGGGCGAGGCGGTCCGGTTCCACCAGAAGATGTCGAAGGCCGAGGCCCGTGCGCTCTCGGCGGACCTGCTCGACCAGGTCGGCATCCCGAACGCCACCAAGCGGCTGCGCGACTATCCGCATCAGTTCTCCGGCGGCATGCGCCAGCGCGTGATGATCGCGATGGCGCTCACCTGCTCGCCCGACCTGCTCATCGCCGACGAGGCGACCACCGCGCTCGACGTGACGATCCAGAAGGGCATCCTCGACCTGCTCCAGCAGCTGCAGGCCGACCGGCACATGGCGATGATCATCGTCTCGCACGACCTCAGCGTCGTCTCGGGACGCACCGACGACGTCATCGTCATGTACGGCGGACGTATCGTCGACCGCCGGCCGACCGCCGAGCTGTTCACGCCGCCGATCCACCCGTACACCCGCGCGCTGATGCTCGCGATCCCGCGCCTGGACATGAAATCGCTCACGCGGCTGCCGGCCCTGGGCGGGAATCCGCCGAGCGTGCACGATCCGCTGCTTCCGCATGACGAGGCCGACGCCCGCGACATGCTGCGATGGACGACGATCTCCGAGGCCGTCGAAGACCCGATCGAGTTCGCCGAGCCCGACGACCTCGTCTACACCGACCTCCAGCCCGACGGCATCCTCGGCACCGAGGTCGCCGCGGTCGGCGTGATGTCGAGCGAGCAGCAGGCGGGGATCGCCGAGGGCGGCGAGGTCGAGACGTCGCAGGCGACGCTGTTCGAGGAGATCGCCGAATCCGACGGGCGCCAGTGGGGCGAGGAGGCGCAGCGATGAGCGACGACACGAGGACCGGCACGCTGAGCAGATCGGGCTGGCTGCGCGACGATGCCCTTCTGACCGTCCAGGACCTGCACTGCTCGTTCAAGACCGCGTCGGGTCGCGTCCATGCCGTGCGCGGCGTGACCTTCGACCTGAGACCCGGCGAAACCCTCGGGCTGGTGGGCGAGTCCGGATGCGGCAAGACCACGACAGGACGCGCGATCCTGCGGCTGCCACCGGGGCAGGCGGGGACGGTGACGTTCCGCGGCGAGGACATGTCGGCATACTCGAGCAGCGAGATGCGCGCCGCGCGCCGCCGGCTCCAGATGATCTTCCAGGACCCGATGTCGGCGTTCAATCCGCGCCGGAGGGTGATCGACATCGTCGGCGAGGGACTCGAGATCCAGGGCGTCCCGCGTGCCGAGCGCGACGAGCGGGTCGCTGCCGCCCTCGAGCAGGTCGGCATGAGCGTGCAGATGGTCGGCAACCGCCGGCCGCACGAGTTCTCCGGCGGCCAGTGCCAGCGCATCTCCATCGCCCGTGCACTCGCGCTCGGGCCGGACGTGATCGTGTGCGACGAGCCTGTGGCCTCGCTCGACGTCTCCGTCCAGGCGCGTGTCCTCAACGTGCTCCACGACATCCGGGAACGCAACGAGCTGTCGCTCGTCTTCGTCTCGCACGATCTCGCGGTCGTGAAGGTCATGGCCGACCGCATCGCCGTGATGTACCGCGGGCGGATCGTCGAGATCGGGGACGCGGACGCGGTCTACCGCAGCCCATCGCACCCGTACACCAGGCGCCTGCTTGACGCCGTGCCGGTCATCCACGAGAGCGAGCGCGCGTTCGAAGCGGGCGTCGACGACGGCGACGACTCATGGCGCACGGTCGACCGCGCGCTCGTCGAGGTCGGTCCGGGCCACTTCGCGGCGCTCGGCGAGATCGTGACCGACGGCGAGACCGTGCCGTGACCGCCGGCGCAGACCCCGCGCCGTCCGATCCAGCAGGCCTGCGGGTCGTGGTGATCGCGGCCGGATCGCACATCTTCCAGGCGGCGCACGTCCCCGCGATCCTGGCCACCGGCGTCCAGGTGGTGGGGGTCTTCGACGCAGAACCGTCCCGCGCGGCCGAGGTCGCCGCCGAGCACGGCTGGAAGGTCGCCGACACCCTCGACGAACTGCTCGCACTCGATGCGGATGCCGCGGTCGTGTGCGCACCGCATCCCCTGCACGCGGAGCTCGTCCAGCGCTGCCTGGACGCGCAGCTCTGGGTGCTCGTCGAGAAGCCCCTCGCCGCACGCCTCAGCGAAATCGATGCGCTCACCGCCGCCGTCGAGGCCTCCGGTCGGCAGGTGGCCGTCGTGCAGCAGCACCGCCTGCGCGCCGAGGTGGTGCAAGCACGCCGCCGGATCGCGGCCGGGGAGTTGGGTGCCGTCCACCGTGCCGTCGTGACCGCCAGCTATCCCAAACGCGCGAGCTACTACGTGGACACGCCGTGGCGCGGCACCTGGCAGGGCGAGGGCGGAGGAGTGCTGCTCAACCAGGGTCTGCACGACATCGACGTGCTCGTCCACCTCCTCGGGCGACCGGATGCCGTCACCGCGAACCTTCGCACGCTCGTGCAGCCGATCGAGACCGAAGACACCGCCGACGTCCTGCTCGAATGGACGGGCGGCGCCACGGCGACCGTGCACATCACCAGCGCCGCGCGACTCGACGGGAACCGCACCGAGATCTTCGGCTCCGGAGGCTCGCTTCGGCTGTCTCAGGACGGCCTCGACATCCGCTCGGGCCATGGGGACTTCCGGGACTTCGCGGCCACGGCGGGCGGGCACTTCGATGCCTACGAGGTATCGGACTGGCGCCGCGCCGTGCCCCACGGGGGCGGCACGCACGCCGAGGTCTACTCGGACTTCGCGACGGCGTGGGCCGAGGACGGCGAACCGCTGACCACCGCGCGCGCGGCGCGCGATGCGGTCGAGGTCATCGCCGCCGCCGCGCTCTCGTCGACCAGACGGGCCACCGTGTCGCTGCCCCTCGACCCCGCCGAATTCGACGCGTTCCTGGACGCGCGCATCGCCGCCTCTCCCGGGCGTCGCACCCCCGAGAGGACCCCCGCATGAGCGCTCCGGCTCGACCGATCGAAGAGACCCCGCTGAACAACCTCCGGGATCTCGGCGGCATCGCCGTCGAGGGCGGCGTGATCGCGCCGGGACACCTCTTCCGCAGCGACGACGTGTCCACGGTGCCCGACGAGCAGGCGCGCGAGCTGTTCGACCGCGGCATCCGCACCATCATCGATCTGCGCTCGCCCGCCGAGGCCGAACACACCGGACGCGGCCCGCTGGGCCGGTACGACGTGACCTACCGACGGATGTCGCTGCTGCGCGGCGGTGCGGAACCCGACGAGTTCCTGCAGCACCTGCGTGAGGACTCGGCCACGCCCAGGACAGTGGGGGAGTACTACGCGGCGACGCTCGTGGCCGAGGCGGACACGCTGGCCGAGGGCATCCGCGCGATCGCAGACGCCCCGGGCGGGGTGCTTTTCCACTGCGCCGCGGGCAAGGACCGCACCGGCATCTTCGCGGCCGCCCTGCTGTCGGTGCTGGGCGCCGACGAGGAGGACATCGCGACGGACTATGCGCTCTCGTCGACGGCGGTGCCCCGCATCATGGCGCGGGTGAGCGCCTCCATCGGCCACCTCATGGGGGAGTCGGATGCGTTCTTCCGCGCCGCGGCCGAGGGTCGCGGACCGGTCAGCCCGCTGCTGGGCGCCGAGCACGACGCCATGGTCGAGATGCTCGCGATCCTCGACGAGGAGCGCGGTGGCGCGGCCGTGGTGCTGCGCGAAGCGGGACTCGACGACGACGTGGTGCAGCGCCTGCGGGCGCGTGTCGTGGAGGGCTGAGCCCGCGGTTCAGCCGAGGGCTTCGGCGATGCCCTCGAGTCCGGAACGCAGGGCCTGGCGGTAGATCCCGAGGTCGCTTCCGTAGGCGAGCACCGTGAAGCCCCGCTCGACGAGCGAGCGCGCGTCGTCCGGGCCGCTCGTGAGGAACCCCACCGGCTTGCCGTTCGCCTTGCCGGCGGTCACGATGCGCTCCAGCGCCGCGAGGTAGAGCGGGTGGTCGAACTGCGTGGGGATGCCCATGCTCGTGGTGAGGTCGAAGTGACCGACCCACAGGATGTCCACGCCCGGCACCGCCGCGATCTCCTCGACGTTCTCGAGTGCCTCGGCTGTCTCGATCTGCACCATCACGATCGTCTCGGCGTTCGATTTCTTCATCGCCGCGACCGGCTCGACCTCGCCGAAGTCGTGAGCGGCCAGGCCGAACATCGTGCCGCGGATGCCCTGCGGCGGGTAGTGCGCCCACGACGCGATCGCCGCGGCCTCGTCGGCAGTGCCCACCATCGGGATCATCAGCCCGACGGCCCCCATGTCCAGGGCCAGGGCGATGTTCTCGCGGGATGCCGAGGGCACGCGCACGAACGGCGTCGAGCCTCCGGCGCGGGTCGCGGTCAGGACCGGCGTCATGGTCTCCCAGCCGAAGCCGGTGTGCTCGCCGTCGATCAGCACGAAGTCGGCACCGGCACCGGCCGCCGCGCGCGCGACGGCGACGGCGGGGAAGGCGAGCAGGAACGTGCCCACGACCGTCTCGCCGCCCAGCACGCGGGCGCGGAGGCTTCTGCGGCGCACCATCACGACACGGTCTTCGGGGCGTCGGGAACCCCTGCCCATCGCTCGTGCTCGAGCGAGGCGGGGTTGACCACGACGTGCGACGGACGGAAGCCGCGCTTGACCTCGAGGAGGGACCGCACGCATCCCGAGCCGTTGCCGTACGCGAGCTGGTCGGTCCAGCCCGTCGCGTGCGGCGAGAGCAGGACGTTGTCGCAGTCCAGCAGCGGATCGTCGTCGTCGGCGGGCTCCTTCTCGAGAACATCGAGGCCCGCCCCGCGGATGCGGCCGGCGGCGAGCACCTCGGCGAGGGCATTCTGATCGATGAGAGGCCCGCGCGCGACGTTGACGATCACGGCGTTGTGCTTCATGAGTGCGAGTCGTTCCGCGTTCACGATGTGCCGGGTCTCGGGTGTGAGCGCGGCCGTCACGACGATCGCGTCGGAGGAGGCCATGAGCTCTTCGATCGAGACCAGCTCGGCCCCCAGCTCGGTCGCCTTCGCGGCATCCAGGTAGGGGTCGAACGCCAGGACGCGCATGCCCAGCGGTGCGAGCAGGCGGCTGACCTCGCGGCCGATGTTGCCGAACCCGATGATGCCCAGCGTCTTGCCCGGCAGCCCCAAGCCGTTGTACTCGTAGCGCTCCGACCAGTCGCGGCGCTCGCGGACGATGCGATCCTTCTGGCGCACGTTGTGTGCGACGGCCAGCAGCAGCGTGACGGCCGCGAGAGCCATCGGTCCGCGTGTGCCGTCGGGTGTGATGGTGACCGGGATGCCGGCTGTCGTGCACGCGTCGAGGTCGATCGTGTCGTAGCCCACCCCGAACCGGGCGACCACCTTCAGCCGTTCGGCACCTTCGAGCGACCGCGCGTCCAGCGCGTTGCCGAGCACCATCACGCCGTCGTAGCCCGCGAGGGCGCCCGGCGAGAGGGGTGTCTCGTCGACGTCGAGGTACTCCCACACCACGTCCGGCTCCGCTTCGAGCTCGGCCATGCCGATGTCTCCCCAGCCGATCGTCCCGTCGTCGGAGCGGAAGTCGCGCGTCAGCGCGACGCGGAAGGTCTCAGGCATGTCGTCTCGTTTCTGCAGGCGCGGAGCGGCCAGGGCTCCGTACCTCCGATGCTACGAATCGAGCCACTCCCGATCGAGGGGTCGTCCCGGGGGCTGGGACGACCCGATCCGACCTCGACCTCAGTGGTCGCCCTTCACCACGGGTGTGCCGTGGGTGTGGAAGGTCTCGATGGTCTTCATGCCCCACGCCTGGCCCTTCTTGCGCTCTTCGGCGGACCACTCGACGACCGGCTGGTCGGGGTCCAGCAGCAGACGGGCGCCTGCGTTGGCGAACTCGATGCGGTTCCCGCCCGGTTCCCACACGTACAGGAAGAACGTCTGGTTGATGGCGTGCTTGTGGGGACCGGACTCGATGTGGATGCCGTTCTCGAGGAAGATGTCGGCAGCCTTGAGGATGTCCTCCCGGGTGTCGGGGGCGAACGCGATGTGGTGCAGGCGGTTGCCGTGCTTGAGCCAATCGTCGGAGTAGACGATGTCGTAGGACTTGTTGTTGAAGTGGAACCACCAGGCGGCGTAGCCGCCGCCGTCGATGGCGATCCGCTCGCTCTCCCGGCCGCCGAGCGCCTGAGCGATGAACTCGCCGTTGGCCACCACGTCCTTGGCGAGGTAGTTGATGTGATCCAGGCGCCGGGCGTTCACTCCGCGTCCGGGGAACGCGGAGGCCTGGTTCTTGAGGGCCGGCTTGTCGTCGGTGGCGACGTACCGCTCGCTCTCGTAGTAGATCCCCATCGAGTGGCCGTCCGGATCGCGGAACAGGTAGGTCGGGCCGGTGCCCTGCTCGCCGTCCACCCATCCCTCGCCCAGACCGAACCCGTCGATGGCGGCGACCCGCCGCTCCAGCGCCTCCTGACTGGTGGTGCGGAACGTGGTGCGCCCGACGCCGGCGTCTTCGGCGGCGGTGAGCTTGATCGTGTACCGCTGATACTCGTCCCACGTGCGCAGGTACACCGAGTCTCCGGCCTCCGCGACCACGCGCATCGCGAGCAGGTCGCGGAAGAACCACAGGCTCTCGTCGAACTTCGCGGTCAACAGCTCGATGTTGCCGATGTGCGCGACATCGAACGACGTGTAATCGGTCATGGGAGGGTCCTCTCTGGCGGGCGGAAAAGGGGCGGTGCGCTACGTGCGCGGGCGGGGGAAGACGAGGCCGTCGAAGACCTTGCGGGCGGTTCGCAGCGACGTGGATGTCGCCGACCAAGTGCCGTCGTCGTCGAGCTCGATCCGCACGCGTGCCGGGAAGGTGCCGCCGGGGTGCTCGATCCCGTCGGCACCGGCTTCGGACAGCTGCGCGAGATCGGCGCCGACGACACCGGGAATGCGGATGCCGGCGGCCACCGACGCGGCCATCAGCACGCCGATCGAGGTGTGCACCCGCGTGGGGATGAAGGCGCGTGTGGAGATGGCACCACCGTGTCGCGGTGGAGAGAGCAGGAACATCTTGGGCACCGTCGCGCCGGCGACGTCGCCGAGGCCCATCCGGGGACCCGCCAGCAGCCGGATGCGCTCCACTTGCCCCCTGAGCTCCTGCCGGGCTTCGAGCTCGGCGGGGCTCTCGTCGCCGGCGACGCCGAACTCGTCGGCGCGCAGCAGCACCACCGGCATTCCGTTGTCGATCAGCGTGACGCGGTGGCCGTCGAGGTCGTCGACGACCCGGCCGGTGGGCAGGAGGCGTGCGTCCGGGCTGCCGCTGAGCTCGATCTCGATGGGCGCGGCGGTTCCCGGAACGCCGTCGATGGCGGCGTCCCCGTCGTAGTCGACCCGGCCGCCGGGTGTCGCGAACGTCTCGGTGGCCAGGTCGCCCGTGTTGATCAGCCGGATGCGGACGGTCGTGGTCGGCGAATCGGCGGTCACGAGGCCCCGCTCGACCGCGAACGGGCCGATGCCGGCGAGGAGGTTGCCGCATGTCTGGGCGTCGCTCACGGTCGGCTGGTCGACACCGACCTGCAGGAACAGGTAGTCGACGTCGACGCCGTCTTCGGCGGACAGTGAGACGATCGCGACCTTGCTGGTGAGCGGATGGGCGCCGCCGAGCCCGTCGATCTGGGCCGGATCGGGGCTGCCCATGATCCGCAGGACGAGGTCGTCGCGCTCCGCGGGGTCGGCGGGCAGATCGTCGGCGAGGAAGTACGCGCCCTTCGACGTGCCGCCGCGCATCAGCATGCAGCGGATGCCGTCGCGCACCGCGTCAGCGACCGCCATCCTCGTATTCCTCCTGGGACACGAATGCCACGCCGAGGTCGGCGAGCACGGGGCGGAGATCGTTGAGGTCCATCGAGATCTCGCCGGCCTGGTAGCGGAGCCGGTTGGCGGCCTCCTTGGCGGCGCGCGCCTGCGCGGCTTGGAGGGTGGCGACGGCGCGGTCACGGGGCACGATCGTCACGCCGTCGTCGTCGGCCACCACGATGTCGCCGGGGTTGACCTGGACACCGCCGAGCACGACGGGCACGTTCACCGATCCCGGGGTGTCTTTCACGGTGCCCTCGGCGCTGACGTGCGCGGTCCACACCGGGAAGCCCATGTTCCGCAGCTCGCCGGTGTCGCGCACACCGCCGGAGGTCACGTACGCGCGGACGCCGCGGACCTGCATCTGGGTGGCCATCAGCTCGCCGATGAACCCGTAGGGCGAGTCGGTCACGGGCACCACGACGATCACGTCGCCGGCTCGGGACTGCTCGATCGCCGCGTGCACCATGAGGTTGTCGCCCGGGGCGCACGAGACGGTGATCGCGGAGCCGGCGATCGCGGCGTCCTGCTGGATCGGGCGGATCCGGGGACCGGCGTACCCGATGCGGCCCATCGCCTCGTGGACGGTCGCCGATCCGAGCGGGGCGAGCGCGTCGATGGTCGCGGAATCCGCTCTCTGGATGTCGGTGACGACGACGTGGGGTGAGCTCATTCGAGGATGTCCGTGACCTGCGGGTAGTACCGCATGTACGCCTCGCCCTTGGTGTCGACGGGGAGGCCGAGGTTGGGGCCGGCGTTGCGCTTGACCTGCACCCCGCGGCGGATCGCGAGGGACGTGTAGTACTCCCACATGTGCTTCTGCGCGGGCAGGCACTCCATCGCCTTCTGCTTCAGCGCGAACGCCTCGGTGATGTCCAGCAGCACGTTCGGCTTGAAGTCGGACTGCTCCGGCTGGTGCGGTTCGAAGAAGAACACCGGCGGCGCCCCGATGATCTCTTCCGTCGTGGGATAGGTGCCGTCGGAGTTCGCGACACCGATGGCCTGGGCCAGCACGCGAGCCTGCAGGGCCATGCGCGCCGCGGCGGGATGGTCGCCGTTGTACGGGTCGGCCAGCGGATGGGTCAGCACCACCGTGGGCTGGGTGCGCCGGTACACGTCGATGAGCTTGTCGATCGTCTCCGTGGATTCGATCAGCGGGTAGTCGCCGGCATCCAGGAATTCGATCTCGGCGCCCAGAGCGGATGCCGCCGCCGTCGCCTCGTCCCGACGGATGGTCTTGATCTCCTCCAGCGACTTGCCCTGCAGCCACTGCGAGGCCGACTCGCCTCGCTCGCCATAGCTCACGCACACGACGGTGGCACGCTCACCCCGCATCGTCGCCGCCGCGATCGCGCCACCCGCGCGCCACACGAAATCACCCGCGTGGGCACTCACAACCAGAAGCGAACGGGCTGTCTCAGCCAAGAGGGGACTCCTGTCTCAAGTAGGTGCCCATCCGAGGGCCGAGGGCGTCGTCCAGCTCTGCGTCGAGCGCTGCCGTCCTCGTTGAACCCAGCGAACCATACCCCTAGCGCAATGGTCAACATTCTGGTTACAATTTTGGCGACCCTGGAATCACTCTGGACATAGGTAAATGTCCTCCGTACGATCGCGGGCAGGGACCAAACGACGAAGACGTTGAAGGGAACGACATGGCCGGCAATCTCCAGGAAGTGCTCGACGAGGCAGGAAACACCGTCGAACACCTTCGCAACTCTCAGCTCGGCACGTACATCTACCCGGTGGTGCCGGCGGAATTCACGAACTGGCGGCGCGAGCAGATCGCGTGGCGCGAAACGGCGGTCCTCTTCGACCAGTCGCACCACATGGTGAACTTCTTCATGTCGGGTCCGGACGCACTGAAGCTGCTGTCCGACACCGGCATCAACAGCTTCGCGAACTTCCCGGTCAACACGGCCAAGCAGTTCGTGCCGACCGCGTCCAACGGCGGCGTCATCGGTGACGGCATCCTGTTCCACGAGGATGAGGGCGACTACGTCTACGTCGGTCGCGCCCCCGGGGCGAACTGGCTGCAGTTCCACGCCGAGACCGGCGGTTACGACGTCGAGGTGCGCTACGACGACCGTTCGCCGTCGCGCCCGTACGGCGCGGCCGTGAACCGCGAGTACTACCGATTCCAGATCCAGGGCCCCAACGCCTGGCAGATCATCGAGAAGCTCAACGGCGGGCCTCTGGATAAGGTGCGCTTCTTCCACATGGGCGAGCTGACGATCGCGGGCGAGACGGTCCGCACGCTCCGCCACGGCATGGCGGGCGCGCCCGGACTCGAGCTGTGGGGCCCCTACGAGCAGCACGGCAAGATCCGCGACGCCATCCTCGAGGCCGGTCGCGAGTTCGGCATCGAGGCCTGCGGTTCGCGCGCGTACTCTTCCAACACGCTCGAGTCCGGCTGGATCCCCTCGCCGCTGCCCGCGATCTACTCGAGCGAGGCCGAGCGCGCCTACCGCGAGTGGCTCCCCGCTGACAGCTATGAGGCGATCAACGCGCTCGCGGGCTCGTTCGTCTCGGACGACATCGAGGACTACTACCTCAACCCCTGGGAGCTCGGCTACGGCTCGTTCGTGAAGTTCGACCACGACTTCATCGGTCGCGACGCCCTCGAGAAGGTGGATGCCGAGGCGCAGCGCAAGAAGGTGACGCTGGCGTGGAACGACGAGGACCTCGCGAAGCTGCTGACGACGCCGATCGACCGCGAAGGGCGCGGCTACCAGGTCTTCGACCTGCCGAACGCGAACTACGGCTCGTCGAACTACGACGCCGTCATCGACGCGAACGGCGACACCGTCGGCCTGTCGCTGTTCACCGGCGTGACCGCGAACGAGAAGCGCGGGCTGTCGCTGGCGACGGTGAACCCGGACGTACCCATCGGCGCCGAGGTGCGCGTGGTGTGGGGCGAGCCGGACGGCGGATCGAAGAAGACGACCGTGCAGCCGCATGAGCAGCTCGAGGTCCGCGCCGTCGTCAGCCCGGTGCCGTACGCGGTCACCGCACGCACCGAGTACCAGGGCGGCTGGCGCACGGCTGCGGCCACCGCCTGATCCCCGGGTTCGGACGAAGAGCGGATGCCGCGGCATCCGCTCTTCACCGTTCGCGCGCCGCGTTCCCGTGGATCGCGAAGAACTCGCCGTGGGTCCCGCGGACGGCGCGCACGACCGTGTCGAAGAGCCAGTCCAGTGCGCCGAGCTGCTGCGTCGTGGTGCGCCGGTACAGGCAGACCTCGACGGCCGGCATCTCGAGCGGGAGCGGCTGGACGGTGAGCGGCCAGCTCTGCGCCCAGCCGGTCGCGATCGTGTCGGGCACCGTCGCGATCAGGTCGGGGCTCGCCGCGAGGAGCGACGGCAACGAGGCGAAGTGGTTGAGCACCACGTCGGAGCGCAGCACCGCGCCGGAGCGGCGAAGCGCCGACTCGAGACGCGGCAGGCCCGAGTCGCCCGCCACCACCACCTGGTCGGCGGCGATGTAGTCCTCGAGGTCCAACCCGTGCGTGGCAGAGGCCAGCGGGTGGTCACGCGACATCAGCACGGCGTACGCCTGCGATTTGAGCACAACGTGCTCGAAGGCGCCGGCTACCGGTGACGAGGTGACCGCGAGGTCGATCGTGCCCTGAGAGAGCCATTCCGGGAGCGCCTGCACGTCCAACGGCACGGCTTCCACGCGAAGGTGCGGAGCGCTCGCGCGGACGGCGCGGAAGATCGACGGGAAGTAGCCGATCTCACCGAGCTCCGACAGGGCGATCCGGGAGCGGCGGCGTGAGAGCGCCGGATCGAAGCCTGCGACGCCGTCCATCGTCCGGTCGATGCCCGCGATGCCGTCCCGGAAGCCGGGGAAGAGGCTGACGGCCAGCGGCGTCGGCTCCATCGCGCGCCCGACCCGACGGAACAGCTGGTCGTTCAGATCCCGCCGCAGCCTGCCGAGCGCCTGGCTCACGGCCGGCTGCGTCACATACAGCCGCGCGGCCGCGGCGGTCATGCTGCGCGTTTCGTAGACGGCGACGAAGACGCGGATGAGATTGAGGTCCACCAGCCGCCGCTAAGGCATCCTTTCCCTCCCATAAGCACTGCTTATGCAGAATCGTAGGCTCGATATGCTGCCGTGCATAGCATGGAAGGACACCCGGAACGAAGGAGTTCTCATGCCCGAGTCGCTCGCGCAGGCCATCGCCCGCGCTGGAAGCCCCGTCACACTGCTGCGCAACGCGCAGGCCCGCCCCACCGTCTTCCCGGTGACGCCGGAGTTCAGCAACTGGCGCTCCGAGCAGCAGGCGTGGCGCACCTCGGTCGCGCTGCTGGACCAGTCGCACCACATGACCGACCTGTTCATCACCGGTCCCGATGCGCTGAGGCTCCTCTCGGATGTCGGGGTCAACAGCTTCTCGAACTTCAAGGTCGACCAGGCGAAGCAGTACATCGCCGTCAACCACGAGGGCTACCTGATCGGCGACGCGATCCTCTTCTACCTTGCGGAGGAGTCGTTCGACCTCGTCGGCTGGCACATGGTCCTGGACTGGGTGCAGTACCACGGCGAGACCGGCGACTACGACGTATCGTTCGAACGGGACGCCTCCTCCGTCGTGCGCGAGGGCGATCCCAAGCTGTACCGCTTCGAGATCCAGGGCCCGAATGCGCTGGCCCTGATGGAGAAGGCGACCGGCGCGACCGTGCCGCCCACCAGGTTCTTCGGCATGACGACGTTCACGATCGACGGTCTCGAGGTGCGGTCGCTGCGCCACGGCATGGCCGGTCAGCCCGGGTTCGAGCTGTTCGGTCCGTGGGCGGAGGGCGAGCGCGTCCGCTCCGCCCTGATCGCCGCCGGCGACGGTCTCGATCTTGTGCTCGTCGGATCCAAGGCGTACTCCTCCGCGAATCTCGAGTCGGCGTGGGTTCCCTCGCCGATCCCGGCCATCTTCAGCGGCGAGGGCACCGACGCGTACCGCGAATGGCTGCCCGCCGCCCGAGCCGGCTCGCTCGCCGGCAGCTTCGCCTCGGAGGACATCGCGGACTTCTACATCACGCCGTACGACATCGGCTACGGCCGCAGTGTCGCGTTCGACCACGACTTCATCGGCCGCGCCGCGCTCGAGCGCCACGCCGCAGACCAGGCACGCCAGAAGGTGACCCTGGTGTGGAACCCCGAGGACGTGGCCGCCGCCATCCAGTCGCTGCTCGAGCCGGGGGTTCCGGCGAAGTACATCGACTTCCCGAAGGCTCGCTATGGCCAGCACCAGGTCGATCGGGTGCTGCGCGACGGCAAGGACGTCGGCATCTCGCACGACGCCGGCTACATCACCAACGAGCACGCCTTCGTATCGTTGGCCAGCATCGAGAACGAGTACGCGACACCGGGAACCGAGGTCGAGGTCGTCTGGGGCGAGGATCCCAATTCGCAGAAGCCCGCCGTCGAGAAGCACCGCCAGGTGTCGATCCGGGCTACCGTGCAGCCGGCGCCGTACTCCGCGTTCGCTCGCGAGAACTACCGCAAGAGCTGACGGCCGCGCCGGGTTCAACCGGCTGTTCGTCGCAGTTTGCGGCATCCCGCGCATGTGTTCCTGCGGGAGATGACGCGAACTTCGACGGATGCCGCGGGACCGGGCCTCGCGTCAGGCCACGTCGCGCAGCGCGCCGATGACGCTCTGCAGGTGCACCCGCACGGCATGCTCTGCCGCATCGGGATCGCGCGCGACGATCGCATCGATGATGGCGGCGTGCTCGAGCACCGACACCTTGGCGCGCTGCGGGCGCGACGACAACTTGAACTGGTGGCGAACGCTCTGCGCGTGCAGCCTGCCGAGGACGTCGGATGCCGTCGTATGCCGGCTCAGCACGCGCACCCGCTGATCGAGCAGCTGGTTCAGCCGCGAGTATTCCACCAGGTCGCCGTCGGCGACGGCCTCGATCATGTCCTGGCGGAGGCGCAGGAACTCCTCGACCTGCTCGTCGCTGACCGACGCCGCGGTCTTCGCGGCGCACAGACCCTCGACTCCGATGCGCACCTCGAGGATCTCGATCGCCTCCTCCACGGAGATAGCCCGCACGCGGGATCCGCGGTTGGGCAGTCGCTCGACGAGTCCCTCGTTGGCGAGCTCGAGCAGCGCGGTACGCACGGTGGCCCGGCTGGCCGCGAAGGTGTCGCTCAGGTCCGCCTCGATCAGGCGCTGGTTGGGGGCGTACTCTCCGCGGACGATGGCACTGCGGATGACGTCGGTGACGCGCTCTTCCGATGCGTCGGCAGCGGCGCCCGTATCCTCAACGATCGTCGACATCGAGTTCCTCCCGGCTCCGCCCGGCGCACCCGCCGCTGGCTCCAACCACTATTGTCAACAATATAGACGTGAATGCCTCGTCCTAGGGAGATCACTATGCGCGTCGCGGTGCTGGGACTCGGTGAAGCAGGAAGCATCTATGCCGCCGACCTGTCGGCCCGCGGTGCGGTCGTCGTCGGTACGGACCTGCGCGCATCGGCCGTCGTGGACGGAGTCGGCTTCGCCGACGACATCCCGCACACGGTCCGTGGCGCCGATGTCGTGTTGAGCCTCGTGGGCGCCGGGTCCGCGGCATCCGTCCTCGACGAGTCGCTTCCGGCCATGGACGCCGCGAGCGTCTACGTCGACATGAACACCAGCGGCCCCGACGACAAGCGGCGGCTGGCGGCTGTGGCCGCGGCACGCGGCATCCCGTTCGTCGATGTGGCGATCCTCGCACCCGTTCCTCGCGCGCGGATCGACACCCCACTGCTGCTCAGCGGGCCCGGCGTCGCACGACTGCGGCCGATCCTGGACGAGTTCGGCGTGCCGGCGACGGATGCGGGCGCCCAGGCGGGGGCCTCCGCGGAGTTCAAGCTGCTGCGCAGCGTCTTCATGAAGGGGCTGGCGGCGGTGGTCGTCGAGAGCGTCACCGCGGCGCAGATCTTCGGCGCCGAGGATTGGCTGATCGACCAGATCGCGTCCGAGCTGGGCGCATCCGGTCGCGACGCCGTGCAACACCTGCTCGAGGGCACCGCCAAGCACGCGGTGCGGCGTGAGGTCGAGATGATCGAGGTGCGCGAGTTCCTCGACTCGCTGGATGCTCCGCATCCCATGACCGACGGCACGATCGAGTGGCTCAAGGCGATCGCCGAGAAGGATTCGGTCATCCCGCATTCCTGAGAAGGGAGGTGTCCAGGACGTGGCCGTCCAGGACAAGATCCTCGTGGTGCTGGGTGCATTCAGCATCGAGCGACCCAGCATGACGCTGTCGGAGATCGCCCGCGCGACCGAGCTGCCGATGTCGACCGTGCATCGCCTCGTCGCGCACCTGACGTCCTGGGGCGCGCTCGAGCGCGACTCGCGCCAGCGTTATGCGATCGGTCTGCGGTTGTGGCAGCTCGGCACGCTTTCGCCGGCGGCCTACCAGCAGCGCGCCCTCGTCGTCCCCTTCCTCGAGCAGCTGTTCGTGGACACCCGCCGTTCGGTCGGGCTGTCCGTCTTCCGCCCGGGCGGTGACATCGTCGTCGAGCAGAGTCTGGGGTGGCGCGACGCCGACTTCGCGGCGGGTCTGGGCGAGCGCCTCCCCGTCCACGCTTCCTCCCCGGGTCTCATCCTGCTCGCCTTCGGCCGGCCTCACATCTGGCGGGCGCTCGCGAAGCGGCCGCTGCGCCGGTACACATCGCGGACCATCGTCGACCCGGCAGCGCTTCGCCGGGCGGTCGAGCGGGTCCGGAAGACCTCCATCGCGGTGAGCGAAGGCGCCCTGGTCGCCACCACGAGTTCCGTCTCGGCGCCCGTGTTCGGCCACGACGGCGACATCTACGGTGCCGTGTCTGTTGTCTGGACGACGAAGACCGCCGATGCCGCAGAGCTGGCACCCCGGGTGCTTTCGACCGCGAATCGCGTGAGCGCGGCAATGCGCGACTTGCGTGACGAACTGCATCCTCATCCCGTGCGTCGCGGCGTCTTCGACCCGTCTCGGGCCGGCGACGCGATCGCGTCCGACGAGCGCTAGCACCGCACCCCACCGCCCGTCAATAACGGGCTTCTGTAGACAGAATTGTCTTGGATCCCGCCCGCCCACGTGATTCATTGACCTCGCGCGGCCCCCTCTCCGCGCGAGGTGTTGCGCGGGACGACCATCGGATGAAGCGCCCGACGGACCACCTCATCGATGCAAAGGAGCGACGATGAAGAAGAACTCTGTTCGGCTCGGGACGATAGCGCTCGCAGTCGCACTCGTCACCACAGCGATGGCCGGTTCGCCCGCGATGGGTGCACCTCCGGCGAAGTCACCGCCCCCTCTCACGCCTGATCGATGCGCGACTCTCGTCGGCACGACCATCGACGCGCGGGACATTGACCTGCCGACCACGGGCGCGACGGTCAAGACCGCGACGTGGGCGGTGGAAATCGGCGGCGGCCAGTGCCGCGTCATCGGCGACATCCACCCGGTCGACCCGAGCGCGCCGGCGATCGAATTCCAGGTCAATCTGCCGCAGAACTGGAACCAACGCGCCCTCCAGTTCGGCGGGGGAGGTTACGACGGGACGCTCGTGACAGGGCTCGGACGCTATTCGCAGCAGCCGGCCAGTCAGCCGACTCCGCTTCAACAGGGCTACGTGACCCTGGGCTCCGATGGCGGGCACAAGGGGGTCGGATTCGACGCCTCGTTCGGGCTGAACGACGAGGCCCTGCTCAACTATGGTCAGCAGTCGATCAAGAAGACCCATGACGCCGCGAGCGTGCTGATCGACCGCGCCTACGGCAAGGATCCGGCGTACTTCTACTTCGCTGGATTCTCGCAGGGCGGTCATGAGGCCCTGGATGCCGCCGGTCGCTACTCGAAGGACTACGACGGCGTCATCGCGGGCACGCCCACGTACAACGTCACGATGATGCATGCCGGAATCGGCTCGATGTACCGGGATGCGCTG
Organism: Microbacterium sp.; assembly: GCF_036277215.1. Lineage (GTDB taxonomy): Bacteria > Actinomycetota > Actinomycetes > Actinomycetales > Microbacteriaceae > Microbacterium. The sequence continues at coordinate 1,248 of NZ_DASUNI010000344.1, read as the reverse complement.
TACCGCGAAGGCGGGGTGGGATGGATCAACCCGACGGAACGCGCGCTGCTCGTCAGTAGCGTCTATTCGGCATGCGACCCGATCGACGGGCTGGCCGACGGGATCATCTCGGACACCGAGGGATGCCTCGGCGAGTTCGACATCCAATCGCTGCGGTGCGAGAACGGTGCCGACACCGGTGACACGTGCCTGTCGGACGCGCAGGTCGAGACGGTCGAGCTCATCGCGTCCGGGAAGGAGCTGGGCTTCGAGATCGCGGGTAACAGCTTCGCGGCACCCGGCCCGATCCTGACCGGCGGAACCTATGACCGATTCGGGCTCGGCACCGAGCCGCAGCCGCACAATCCGATGAACGGGACCGAGGCCTTCCAGTACACGGTGCTGGATGCCGTGTCGAAGTACATCATCACGCGGGACCCGTCCCTCGACACCCCGAACTGGCGGCTGGAGGACTGGATCCCGCGCATCCAGGAGGTCGGTCAGATCATGGACACGACCGATGTCAGCTTCCAGCAGGCGTACGCCAAGAAGGTCAAGGTGCTCATGTACACCGGCATGGCCGACGACGGTGTTTCTCCGTACAACACCATCCAGTTCTACGACCGGCTGGTCGCTGACCTCGGACAGAAGAAGGTGGACAAGTTCCTGCGGTTCTACACCGTGCCCGGGTTCAGTCACGGCTTCGGTCCGTTCGCGGCGAGCCTCGACTCGCTCACGGTGCTCCGCGCCTGGGTCGAGGACGGAGTCGAGCCCGGTCAGCTGACGGTCGCCGACACCAACGCCGCGACCCTGGGCCGCACACGACCGCTGTGCGAGTACCCCACATGGCCGCGATTCGACGGCGGTGATCCGAACAGCGCATCCAGCTTCACCTGCGTGAGCTGAGCACGCACGAGGGGCCGGGATGCATGCGTCCCGGCCCCTCGTCCTGCGTGCGAGCGGTTACGCGTCCGCCCAGACCTCGGCGGCGACCGCCACCGTCTCCTCGATCTTCGCCCACTGCTCGTCCTCGGTGAGGATGTTGCCCTCCTCCGTGGAGGCGAAGCCGCACTGGGGGCTCAGCGCGAGCTGTTCGAGCGGGACGATCGCGGCGGCCTCGTCGATGCGGCGCTTGAGGCCGTCGACGTCTTCGAGTGTTCCGGACTTCGTCGTGACCAGCCCCAGCTCGACGACCTTCGGCCCCTTCGGCAGGAACCGGAGCGGCTCGAACCCACCGGCGCGTTCGCTGTCGTACTCGAGGAAGTACCC
>NZ_DASUNI010000343.1:0-17400 GCF_036277215.1 Microbacterium sp. | reverse complement strand
CGGCCGAGGCCGCCGCCATGCTGCGGGGTACCGGCCGCGAGCGGCCCTCGAGACCGCAGGCAGGTGGGCGCCGGGCTCACCTCGATGAGGTCGCCGAGAGGCTCGGTGACCGGTTGAACACCCGCGTAAAGATCTCGCTTGGTGCTCGAAAAGGCCAGATCAGCATCGATTTCGCCAGCATCCAGGATCTCAACCGCATCCTCGACGAACTGGGCCAGTCGACCTATAGCTCTCTCTGAGCCCCTCTCGATACGAGCTCCTCGGCGCGTCGTCGCAACACCGTCGCCTCCGCCTCGTTGCCTGGCAGATTCGCGGCTGCGAGAAAGGCTTCGGCCGCGGCATCCGGTCGGCCGGTCTGCTCGAGCAGCTCGGCTCGCACGGCGTGGAGCGGACGGAATTCGGCAAGTTCGTCCGCAACTTCGTCCACCTGGTTGAGAGCCGCCTCGGGTCCGTCGACCATCGACACGGCGACCGCACGGTTGAGGCGGATCACGGGCGAGGGAGCGAGGGTCTCGAGCGCATCGTAGAGGCGCACGATGCGGGGCCAGTCGGTGTCGGATGCCGTCTGCGCGACCGCGTGACACTCCGCGACCGATGCCTGAAGGCCGTAATACCCTAGTCCACGGTCGAAGGTCTGGGCTCTCGTCAGTGCCGCCCGGCCGCGCCCGATCGCAGACCGGTCCCAGCGGCGGCGGTCCTGGTCGCCCAGCGTGATCGGAAGACCGGAAGCATCCACTCGTGCGGCGAAGCGAGAGGACTGGAACTCCATCAGAGCGATGAGGGCGTACACCTCGGGCTCGGCGGGCATCAGGGCTGACAACGGACGCGCGAGCCGCACGGCCTCGCGGGCCACGTCGGGCCGGATCGGGTGCTCACCGCCGCCGGCCGCGTACCCCTCCGTGAAGAGCAGGTAGATCACCTGCAGAACGCTGGCCAGACGAGCCGGTCGGTCGGCCCGATCGGGCACCTCGAACGGCACGCCGGCCTCGGCGAGCGACCGCTTGGCACGCACGATCCGCTGCTGCACGGCGGGCACTGTCATCAGCAGCACCCGCGCGATCTGCTCGGTCGTCAGGCCCGCGACCGTGCGCAGGGTCAGGGCCAGCCGGGCCTGTGCGGGCAGGACGGGGTGGCATGCGACGAAGACCAGCCGCAGCACGTCGTCGTCGATGCGATCGGGGTCGCCGAGCTCGGGCACCGCGTCCCACTCCTCGAGGACCCGCAAGTCACCCGCGATCAGCGTCTCGCGCTCAGTGAGCCTCTCGCGACGTCGCCATCCGTCGATCGCACGACGCTTGGCGACGGCGAGCAGCCAGGCGCCGGGATTGTCCGGGATGCCGGACTCCGGCCACTTGGATAGAGCCTCCAGCAGCGCATCCTGAGCGAGATCCTCCGCCCATCCGAAGTCGCCGGTATGGCGGGTGAGCGCCGACACGATGCGAGCGGATTCGCCGCGCCATACCGCCTCGGCGGCCCGGCGCGCAACTGCATCGGTCATGCTGTCAGCGTAGGCGCGGGTGGTGCCGCCGCCCGGGAATCGTGATCTTCGGTGGGGCTCCGACCCACACCCCTGGTGCCCTGCGCGCACCGTATGGTGGATGAATGGCGACGCACGACGAGGCCCCGCAGCGCCGGGCCAGTCTCGAGCTTCTCCGGGCCGAGGCGGCTGACGAGCTCTCGGTGCTCGTGCACGAGCGGTTGCGTGCGGGCGAGGATCCGTGGGAATTCATGGAGGATCTGCCCACTGTGGACGAACTCGTCGTCTTCATACTTCGCGCCGAGAACATCGCCGCCAACGGCGGGGCCCGGCCGAACGCCAGCCGGCACTACCGCGTGCTTCGGCAGATCGCGCTCGAATATCCGCCCTTGACCAAGGCGGTGTGGCGGCTCATCGGCGACGAGAGCCCGCACCGCCGCTGGGACGCGGTGGTGCGGGCCGACGCGTCCTGAGCTCAGGCCTGAGCTGCACGCCATTCCTGCGCCTTCTGGAGCCAGTCGTTGTCTTCGGGCAGGTCGATGTCGGCGAACTCGTTGACCCGGCGCACCTCGAGGCCGACGCCCGGTCCGAGCGGGCACTTCCTCGCCCAGTGCTCGGCCTCTTCACGGCTGGCCACTTCGAGGATCCAGAACCCGGTGAAGACCTCGCGCGCTTCGGCGTAGGGCCCGTCGGTCACGACCGGCGGAGCGGAGCTGAAGTCGACGCGGAACCCCTCGCTCGCGTCGGACAGCCCCTCCGCCGACAGGAACACACCGGCCTTCTGAAGTTCCTCGTTGTAGGCGCCCATTACGGCGACGACCTGCTCCATGTCGAGATCCTGCGCTGCTCGCGCGGCGGCCTCGGGTTCGACCTGCATGATCATCATGTAACGCATTTCCTGCTCCTTCTCGTGTGCGAGCCGGTGGCTCGGAGCGACCCGATCGGCCGGCTTCACTCAGTACGTCGAACGATGCCAGCCCAGATCGACAATGGAAACGAGAATTTCAGGATCTCCGTCGATGCCTGTTCCGGCATACGACGAAAAACCCCGGTGAAGGCGGAAAAAGAAGCATCGTGGCTTCGATCTCCCCATCACCGGGGTGGTGCGCAGTCTTGGAAGGATCAGGCCAGGTAGGCGGCGAGGTCCTGTTCGATGGCGTACTTCGGCTTGGCGCCGATGATGGTGGTCTCGACCTGGCCGTTCTTGAACACCTTCATCGCGGGGATCGAGGTGATCTGATACTTCATCGCCAGGTCGGGGTTCTCGTCGACGTTGAGCTTCAGCACCGTGATCTTCTCGGGGTTCGCAGCCTGGATCTCATCGAGAACGGGCGCGACCATCCGACACGGTCCGCACCACGCTGCCCAGAAGTCCACCAGCACGGGACCCTCGGCCTGCAGGACGTCCTGTTCCCAGGTTGCGGATGTCGTCGCCTTCGCGGTCATGTTGATATCTCCTTGTTCGGAAGTCTGTCAGGGGTGAAAACACCGAGGGCGCCGGGATTGTTCCGGCGTTCGGACGACTCTCAGGCGGCTGCGACGCCGGTCTCCGCCTCGTCGCTGGCGCGACTGGGCGTCTCGGTTGCGACCTCGATGTCCTCGGCGATCTGCGCGTCACCGCTCTGCTCGAGCGCCGCGAGGAAGTGCTCGGCGTCCAGGGCCGCGACCGTGCCGCTGCCGGCGGCGGTGACCGCCTGACGGTACGTCGGGTCGATGACGTCTCCTGCCGCGAACACACCCGGCTCGGAGGTGCGCGATGAGCGCCCGTGGACCCAGATGGTGCCTTCGGGCGTGAGTTCGAGCTTGCCGTGGACGAGGTGCGTGCGCGGGTCGTTGCCGATCGCGACGAAGAGCCCGTCGAGCGCAAGTTCGCTCGTCGAGCCGTCGACGGTGGAGCGCAGCACGACACCGGAGACCGCGTCCTCGCCGAGTATGTCGAGGACCTCGGTGTTCCAGACGAACTCGATCTTCTCGTTGGCCATCGCGCGCTCCTGCATGATCTTCGATGCACGCAGCGAGCCCTTGCGGTGGATCACGTACACCTTGCTCGCGAAACGCGTCAGGAAGGTTGCCTCCTCCATCGCGGAGTCTCCGCCGCCCACGACGGCGATGGTGCGCTCGCGGAAGAAGAATCCGTCGCAGGTCGCGCACCACGACACCCCGCGACCGGACAGTCGCTCTTCACCCGGGATGTCGAGCTTGCGGTAGGCCGACCCGGTCGCGAAGATCACCGAAGACGCCTGGTGCACGGCTCCGCTGCCGAGTTTGACGGTCTTGACCGCGCCCGAGAGGTCGAGCTCGATGACGTCGTCGTACAGCACCTCTGCGCCGAACCGCTCGGCCTGAGCCTGCATCTTCGTCATGAGGTCGGGGCCCTGGATGCCGTCCGGGAAGCCGGGGAAGTTCTCCACGTCGGTGGTGTTCATGAGCTCACCGCCGACCTCGACCGAACTCGCGACCACGAGAGGCTCGAGGTTCGCACGTGCGGCATAGATGGCAGCGGTGAAGCCGGCCGGACCCGACCCGATGATGATGACCTGACGCACGTGCGCCCCCTCTTCCGTAGCTCCGGATGCTTCAACACATGGTAACCGCGCGGCATTCCGGCCGGGGTCCGGTTGCCGAGTGTCCCAGCTCGTGCTGATTCAGCGTCCGCCGGGCAGGACGCGGCGGGCGAGCACCATTGCGGGGCCGAGCTCGGGCGCGCGCAGCAGGGCCAGGAACCCCCCGTAGACGAGCAGTGACACAACCCCGATGAGCGCTGCGCCGAGCGCACCGAGCAGCTTGTCGGACACCGTCCATCCCTCGACCCCGCCGAGCAGCAGGAAGGTGAGCCAGCCCGCGCCCGCCGCGGGCACGGCGGCCAGTGCGAAGCGGCCGAGGGAGCCCATCCACGATCCCACGCGCAGGCCGCCGAGCCGCCTCTGCAGCAGCCAGGTCGCGATGATCACCTGCACGATGCTCGCGAACGATTGTCCGAGGGCGATGCCCGCGGCGATGTACTCGACCGGCAGGTAGGACGCGAGCACGGCCATGACCGCCACGAGGGCGCACTGAAGCAGAGTGAAGAAGAAGGGCGTGCGCGTGTCGTGGTACGCGTAGAACGTGCGCTGGATGACGAACAGGACAGCCAGCGGAACCAGGCTGATCAGGAAGCAGAGCAGCACGACGGCGGCCGCGACCGCCTCATCGCGACTGTCGGTGAAGATCCGCGACGCCGGCACCGCCGCGGCGGCGAGGGCCGCCGTCGCGATCACGATGAACACGCCGAGCGTGCGGATGCTGCGCCCGACGTCCCCGCGGACCTCGTCGTCGCGGCCGGCGGCGGCATGCTCGCTGAGCTGCGTGAAGTACGGCGTTCCGATCGACAGCACGATGATCGAGTAAGGGAGCATGAAGAGCAGCCACGCGTTCTGCGACACCAGGACGCCGGGGTAATCCTGCGCGGCCTCCGACAGGACCCGCGACTGCACGAGGCCGGCCAACTGGCCGGCGACGACCATGAGGAACGTCCAGCCCGCGAGGCGTCCGATGTGGTCGAGGCCGACGCCGCGCCACCGGAAGTCCGGCCGCACGTGCAGACCGGTTCGCCGCCAGAACATCAGCAGGATGACGGCCTGGATGACGATTCCGAGCGTGGCCGTGCCGGCCAGCAACGCGATCATCGCCGGCGTCCACTCGTCGACGGACGCGGTGGAGCCGAAGAGCAGGATGAACACCACGAATCCCGCGATCGAGACGACGTTGTTCACGATCGGCGCCCAGGTGAACGGGCCGAACACCCGACGCGCGTTCAGCGCCTCGCCCACGAGCGCGTACAGGCCGTAGAACAGGATCTGCGGCATGCACCAATAGGCGAATGCGGTCGCGAGCGCCTGCTGGTCGGGCGGGAAGCCCGGCGCGTAAAGGTGAACCAGCCAAGGCGCCGCGATCGTGGTCACGGCCGAGACGGCGATCAGCGCGACCGTGCCGAGGGTGAACAGCTTGGAGACGAACGCCCGCCCGCCGTCGTCGTGACTCGCCGCCTGCACGATCTGCGGCACGATCACGGCCGTGAGCAGGCCGGTGGAGATGATCGCGTAGATGTTGTTGGGGAGCTGGTTCGCAATCGCGAAGGCGTTGCCCGCTCCAGTGGTAGCACCCACGGCCGAGACGAGGACCACAGCGCGCAGGAATCCGCTCAGGCGCGACACGATCGTGCCCGCGCCGATCAGCACACTGGCCCGGCCGATGCCGCTCACCGCTGCACCTCGCCCGCGTCGGTCGCGTCGGTGGCGTGAGTCGCGACCGGCGTGGCGGTCGGCTCGGCGCCGGCGGCGGTCGGCTGCGCACCCTCTGCTTCGCGGGCATCGCCGGAGCCCGCGGTCGCGGCATCCGTCGCCTGACCGCGCCGCGCCCGACGGCGGCGCCGCAGTCGCAGGATGGTGCGCACGACGCCGAGCAGGATGAAGCCGCCGACCAGCAGCGAGAGGACGACGATGCCCGCTCCCTCCCAGTCGGCTCGGACGTTCACGGTGACCACCTGCGGCGCACCGATGGGCTCCAGCGTGCGGCTGCGCAGCTGCAGCTGCACGTCGACCTCTCCGTTGCCGACCCGTGACTGGACCGGCACCTGCACACGCGTATTGCTCTGCGGACCCGCGGTGGCCTCGGTCGCCTTCGCGATGTCCAGTCGCAGGTCGTCGGGAGTCGCGTACAGCACGACGTTGACCGGGTACGGAAGGTCGTTGCGCACCCAGACGGGGATGGGCGCGCCCGCGCTGAACAGATTGAGCGGGCTGGGCGGAAGGATCCCGACACTGTCGAGGGTGGTCACGGTCTCCGCGTAGTGCAGGTTGACCGCGGTCTGCCAGTCGACGGGCGCCGGCAGCCAGCCCAGACCGAGCAGCTGGAGGATCTCGGCCCGCTCGGGCCCGGTGAGCAGGGTGGTGTCGTCGAGGATCGTGGCGAATCGGGCGATCTGCGCCTCGCCCGCGATGAAGGCGGATGCCGCGGCGACGCGTGCCTGATCGACCGGCGCGTCGATGATCTCGACGCTCGCGGGATCTCTGGTGGCAACTCCGCCGAGCGTCAGCGGAATGACCCCCGGCGCCTCGGTCGCTGACGTGATCGCCGTGCGCAGAGCGACGCGCGACCGATCGGCGCCCCGATCGACCGTGACGACGACGGGGTCGCCGCCGGCCTCGGCAGCGGCGAACGACAGGTATGCGGCGGCGGCGGTCAGGGGCGCACCGCGCAGCGCGGTCTCCTCGACGATCGACGCGTCGTGCAGCTCGCGCGAGACGTCGGCGTCGTAGACGATCAGCCCGGCGCTTCCGGCATCCGCCCGACCCGGCGTGCTCGCGCCGGACGCACCGGCCGCCGTCGAGGTGGAAGGGACGAGGGTGAGGGAATCGCGGTCATCGGCCACCAGGTCGCCGAGCGCCGAGACCACCGCGGGCGTGGCCGTCCCGGTCGCCGGCCAGAACATCCCGGCACGGGCACCGCCGACGTCGACGAGCTCCGGGAGGGTGGGCGTGGTCGGCTCGGTCGGTGCGGCGGTCGGTGCGGCGGTCGGGGTCGGCGACGGGGTCGGGTCAGTCGCCGGCGTCGCGAAATTCGCAGGATCGATGTAGGCCTGCAGCGACAGCGGGGCCAGAGGCTGGCTCAGTCCGGCCTGCATCTGGGCGGCGACGTCCGCATCCCCGAATTGCAGGGCGAACCGGGAGTTCGCCAGCGACTCGAGACGGACGAGCCATTCGGCGGCGCTCGCCGGCGCCGACGAACCGAGCACGCGGATGGAGGCGAGGATCGCCGGGTCGATCGCGAGGATCGTGGCGGTGCCCTCGACGGCGTCGAGCTGGTTCGTGAGTGAGCCGGTGGGCGAGGTGAGTTCGGTGAGCTCGGTCGCCGTGAGCAGGCCGGCCGCTGTCGCATCCGCAGTGATCGGCACGATCACGCCGATTCCGGCTTCGGAACCCGCCGCAGGCGGGACGATCATCGTGCTCGTGGAGGTGACCGTCCCGGTCGGTGACTCATAGGACGCCGCGAGCGGGTAGACCCCGGGACCGCGCCCGGCCAGGGCGGGATCGCCGGCGGCGATCACGATGCCGTTCACCTGCTCGCCGCCCGGCAGCACTGCCTCCAGTGCCGTCGATCCGACCGGGGTCACCGACACACCCGCGGTCTCGCCCGCAAGCCATGCGGTCAACGTCGTGCGGTCCGACAGCGGCTCGGCGCCCAGAGACAGCGTCACCGCCGCCGGCGCGGTCGCGACGGCCGTCCCGTTCTGAAGGGTCACCGACACCGCAAGACCCTCGCCGGGGAGCACGATTCCATTGGCGACCGGAGAGAGCGTGAAGGCCGTCACACCCGTCGGCACGTCCGGCGTCGTCGCGACCGGAGTCGGCTGGGGCGCGGCGATTCGTTCGGAGCCGGCCGACGCGGCGGCGGGCGCCTCGGCATGCGCCGGCGCAGCGGCCAGCGGCGCGCCCAGCACGAGCAGAGCCGCGATCGCGATCGCGCCGCGCAGGCGAGCGCGGACACCGCGTCGAACGACGCTCGGTCCCGAGGGCGGGGAAGTGACGGTCATGTGGGATTTCGCTCCTGTGCGATTCATGACCGCACGATCTGGTGCGATTCTACGGTCCGAGTCTCGGAGGACCCCGTGCCGCGCCCGCACGGCTCGACCGTTCCGTCGAGCCCGAGCGCGGCCGGTCGAGGGGGTTGAATGGACGCGTGCTTCCCGAACCGGACCTCGCGCTCTGTCGCGCCCTCGCCGCGGACCTGACCGACGCCGGCTTCTGGTCCGACGCGCTGCGCGCCGCCTGGGGCGACACCGCCGACACGGCCATCGCCCGCGGTCTGCGCAGCCCCGCCGTCCGGGCGCTCGGCGCCAGGCGCGACCCGCTCGCCGTGCTCGGCAGGCTCTTCGTGCTCGGGATGCCGCAGCCCCGGTCGTCGGTGACCTCGGCGCTGCCGCGCACCGGCGTCGACGGGCTCGCCCGGCTCGGGCTTGCCGTGAGCGTGGACGATGACGTCATCCCGCAGGCGATCATCCGCCCGCAGTCGTTCGCGGACGACCGCGGAGCGGGCCAGTGGTGGATCGCGAGCGACCTCGATGAGGCCGCGCTCGGCGCAGCGCTGCCCGAGGACCACGTGCTCGGCGTCGGGGGCGCCTCCCTCACCCTGGCCGCTCTGCAGCTGCCCACCCGAGCGGCGCGCGCGCTCGACGTCGGCGCCGGCTGCGGCATCCAGGCGCTGCGTGCGCGTAGAGACGTCGCGCACGTCGTCGCAACGGACGTCTCCGAAGCCGCACTGCGGTTCACCCGCCTGAACGCCCTGCTCAATGACGTGCCCGATGTGGAGACGCGGCGGGGGTCGCTTTTCGCTCCGGTCGAGGGCGAGCAGTTCGATCGGGTGGTGTCCAACCCGCCTTTCGTCATCACCCCGCGGGCCGACGGTGTGCCCGCGTACGAGTACCGCGACGGCGGCATGCAGGGCGACGATCTCGTGGCGGCCTTCGTCTCGGGCGTCGGTGCGCATCTCGCGCCCGGCGGCGTCGCTCAGCTGCTCGGCAACTGGGAGAGCCGTCCCGGCGAGCAGGGGATCGATCGGGCCCGCGCCTGGGTCGCGGCATCGCCGGTCCCACTGGACGCCTGGGTGGTGGAGCGCGAGTCGCTCGATCCACTGTCCTACGCCGAGCTGTGGATCCGGGATGGCGGCACGCTGGCCGGTACGCCGGAGTTCGCGGCCCTCGTCGACGCGTGGCTCGACGACTTCTCGGCCCGCGGCGTCACGGAGGTCGGATTCGGCTACGTTCTGCTGCGCCGACCGGCCGCCGGCCGACCGAGCCTCCATAGGTACGAGCGGCTGACGCACGCGCTCGACCCGCGCACGGCGCTCGGGTCGCACTACGCCGCCGCGCTCGCCGCGCACGACCGGCTCGCCGCGCTCGACGACGAGGCGCTTGCGGCATCCGTCCTGGTCGTCGCGGCCGATGTCACCGAAGCGCGCCACCATCTTCCGGGGGTCGAGTCGCCGAGCGTCATCGAGCTGCGGCAGGGCGGGGGCTTCGCGCGCACGATCACGGTCGATCCGGGCTTGGCCGCGCTGGTCGGCGCCTGCGACGGCGACCTGCCGGTCGGCGTCCTGGTCGAGGCGATCGCGTCGCTGTTGGAGGTCGATGCGGTCGAGCTCCGGGGCGAGCTGCTCCCCTCGGTGCGGGAGCTCGTTTTCGCAGGGTTCCTGCGCTTCGACGACTGAGCAGCCGGGCTCGCCGCGTCCCCTGGATAGGCTCGAACCATGCTCAACATGGCCGACGGTGTGGCGCGCCTGGGCGCGCTCGCCGAGTCGCGGATCGTCGCGAAGCTCGCTCGCGCCTTCGCCGACGCGGGGCATGAGCTGGCGATCGTGGGCGGGCCGGTGCGCGACGCGCTGCTCGGGCACGTCACGCACGACCTCGATTTCACGACCGACGCCCGGGCCGACGACATCCTGCGGATCGTCCGGCCGATCAGCACCGCCCAGTGGGACATCGGCCGCGAATTCGGCACGATCGGCGCGCGCATCGCCGGGGAGCAGGTGGAGATCACCACGTACCGCGCCGACAGCTACGACGGCCTCACGCGCAAGCCGACCGTCGAGTTCGGCGACACGCTCGAGGGCGACCTGACGCGCCGCGACTTCACGGTGAACGCGATGGCGCTGCGCGTGCCGGGGCGCACACTCGTCGACCCGAGCGGCGGCGTCGAGGACCTCGTCGTGCGGCGACTGCGCACGCCCGCCGATCCTCGCGTCAGCTTCGGCGACGACCCCCTCCGGATGCTGCGTGCGGCCCGCTTCAGCGCGCAGCTGGGCTTCGACGTGGATCCCGCCACCGTCGACGCGATGACGGCTCTGCGCGACACGCTCGCGATCGTGAGCCCGGAGCGCATCCAGGGCGAGCTCGTCCGGCTCCTGCAGACCGCCGACCCGGTGCGCGGCATCCGCCTGCTCGTGGACACCGGTGTCATGGAGCAGTTCCTGCCCGAGATTCCGGCGCTGCGACTCGAGGTCGATGAGCACCACCATCACAAGGACGTCTACGAGCACTCCCTCACGGTTCTGACGCAGGCGATCTCGCTGGAGAAGGCGCGAAACCCGGATGCCGCGCCCGACGTGCCGCTGCGGCTCGCGGCGCTGCTGCACGACATCGGAAAGCCGGCGACCCGGCGCCTCGAGCCCGGCGGCGGGGTGACGTTCCACCACCACGACATCAAGGGGGCGCGGCTGGCGCGCAAGCGGCTGCAGGCTCTGCGGTTCGACTCCGACACGATCGGCACCGTGACCCAGCTCATCGAGCAGCATCTGCGCTTCTTCGGCTACGCCGAGGGCGCCTGGACCGACTCGGCGGTGCGGCGGTACGTGCGGGATGCCGGACCCGAGCTGGCGCGCCTGCACATCCTGACGCGGGCGGACGTGACGACCCGCAACAAGCGCAAGGCCGCACGGCTGGCCGGAGCCTACGACGACATCGAGCGCCGAATCGCAGAGCTGGCCGAGCAGGAGCAGCTCGGCGCGATGCGCCCCGAGCTCGACGGCAACCGGATCCAGGAGGTGCTCGGCATCCCTCCGGGGCGCGAGGTCGGCGAGGCCTACCGGTTCCTGCTCGATCTGCGGCTGGACGAGGGCATCCTCGGTGAGGACGAAGCGGAGCGCCGGTTGCGCGAGTGGTGGGCGGCACGCACCTGAGCGCGAGGGCTTCGGGCACAGGTGCCGCGGGCGCTCGCCGCCGAACCCACGTGCTCGTCGCGAACCCACACGTCGGGCGAGCATTCTGCGCATGGGTTCGCGCGGAAGGGGTGGGTTCGAGGAATCCCAGAGCCTCGGGCTGGCAGGATCTAACGAACACATGGGGAGGATGCGCATGACCGAGGACGTTCGCACCGACGATGCACCCGCACCGGCGCTCACCGCGCTGGCCGAGGCGTACGGCGTGGCCACCGAGTACTGGTCGTTCTTCGGCGATCGGGTGCACGTGCCCGCCGCCACGCTCCGCGCGATCCTGCACGCGATGGGCGTCGATGCGCAGACGGATGCCGAGGCTGAGGCGGCGCTTTCGGACGCGGAGGATCGACCCTGGCGCCGGCTCGTCCCACCGTCGCTCGTGGTGCGCGAGGGCTCGGGCGTGCTGCAGGTCCATGTCGCGGACGGACACGACGTGGCGCTGCGGGTGACCCTCGAGGACGGGTCGGTTCGCGACGTCCCGATTCCGCCGCAAGAGTCCGAACCCCGCCGCGTGGACGGTGTCACGCTGTGGCGGCTGCACGTGCCTCTGCCCGCGGACCTGCCCCTGGGCTGGCACGCCGTTCACGCGGAGCAGCGCGCACACGGCGGCGACCAGCCCGACCGCACCGCCGAGTGCGTCCTGATCGTGACGCCGCAGTCTCTGGCCCCGCCGCCCTCGCGCCCCGATCACGGCGGCCGCGCCTGGGGTCTGATGGCGCAGCTGTACTCCGTGCGGTCACACGCCTCCTGGGGCGTCGGCGACTTCGCCGACCTGGGCGATCTGGCTTCCATCGCCGGCGAGCGCGGGGCGGACTTCCTGCTCGTCAACCCGGTGCACGCCGCCGAGGTCACCTCGCCGATCGAGCCGTCGCCCTACCTGCCGGCGACACGGCGATTCCTGGCCCCGCTGTACGTGCGTCCCGAGGACATCCGAGAGACGGCGTACCTTCCGGCATCCGATCGATCCCGTCTGGACGGGTTCCGCGGGCCGGTCGCGGCGGCCGACACCGACGCCGGTCGCATCGACCGCGACGCGTCGTGGGCCGCGAAGCGCGCGGCACTGCAGCTCGTGTTCGCCGTGCCGCGGTCTCCGGCGCGTCAGGCGCTGCTGGATCGGTACGCGGCTCGCGAGGGACAACCCCTGTTGGACTTCGCGCTGTGGTGCGCCCTCGAGGAGCACTTCGCCGCCACGCTCGACGAGGGGCAGGATCGGCCGTCTGAAGCCTGGGACATCGCATCGCCGCTTGTGGCGCAGCTGCGTGAGCAACTGACGGACCGCATCGCGTTCCATGTCTGGCTGCAGTGGATCGTGGACGAGCAGCTCGCCGCCGCCCAATCCGCCGCCAAGGCGTCGGGGATGCGCATCGGCATCATGCACGACCTCGCGGTCGGGGTGCACACGCGCGGGTCGGACGCCTGGTCGCTGCGCGACATGTACGCGTCGGGCATCACGGTGGGCGCGCCGCCGGACATGTACAACCAGCAGGGGCAGAACTGGAATCAGCCGCCGTGGCTGCCGCACGCGCTGGCCGACAGCGGATTCGCGCCCCTGCGCGACATGATCCGGACGCTGCTGCGCAACGCCGGGGCGCTGCGCATCGACCACGTGATCGGATTCTTCCGGCTGTGGTGGATCCCGGCCGGTCTCGGCGAGGCCGCCGGCACGTACGTCCGCTACGACCACGAGGCGATGATCGGCGTGCTCGCCCTCGAGGCGCATCGCGCCGGGGCCGTCGTCATCGGCGAAGACCTCGGCAACGTCGAACCGTGGGTGCGCGACTACCTGTCGTCACGCGGAATACTCGGGACCTCGATCCTCTGGTTCGAGTACGAGAACGATGGATTCAAACCGCCCGAACACTATCGGCGGGCGGTGCTCGCGACGGTGAACACCCACGACCTGCCGCCGACGGCCGGGTACCTCGCGGGAGAGCATGTCGACCTGCGCGCGCGGCTGGGGCTGCTCACCGAGCCGGTCGAACAGGCACGCGCCGAAGCGGTGGCCGAGCGCGATGCGATGCTCGCGATCCTGCGCGAACGCGGCCTCATCGGCGCGGACGCCACGGAGCAGCAGATCGTCGAGGCCCTGCACCTGCACCTCATCGCATCCCCGTCTCAGCTTCTCGGCGTCGCCCTCGTGGACGGCGTGGGCGAGCGCCGCGTGCAGAACCAGCCCGGCACCGAGAACGAGTACCCGAACTGGCGGGTGCCGCTCGCGGATTCCGCCGGCACGGCCGTCGTGCTGGACGACCTCGCGGCCAACGAGCGGTTCCGGTCGCTGACGGACAGGGTCGAGGAGGCCCTGCGGCGCTAGGCGTTTCGTCTCGCTGCGCTCGCTCGACGACCGGGTGCCGCACCTAGGCGCTTCGTCTCGGTGCGCTCGCCCGACGACCGGGTGCCGCGCGCTACTCCTCGTTCTCGACGGCGGGTTCGCGCAGCAGCAGGAACAGGCCCCCATAGGGCTCGAGGTGCACCAGGAAGCTCTGCAGGTCGTCGACGTGGCCGATGGTCTCACCCGTCGCGGCGTCCACGACGTCGTGCTGCGGCGGCAGCTCCTGCGAGTGGACCGTGCCGTCGACGGCCTCGTCGGTGAAGTTCAGCACCGTCAGCTGGATCGGCGCGTCCTCGTTGCCCCGCCCATCGTCCAGTCGATTCACGAGCACGAGCATGCCGGCGTGCGCGACGTCCGGGATGTCGATCTGCGTGGCGACCGCGACACCGTGCTCGCGTCGCACGGCCAGCACATCGGCCAGTCGGCACGCGAACGAGTCGGCTGCCTCGAACTGCGTGGGCAGCGAGCCGTACAGCGAACGGGCGCGCGGCATCCCCGAGACCGATCGGGTCGCGCCGGGGTCCGCGTCGGTCAGATCGTGTGCGCCGCGTTCGATCCAGCGGGTGTCGCCGGTCGCGATCAGGTCGCGCACCTCCTCGGCGGGGACGGTCAGCATCCCGGTCAGATCCCAGCCGGAGAGGGCGAAGACGCCGGGCTGCCAGGCGTTGTACTTCGCCAGCAGGATGTGCGCGTCGCAGATGGCCGCGACATCGTCGTCGGTGATCTCGTCGAGGGTGGCGAAGCCCTGAGTCGCGGCGATCACCGACGTCGTCGT
Source organism: Microbacterium sp. (assembly GCF_036277215.1). GTDB lineage: Bacteria > Actinomycetota > Actinomycetes > Actinomycetales > Microbacteriaceae > Microbacterium. Next base: position 3,069 of record NZ_DASUNI010000343.1, on the reverse strand, counting down.
GCAGGCGATGCCGTTCTGCGTGAACACCCTGTTGAAGTCCGCTGTCCCGGTCAGCTTTTCGGTGAGGTCGGCACGGATCGCCTCCGCGATCTGCGCGCCCGTCATCTCCTCGTGCCGGAAGGAGTACACGTCGTCGCGGTGCAGCGTCGCCCAATGGACGAGTTCGTAGGTCAGCTCGTCGTGGTTCTGCATCCCGTGCACGAGGCTCACCGGCTCGACGCCCACCTCGAGCGACTGCCGCAGCGCCAGGCGCAGGAACTCCGTGTTGCGCGTGGCCAGCGCGTGGTGATAGCCGGGTCGGCTGACGAAGTCATACGACAGATCGGCGCCGACGGCGCCGGTGTCGCGGATGTCCTCCATCGAGAGGTTGAGCTCCTGGAAGGTGAAGCCGCCGACCTTGCGAACCATGCCGGCGATGACATGATTCGCGGCGTGCGAGAGCGGGTGGCCCTCGGACCAGCCCGGCAGACCCTCGGCGCTGCGCTCGACTCCCAGGAAGCCGTTCGCGTCCAGCCGCAAGGCGCTCGTGCCCAGGTCGCCCAGGGAGTGCAGCGCATCCCCGATCACGAGCCGCATGCCCGCGAACGTCGGATCGAGCCAGTTGATCGAAGGCTGACCCTCCTTGAAGTAGTGCAGATACACCCAGCGACGGGTGTGCCCGTCGACGCCGACCACCGCGTCGGTGACGCTCCAGTTGGTCTCCTTGACGCCCGGCATGTAGAAGATGACCCGCTGCAGCTCGCCGATGATGTAGCCCAGCTGCGCCAGCTCGTGCTCGGTCGCGGCATCCAGGTTGACCGAATCGCGACCCTCGGGCACATCGGGCAGCAGGTGCCAGTCCTCGGGCGGGATCTCGATCATGTGGTAGATCCCGGGATAGTCCTTGAACGCCATCTCGGCCAGCCGGAAGTCGGCGCCCTTGCCCGTGTGCCCGGGCACGATGTCGTCGATGACACTGCCGCCGTGCGCCTCCGCGACATCGGTGAGCCGCCGGAAGGCCTCTTCGTCGCCGAACACCGGATCGATCTGCGTCGAGATCCGGTCGAAGTGCCCGTCCACGCTCGGGGTCTCGCGCCAGCCGACGATCCCGCCGGCGCGCTTGACCGGGCCGGTGTGCACCGCGTTGATGCCCACGCGCTCGAACGCGTCCCACAGGTCCGCCTGCCCGAGGGCATCGAGGAACGATTCACCGGGCCGGGTGATCAGCGAGATGGGATAGGCGGTGAACCAGACATCCGCGGTGTGGATCGCGCGCCGCGCGTCGGGGCGCGCGTAGGGATTGCGCCACATGCTGGGCTGGCCGGAGAGCTGGCGGCTCAGCACGTCGGCGTCCTTCAGCATCGCCTGGCGCACGAGCCACTCGACGTAGGAGGGGTTGGTCGCGGTCGCGGTGCGCGGGTCGATCGTCACGCGACGGACATTGCTGCGGCGCAGCTGATCACGGGGGCGCAGGCGGCGGGGGCGGGCCGGGTAGCGCTGCTCGTCGTACGTGATCTCCGGCACCGTGTCCACGGGGACAGCCGCAGCGCCGTCGACCGGGATCCGAGGCTGTTCCGCGGCCGACCCGGCGACCGTCGCGGAGTCCTCGGACGTGGTGATCTCGGTGATGCCCGGCACGGCTTCGTCCATCGGCTGCCTCCTCATGCTGTCTACAAACGGATGCGCCTCACGTTACGCACCACTGCGAGCCCGTCAAGACCGTGTGGGCGAGGCGCGCCGGTGCTAGGGAGAGAACAGTGCGAAGCCGCCGAGCTGGATGAAGAGCCAGAACAGCACGACGGCGCACCCTGCCACGATCGAGACCCACGAGACCCCGCGAGTGAGCCGACGGCCGGACGGAGCGACTCCTGCCGGTGGGCGCAGCAGCCCCGCCGGAGCGGCGAACGGAAGAGCCGTCCCCGCCGCGGGACTCGCCGACGCCGGGCGCCCCACGCCGTCCGAGGTCGAGGCGCTCTCGGTCCCGGCGCCGACGACGGCCGGGATCGCGGATGCCGCAGCCGCGGCATCCGTCTGGAGTCTCTCGTCGCGCCAGCGCGACCATTGCGCGAACTTGACGAGCAGGGCGGCGACGACCGAGAAGAGCCAGGCCCAGGTCGCGGGGTCGAGGCCGGAGAACTCGCGCTTGCCGTACAGGAAGAGCCAATCGTCGACGATCTCGACGTCGAGGGCGGCGGCGTTGTCGATGAAGCGGGCCATGATGTCGGGTGTGAACAGGTACAGCGCATCGCGCTCGTACCCCTCCGGGCAGTACAGCGAGAAGTGCTTGTCGAAGTCGCCCTCGAGGCTGAGCCGCTGATCCTTGTCGAACGTCGCCGGCAGGTTGGATCCGAAGAGCCCGTTGTTGCTCCTGGCATCGAGCACGATGTGCGGCAGCGGGACGTCGAGCTTGATCGCCACGTACCCCCAGCGATGCGTCGTGCGGTTCTTGCCCGAGCCGGTCGTGTACTGGTAATTGGCGAACTCGACGAACCGAGGCTGCTCCCCGCGCACCAGGTCGCTCGCCGAGCGCGATCCGCCGACGGTGAAGATCATGCCCGGCAGTGCCGGCGCGGCGAGGGCGGGGAGGTAGCTCATGCCGTTCGCGGCAGCGAAGCGGTCCAGGCGATACCGGCGCTCCCGCGCGGTGAAGAGGCTGCGCGTGACGAACAGGACAACCGCCGTGGCTCCACCCCCGATGACGAGGATCGGCAGCAGGGCTCCGATCGCCGACACGAACGACGGGCCGTCCGCACCGCGGCCGATCGATCCGATCGCGCTGAGTATCGACACTGCGAAGGTGAGGAAGAAGCTGCCGAACACCAGGATGATGACGCCGCCGACGACCACCCCGATGACCGTCGAAGTCTGCCCGAAGCCGCTGCCCAGGGCGCCGCTCGCCCGCAGGCGCCGGGTGTACTCCCGCACCGCGTGAGGGTCGACCGGCTGGGTCAGCGCTCGAGGATCGAACGACACGGATGCCGCGGCCCCGCTCATCGGCTCTGCCCGGCGCTCGGCGTCCACACCATGAGCCCACGCTACCGGGCTGGTCGGCGGAGCCGGCAGGCCGCTGAGTGGGACGCGCGCAGGCTC
>NZ_DASUNI010000342.1:0-24276 GCF_036277215.1 Microbacterium sp. | reverse complement strand
TTCGACGACCTCACACATCAGGAGATCTCACGGCGGCTCGACATGCCGCTGGGGACCGTCAAGAGCCACATCCGACGAAGTCTGGAACGAATGCGCACGCGACTGGAGGTGACACATGCCGCACATTGATCCCGAGAGGCTGGCGCTCTTCGCGCTGGGTGAGCCGGGCGCCACGCCCGAAGAGTCGGAGCACCTCGCCGACTGCGCGGTGTGCGTCGACGAGCTCGCGGCGCTACGCCACGCGGCCGTCGCGGGCCGCGCCAGCTTCGACGTGGGCGAACTCGAGAGTCCTCCCGAGGCGGTGTGGGAGCGGATCGCAGCCGAGCTGTCTCTGGGCTCCACCCCTCAGCCGGAGGCGGCGAATGTGGCCGCCTCGACCGCCGTTCGGCCGAGGCGCACGGCGTTGCGGATCTGGGCGCTCGCGGCATCCTTCGTTCTGCTCGCCGGCATCGGGCTCGGCGTCTGGGCACTGACCCAGCGGGTCTCGCTGACCGAGGTCGCCGAGGCGACGCTCGCCGCCTTCCCCGATCACCCCGACGCGGAGGGCACGGCGATCGTGGAGGAGCGCTCCGACGGGTCGCTCGAGCTCAAACTCCGACTGTCCGCGGATGCTGCTCCCGACACCGTCCGCGAAGTGTGGCTGATCACGGCGGACGCCTCGGCATTGGTCAGCCTCGGGCTGATCGAGGGCCGCGAGCAGACGTTCTCGATCCCGGCCGACGTCGATCTGCGCGACTACGTGCTGGTCGACGTGTCGCAGGAACCTGTGGACGGCAACCCCGACCACTCCGGCGACTCGATCGTGAGGGGCGAGCTCAGCTTCCTGTGAGCCTCGCGGAGCCGGTTCTCTGATCAGGCGGGAGGCCACACCACGAGGAGGAGGCCCTGCTTCGTGTCGGCGTACTTCACCCAGCCGTCCCCGAACAGGTACGTCAGCCCATAGCCTTCGGCGTCGGTGGCGACGGTCGTCTCGGAGCTCTCGGTGACGATCACGCCGTCCGGGGTGTTCTCCTTGTGCCAGCCCACCTCGAGCAGGTGCTCCTGGGCGTCGGCGGCATCGGCGTCCGAGATCGGCGCCCAGCCGAAGATCTGAACGTGATCGGTCGCCGTGGAGAAGTCGCCCCAGATGCACTGGATTCCCTCGGGGATCTCGATCTCGCCGGCCCGGAAGGGCTCGGCACGGCTCGTCCAGCCGACGTCCGCGAAGTCCTCCGCGGTCTGGACCGGAATGATGGTGTCGCAGGCCGGCTCGGCAGCCGGCTCGTCGCTCGTCGTCTCGAGCGGGGTCGGCGAGGGCGAGGTCGGAGCAGGCGTCGGGCTTGTCGCTCCGTCGGACGAACCGCCGGAGGTGGTCGCGCAGGCGGTTGCGGCGAGCATCGTCGCAGCGAGCACGACGGACGCTCCGAGGAAGTTCGGCAAGCGTGTCATCGAGCGGCCTCCGCGCGTGCGTCTGCGTGCAGGAGGTCCAGGAACGCAGAGTGCAGCACACCGTTGGTGGCAAGCGACGAGCGGTCTCCGATCGAGTCGACGCCTTTGAACGAGGTGAAGCGGCCACCGGCTTCGGTGATGATCGGAACGAGCGCCGCTACGTCGTACTCCTTCACGCCGAACTCCGCGACGAACTCGAGCCTGCCTTCGGCGAGCAGCATGTACGGCCACGTGTCACCGTAACCGCGATCGCGCCAGACGGCGCGGGAGAGTCGGGTGAGGGCATCCAGCTGCCCCACCTCGTCCCACTGACGGATGCTCTGGAAGCTGATGCTCGCATCCTCCATCGTGTCGATGGATGACACGGCCAGCCGCCGGGACGTGCCGTCGGGCGTGTTGGTCCAGGAGCCGAGGCCGGTCGCGGCCCACCAGCGCCGGCCGATTGCGGGCTGGCTGGCGACCCCCACCCGCGGCACGCCGTCGATCGAGAGTGCGATGAGCGTCGTCCACATGGGGATGCCCTTGAGGTAGTTCGCCGTGCCGTCGATCGGATCGATGATCCACTGCCGGGCGGTGTCGCCGGTCACCCCGAACTCCTCGCCGAACACGCCGTCGTCGGGGCGCTCGACCTCGAGGATCGTGCGGATCGCGCGCTCGGTCGCGAGGTCGGCTTCCGTGACGTGCGACGCGTCCGCCTTGAGCTGGACGTCCAGATCGGACGCGTCGAAGCGGGCCATGGATGCCGCATCCGCGGCATCTGCGAGTCGAAGAGCGAGCGTCAGCTCGGGCCCGAGATCCCCTTCGAAAGGCCTGCGAAAAGACACCGGCGAAGAGGGGGAGGTCACGTTTTCCAGGATAACCGGCGGCACCTGGCCGATTTCCGAGTGTTGCAATCGTGATGGTAATGTTGACCCTCGGTTCGCCCCGGTGAACCATGCACCTCTAGCTCAATCGGCAGAGCAACTGACTCTTAATCAGTGGGTTCAGGGTTCAAGTCCCTGGGGGTGCACGTCTTGCTGAAGGGCTCCCATCCGGGGGCCCTTCAGTTTTTCGCCAGTCCGTTGTGGGAGGTCGGGACCATGAGCCGCTACACCGTCGCGACAGACGGCGCGTGCATGCGCAATCCCGGACCTGCCGGGTGGGCGTGGGTCGGCGAAGACGGACGCTGGGCGGCGGGATCGCTGGTCGCAGGCACCAACAACATCGGCGAGCTGCTCGCGGTGCTGTATGCAATCCGCGACCACGCCGAAGTCGCCGACCTGTGCATCCAGGCCGATTCGATGTACGCGATCAACTCGTACCGCACCTGGATGGATGCGCACGCGCGCCGCGGGTGGAAGACCAGCACCGGTGCGCCGACCAAGAACGCCGACATCCTCGCCGAGCTGATGCGCGCTCGCGACGCGCGCCGGGCCGCAGGGCTGCCCGACGTCGCATTCGAGCACGTGCGCGGGCATGCCGGCCATCGCCTCAACGGCTGGGCGGATGAGCGCGCCGTCCGTGCGTCGCACCACGGCGACCGGGGCCTCGCAGCGGTGTGGTCATCCGACCGAGGACAGGATCTGCTCGATGTGAGCGTCGACGCGCCGAAGGCCGGCGAGGACAAGACCCCGCGCGAGGGCTGACGGCGGCACGGACCCTTGATCGCGAATCGGTAACGAGTGCGCGGCGTGCGCCCGCTCGGCTTGACACGACAGTGTGCGATTCCTACATTGGCAATACCTGAATCGGTTTTCAGGTTGCAGAACTTCCAATGGTGAAAGGCACGCACATGCGGGTTACGAAGAAGTTGCTCCTGGGCTCCGTGGTCGCCACGGCAGCGCTCGTCCTGGCGGCCTGCGCGCCGCAGGCCGGAGCGCCCGCCGGCGATGCGTCGGAGACGCCGAGCGGACCGGCCGAGATCACGGTCGGCATCGTCACGAGCGAGACCGGGCCGCTCGCCGGCTACGGCGCGCAGTATCTCGAAGGCTTCAAGGCCGGGTTGGACTACGCGACCGACGGCACGGGCGAGATCGACGGCACAGCGATCACCGTGGAGTACAAGGACGACGCCGGCGACCCCGACAAGGCCGTGACCGCCGTCAAGGAGCTCATCGGCGCGGGCGTCAACATCATCGGCGGCAGCGCGTCGTCGGGTGTTGCCCTGGCCGTCGCAGAGCAGGCCGCCCAGAACCAGGTGCTGTTCGTCTCGGGTCCGGCGGCCGCCGACGCGATCACCGGAGTCAACGAGTACACGTTCCGCTCCGGTCGCCAGAGCGCGCAGGATGTCGCGACCGCGGGAACATTCCTCGACGACATCGAGGGCAAGACGATCACGGTCTTCGCACAGAACAGCGCGTTCGGTCAGGGCAACGAGGCCGCCGTCAAGGCGATCCTCGGCGCTCAGGGTGCGACGGTGAACTCCGTCCTCGTGGCCGAGGACGTGACGGAGTTCACCCCCTTCGCGCAGCAGGTGCTGGCCGGGGACCCCGACCTGGTCTTCGTCGCATGGGCCGGCGCGACCTCCGGCGCGATGTGGCAGGCGATGAGCCAGCAGGGCGTCCTCGACGAGATCCCGGTCGTGACCGGCCTCGGCGACGCAGCGACCTTCGGGGCGTACGGCGAAGCATCCGAGAAGATCAGCTTCCTCAACCACTACTTCCCGGGAGCGAACGACACCGCCGCGAATGAGGCGATGATCGAGCTCATCGAGGAGGAGGACGGCACCCCCGACCTGTTCAGCCCGGACGGGTTCAACGCGGCGATCATGATCGTCCACGCCATCCAGGAGGGCAAGGGAGACGTCGACGCGATGATCGCGGCTCTCGAAGGCTTCGAATTCGAGGGACCCAAGGGCCAGATGACCGTGCGCGAGGGTGACCACGCACTCATCCAGGAGATGTACCAGGTCAAGCTCGTCGCCGACGGCGGGGCGTTCGTCCCCGAACTCGTCGACACCGCTTCGGCCGACGAGGTCGCGCCGGCCGAAGTCGCTGAGTAGCACCCGGCTGATGAGCATTCCTGTCCCGTCCGCGCTCCGCATCGAAGGTCTCGGCCTTCAGATCGGCGGCGCGACGATCCTGAAGGATGTCGAACTCGACGTCGCCGCCGGCTCGCTCGTCGGTGTCATCGGACCCAACGGAGCCGGCAAGACCACGCTGTTCAACGTGATCTCCGGCCTGATGAAGCCCACGTCAGGACGTGTCCTGATGAACGGCGACGACATCACCTCGGCGTCCGTGCCCGCTCGGGCGCGGGCGGGACTGGGACGCACCTTCCAGACCTCGAGCCTCTTTCCGAGGCTCAGCGTCCTGGAGAACGTGCGGCTCGCGGCGCAGGTCTCGCTGGGCGGCGACTACTCGCTGCTGCGTTTCCCGCGACGAACGGATGCCGCCACCGAGCTCGCTTTCGCGAAGCTCGAGGCCGTCGGTCTCAGCCACAAGCTCGACACGGCGGCCGGCGACATCTCGCACGGCGACAAGCGCAAGCTCGAGATCGCAGTGCTGCTCGTGACCAACGCGAGCATCGTCCTCCTCGATGAGCCGATGGCCGGCGTCGGCTCGGGTGATGTCGCGGGGCTGGTCGAGAACATCCGCGACATGCAGCGCCAGAACGGCTGCACGGTGCTGATGGTGGAGCATCACATCGACGTGCTGATGGGGCTGGTGCAGAAGGTCGCCGTGATGTACTTCGGCAGCATCATCGCCTACGACACGCCGCAGAACATCATGGACGACCCGCTCGTGCAGAGCGCCTACCTCGGAACAGCGGCCGCATGAGCCCGAACATCCTCGAGGTGCGCGGTCTGCGCTGCTCGATCGCCGGACAGCAGGTCGTCGAGGACGTCACGTTCTCGGTGCCGGCGACCGGAATCACCGCTGTGCTGGGCCGCAATGGTGTGGGCAAGACCTCGACGCTGCGCGGCATCCTGGGTCTGATCACCCGTCGCGGCGAGGTCGAACTGGCGGGGGAGCGCATCGACGGCCTCCCCACGCATCGCATCGTCCAGCGGGGAGTGGGATACGTGCCCGAAGACCGCGAGGTGTTCGCACGACTCACGGTCGCTGAGAACCTGGCTCTCGCTGAGCGTCAGAAGAACCCACGCCGCGAGTTCGTCGACGCGCTCTTCCCCGACCTGGTGCAGCGCCGCGATCAGATGGCCGGCACGCTCTCCGGTGGCCAGCAGCAGATGGTCTCGGTCGCCCGCGCGCTCCTCAACGAGAACCGGCTGCTGCTCGTCGACGAACCCACCAAGGGTCTCGCCCCCAGGATCGTCACCGAGGTCACCGACGCCCTGCTGGAAGCCTCCAAGATCGTCCCGATCCTGCTCGTCGAACAGAACCTCGAGGTGGTGCGGCGGCTCGCAGACGGTGCCATCGTGATCGGTGGGGGACGCGTCGTGCACACGGGTACGGCACGCGGCATCCTCGACGACGACGACCTGACCCGCCGGCTGCTCGGCGTGCACGCGGAGCAGAGCAATTCGCCTGCGACCGAGGAGGGCCTCGTATGAGCATGCTCATCCTGACCCTCATCACCGGCGTCGGACTAGGGGCCCTCTACTTCCTCGTCGCGTCCGGGCTGAGCCTCATCTACGGCCTCATGCACGTGCTGAACTTCGCGCACGGTGCGTTCCTCACCCTGAGTGCGTTCATCGGCTGGCTGGTCGCACAGGCGCTCGGCACCGCATCCTGGGCGTCGTTCCTCCTGTCGATCGTGGTGGGTGCGCTGGTGGGCGCGGCCTTCGCAACCCTCACCGAGCTGGTTCTGATCCGTCCGCTGTACGAACGTCACATCGAGCAGGTGCTCGTCACGGTCGGGCTTTCGTTCGCAGCCGTGGCGCTGTTCGAAGGCATCTGGGGTACCGACCCGATCAACATCGCCGGCCCGCCGTGGCTGAAGCAGACGACAGAGGTGCTCGGTGCACGCATCCCGAACACGTACTGGGTGCTGATGATCGCCGCGGCACTCGTCCTGGCGGCGCTCGTGCTGTTCCTGCAGAAGACGCGCTACGGCATGATCATCCGCGCCGGGGTCGAGAACCGCTCGATGGTCACGGCGCTCGGCATCGACGTGCGACGCTCGTTCACCCTCGTCTTCGCCATCGGCGGCGCCGCGGCGGGCATCGGGGGCGTGCTCGCGATGCACTACACGACGTTCGTGTCGGCCCACCTCGGCTCGACCCTCCTGATCTTCGCGTTCATCGTGACCGTGATCGGCGGACTCGGATCGCTCACCGGCGCGGCGATCGCTTCGGTGCTGGTCGCCGTCCTGCAGCAGTTCGCCAATTCGTATCTCAGCGGAACGGGCGACTTCATCGTCGTCATCCTGCTGGCGCTGGTGCTGCTCGTGCGTCCCTCCGGGATTCTGGGGAGGAAGGCATGATGCGGCGCTGGATCCCGGCGATCGTGGGCATCGCGCTCGTGGTCCTCATGGCGGTGCTCCCGCTGCTGAACCTGTCGCTGCCCGGCATCCTGCCCACGCCCACGTACATGCCCGGAACGCTCGCGCTGCTGTCACTGTGCATGGTGTTCGCCGCGCTGGCATTGTCGTACAACCTGCTGCTGGGTTCGGCGGGGATGCTCTCCTTCGGCCACGCCCTCTACTTCGGCGCCGGTGCGTACGGCTTGGGAATCGGGCTCGAGCACTTCGGCGTGCCGCTGTTCCCGGGCATCTTCATAGCCCTCATCGGCGGCATGATCATCGCGTTCCTGACGGGAGCCGTGGCGATGCGCGTCTCCGGCATCCCGTTCGCGATGGTCACGCTCGCCTTCGCGCAGGCCGGGTCCGTGATGGTTCGACGCAATTCCGACATCACGGGCGGCGAAGAGGGATTGGGGCTGGCGACGGAGCAGGTGCCCGACTTCCTCATCGGCGTCGTCAACACCCGCAACCTGTACTGGTTCACGCTCGTCGTGCTGGTGATCGTCTACCTGGTCGTCCTGTGGGTCGACACTTCCCGCCTGGGCCATCTCGCCCGCGCCACCCGCGAGAACGAGCAGCGGGTGCGGGTGCTCGGACTTCGTCCGTACCGCGCGAAGCTCACGGTCTTCGTGATCGCCGCAGTGCTGGCCAGCCTCGCCGGGGTCGCCTACATGCTGCTGCAGTCGGGCACGGTCCCGCGGGCGGTGTCGGCCGACCTGACCATCACCATCCTGGTCATGGTCGTGCTCGGTGGCGTCGGCTTCCGCTGGGGTGCCATCGTGGGAGGCGTGCTGTACACACTGCTCGATCAGCGCCTCACCGTGCTGGCCGGCTCGGAGGCGATCGCGGGCCTTCCCGACTTCCTGCGCATCCCGCTGTCGGAGCCCCTGTTCCTGCTCGGCGTCCTGTTCATCCTGGTCGTGATGTTCCTGCCGGGCGGAATCGCCGGCACGATCGACGCCTGGTGGCGCCGCCGGCGCGGCGAGAAGGCGCGACTCTCGCTGCGAACGATCGACGACGCGGATGCCGAGGCCGAAGCGCCCGTGGAAGTGCGCGCATGAGCTGGGAAGCCGCACTCGAGGACGGGTCGCACACGGTCGGACGCTGGCTGACCGACCGTGCCGCGCAGTCTCCTCAGCGCATCGCGATCGACGATCGGGGCGTCACGATCGACTACGCCACGCTCGCGCAGCGCGCGATCGAGCTCGCCGACCGACTGCGCACGGCCGGCTTCGGACCCGGCCACCGATCGGCCACGATCTCGGGCAATTCGACCGACCACGTCGTGGCGTTCTTCGGCTGCGCGCTGGCGGGCATCGCTTTCGTGCCGCTCTCGTGGCGGCTGACCCCGCGCGAGCTCGGCGACATGCTGCGGCGCTCCGATCCGGCGCTCGTGCTCATCGACGACGAGTACGCCTCGCTCGCCGGCGCGGCGCTGCGCGGACTCGATGTGATGCCGCCGGTTGCGCAGCTCGGTTCCACGGGGGTCGAGGCGTCCGTTCCCTGCGCCCGCGAACCCCGCCCGCCACGGCATGTCCACGACGACGATCCGCTGCTGATCATCTTCACGTCGGGCAGCGAGGCGGCGCCGAAGGGTGTGGTGCTCACCCACGCCAACTGCTTCTGGAACAACCTCGCACTTGCGCAGGCGCTGCCGCTGAGCTCCGATGACGTCGTGCTGGCGATGCTGCCGCAGTTCCATGTCGCGGCGTGGAACTGCCAGCCGCTGCTTGCCTGGTGGGTCGGGGCCACGGTCGTGCTCGAGCGATCCTTCCAGCCCGCCCGGGCGCTGCAGCTGATCCACGAGCGCCGTGTGACGGCGATGATGGGGGTGCCCACCCAGTACGCGCTGCTCGCGGCTGACCGGGCCTGGGCGTCGACCGACGTGTCGTCGCTGCGGCTCGCGCTGGTCGGAGGAGCGACGATGCCGTCTGAGCTGCCCGCCGCTTGGGGCGTGCGCGGAGTCGCCCTCACCCAGGGATACGGCCTGACCGAGGCGGCACCGAATGTGCTCTACCTTCCCTCGGGCGAAGCCGCCGCGCATCCGGGCGCAGTGGGACGCCCGTATCCGCACGTCGGCGTCCTGGTCGCCGACCCCGACACACTGCTGCCGCTCGAGGGGGCCGCGACCGGAGAGCTGTGGGTGCGCGGACCGAGCGTCTTCGCGGGGTACCTCGGCGATGACGCGGCGACGGCCAGGGCGATGGCCAGGGACTGGCTCCGCACCGGCGACCTCGTGCACCGGGACCTGTCAGGCGTGTTCCGCGTGGTCGACCGGCTCAAGGACATCTACATCTCCGGCGGGGAGAACATCGCCCCGGCCGAGGTGGAGCACGCACTGTGCCTGCATCCGCTGATCGAGGCCGCGGCCGTCGTCGGCGTGCCCGACCCGGTGTGGGGCGAGCGCGGGGTCGCGTTCGTCGTCCCGGTCGCGGGCTCGCTGCTGTCGGCCGACGAGGTGCTCGCCCATGCCCGGCGCAACCTCGCCGCATTCAAGGTTCCCGTCCGGGTCGAGTTCGTCGACTCACTCCCGCGGTCGACGATCGAGAAGCTCGCACGCTCCCGGCTCCGGGATCGCGCTCGGGCACTCATGGAAGGTGCGCAGCATGACCATTCCCGATGAGCTGCTCGGCGACGACGCCGCGCTGATCTCGCCCGCCACCGGACGCCCGCTCACCAAGCGAGGTGAGGCGACCCGACGACGCCTGCTGGAGGCGTCCGAGACCGTCTTCGCAGAGCAGGGGTACCACGAGGCGTCGATAGTGAAGATCACCGAGCGCGCCGGCATCGGCCTGGGAACCTTCTACCTGTACTTCGACAGCAAGCAGTCGATCTTCGAGGCTCTGGTGATCGACCTCAACCGCCGGGTGCGCCATTCGATGTCGGAGGCGATGGCCGGCGCCTCGTCGCGGCTCGAGGCCGAACGAGCGGGATTCGCCGGCTTCTTCCGCTTCACTGCCGAGCATCCGGCCCTCTACCGCGTCGTGCGCGAAGCCGAGTTCGTGTCGCCCGAGACGCTGCGACTGCACTACACCCGCATCGTGGAGGGCTATGAGGCCGGGCTTCGCGCCGCACAGGATGCCGGCGATGTCGACCGCGCCCTCGATCCGGAGATCACGGCGTGGGCGCTGATGGGCATGGGCGAGTTGATCGGCATGCGCTTCCTTCTGTGGGAGCGTGACGGCACGGGCAAGCCGCCCGCGGTGCTCGATCCCGGTGTCTTCGACGACATGATGCGGTTCATCGACAACGCTCTTGCGCCGCGGCGCGATGCGGGCGGCAGGACAACGGAAGGCAAGGACGCATGACAGACCAGGACCTCGCGGGCAAGCGCGCGCTCGTCACCGGCGGCGCGAGCGGCATCGGGCTCGCGTGCGTGCGCGAGTTCGCAGCTCGCGGCGCACACGTCGTGGTCGCCGACCACCACCAGTACCTCACCGAATCGATCGCGGATGAGGTCGGGGGCGACGCGTGGCTCATCGATCTCGCCGCCGTCGAAGAGCTGGAGTCGGTCTCGCTCGACGCCGACATCCTCGTGAACAACGTCGGCATCCAGAGGGTGAGCCCCATCCCCGACTTCGATCCGGAGAATTTCCGGCTGATGCTGCGGCTCATGGTCGAATCGCCCTTCCTGCTGATCCGCGCGGTCCTGCCCGGCATGTACCGGCGTGGCTGGGGCCGGATCCTGAATGTCTCCAGCGCGCACGGTCTGCGCGCGAGCGCCTTCAAGTCCGCGTACGTGACCGCGAAGCACGGGCTCGAGGGACTGTCGAAGGTGACCGCACTGGAGGGGGCCGAGCACGGCGTCACGAGCAACTGCATCAACCCCTCGTACGTGCGGACGCCGCTTGTCGAGCACCAGATCGCCGATCAGGCGCGGGTGCACGGGATCCCCGAGGAGGAGGTGCTCGAGAAAGTCCTGCTGACCGAGAACGCGATCAAGCGTCTCATCGAGCCCGAGGAGGTCGCGTCGCTCGCGGGATGGCTGGTGTCCGACCAGGCCGGAATGGTCACGGGCGCCTCGTACACGATGGATGGCGGATGGACCGCACGGTGAGCCGCTACCGCACTCTCGATGTTCCCGTCGCGGGCGGCGATCTGCGCGTCGGGGTGTGGGACGCGTCGACGGGGCCGAGCGACGGCGACAGACCTGCGGATGCCGCGCCATCGGTGCTGCTGATCCACGGGGTGACGGCGTCCCACTTGGCCTGGCCTCTGGTGGCGGAGCGCCTGGATGGCGTACGGGTGATCGCACCCGACCTGCGCGGGCGCGGTCGGAGCAATGGAATCAGCGGACCGGCGGGTTTGGATGCCCACGCGAAGGACCTGGTCGAGGTCCTCGATGCCCTCGAAGTCGAGCAGACCGTCGTCGTCGGCCACTCGATGGGTGCGTTCGTCGCGCTCGTCCTGGGGGAGCTGTACCCCGAGCGCGTGTCGCGGCTCGTGCTCGTCGATGGGGGCCTGCCGCTCGACCTTCCGGACGGCCTGTCTTCAGAGCAGGTCATCCAGCTCGTACTGGGGCCGACGGCAGAGCGGCTGGCGATGCGCTTCGAGTCGGTCGAGGCGTACCTCGACTTCTGGCGCGCGCACCCCGCGTTCCGGCGCGACTGGTCGCCGGCGCTGGAGGCGTACCTGCGCTACGACCTGGTGGGGGCAGTGCCCGACCTGCGTCCGTCGACCAGCTACGCGACGCTCGAAGAGGATTCGATCGACCAGAACACCGGGACGGCGATCGTCGACGCGCTCGCGCGGCTGCGGCATCCGACGGTGTTCCTGACCGCGGAGCGCGGGCTTCTCGACCAGGTCCCGCCGCTGTATGCGCAGGAGCGGCTGCCCGAGCTGCTGGCGACCTACCCGGGTCTGGAGCACGCGGCGGTGCCCGACGTGAACCACTACACGATCGCACTCTCCGAGCGCGGGGCGGATGCCGTCGCTGCGGTGGTGCGCGAGCACCTGGTGGTGCACCCCGGTCGTTGAGCGAGCCGCAGGCGTCGAACCTCGGTCGTTGAGCGAGCCGCAGGCGAGACGAAACGCCGCTCTCAGCGGTTGGTCGCCGCCACCCGCGTCGTCAGCTGATGTGCGTGCGCGAGCAGGGTGCGCCCCAGGTCGGCCAGGCGGTCCGGGCCGAAGCGGAATTCCACGCCCGTCAGACTCAGCGCCCACTGCGGGTGGCCTTCGCGCGTGAAGACCGCGGCGCCCAGGCCGAAGCTCCCTTCCACGATCAGTCCCGGGTTCAGCGCGTACCCGCGCGCCCGGGTCTCCCGCAGCCGTGCGCGCAGCCGCTTCTCACCGTGCGCAGCGCCCCATTCACTCGCCAACTCCGGGTGCCGCTCGAAGTACGCGTCCACATCGTGGGGTGATAGGAAGGCCAGGATCGCGAGCCCGGCGGAGGCGACCCCGAGCGGAAAGCGCACCCCCTCCGACAGGACGAAGGACCGGATCGGAAAGCTCCCCTCCTCCCGCAGAAGACACACCGTCTCGTCGCCGCGGCGCACCGAGAGGAATGCACTCTCCTCCGTGCGCACCGCGAGCGAGCGCACGATGTCGCGTGCGATCCCGGTGATGTCATAGCGCGATGCCGCGGCGCTGCCCATCAGGTACAACTCGGGGCCCGGCATCCAAAGGCCGGTCTTCTCGTCTTGATCGACCAGACCCTCGTTCCGCAGCGCAGCGAGCAGGCGATGCGCCGTCGGGCGAGTGAGCTCGGCGCGACGCGCCAAGTCGGCCACCGTGAGGCCTCCCGCGCCGCCCGATGTCACGAGACGCAGCAGCCGTGCGGCCCGCGCCACGGACTGCGCGCCGGGAACCGTTCGATCGCGGGAAGCGTCCATCATATGGACACTACGCCGCGCCGCATCCACATGGCAACGGGGTCGGCGGCCCGCGCATCGACCCGGGCGCAGGATGGATGTACTGATCCCCAGACACAGGAGTCGCCCGTGATCGACAAGACATTCCGGTCCGCCACCGAGGCCGTCGCGGACATCCCGGACGGCGCGTCACTCGCCGTCGGCGGTTTCGGCCTGTCCGGCAACCCGATCGCCCTGATCGAGGCGCTGCTCGCACAGGGAACGACCGATCTCAGCATCGTCAGCAACAACTGCGGCGTCGATGACTGGGGTCTCGGCATCCTGCTGAACGCCCACCGCATCCGCAAGATGACGTCCTCATACGTCGGCGAGAACAAGGAGTTCGAGCGGCAGTTCCTCTCCGGTGAGCTCGAGCTCGAGCTCACGCCGCAGGGCACGCTCGCAGAGAAGCTCCGCGCCGGAGGCTCGGGCATCGCCGCGTTCTACACGCAGACCGGCGTCGGCACGCAGGTCGCCGAAGGCGGCCTCCCGCGCAGGTACGACGGGCAGGGCGGTGTTGCCATAGCCTCGCCGGTCAAGGACGTTCGCACCTTCGACGTGACCGGTGTCGATCGGGAGTACGTCCTCGAAGAGGCGATCGTCACCGACTTCGCGCTGGTGCACGCTCTCAAGGGCGACCGGCACGGCAACCTGATCTTCAACAAGGCGGCTCGCAACTTCAACCCGCTCGCCGCCATGGCGGGCCGGGTCTGCATCGCCCAGGTCGAGGAGCTCGTCGAGCCCGGCGAGCTCGATCCCGACTCGATCCATCTGCCGGGCATCTACGTGCACCGCATCCTCGAGGTCGGGACCGACATCGAGAAGCGCATCGAGCGGCGTACCGTCTCGGTCGCCGAGGCCCTGAGCCGCGACATCCCCGAAGGAGCATGACCATGGCCCTGACCCGCAACGAGATGGCCGCCCGCGCGGCCGCCGAGCTGTCCGACGGCTCGTACGTCAACCTCGGCATCGGCCTGCCGACCCTCGTGCCCAACTACGTGCCCGAGGGGATGACAGTCGTGCTCCAGTCCGAGAACGGAATCCTCGGCGTCGGTCCGTATCCCACCGAGGAGAACGTCGACCCCGACCTCATCAACGCCGGCAAGGAGACGGTCACCACGTTGCCCGGCACGGCCTTCTTCGACTCGGCGACGAGCTTCGGCATGATCCGCGGCGGCAAGATCGACGCTGCCATCCTCGGCGCCATGCAGGTGTCGGCAGCCGGGGATCTGGCGAACTGGATGATCCCCGGAAAGATGGTCAAGGGCCCCGGCGGTGCCATGGATCTGGTGCACGGCGCAGGCAAGCTCATCGTGCTGATGGAGCACGTCGCCAAGGACGGCTCGGCGAAGATCGTGAACGAGTGCTCGCTGCCGCTCACCGGCCGGGGAGTCGTCGATCGCATCATCACCGACCTCGCCGTGATCGATGTGACGGATGCCGGTCTCGTGCTCGTCGAGACCGCCCCGGGCGTCAGCGTCGAAGAGGTGATCGCCGCGACCGAACCACCGCTCACGGTCTCGGACCACCTCACCACCGTCGCACTTAAGGTGGACGCATGAACACCGAAGACGTCGTCATCGTCGCTGCAGCCCGCACGCCGCAGGGCCGCCTGAAGGGCCAGCTCGCGCCGCTGACCGCCGTGCAGCTCGGCAGCGCCGCCATCCGCGGAGCGCTCGAGCAGAGCGGCATCGCACCCGAGGCGGTCGATGCGGTGCTCGTCGGCCAGGTGCTGCCGGCCGGCTCCGGCCAGAATCCCGCGCGTCAGGCCGCGGTGGGAGCCGGCATCCCGTGGGACGTCCCCTCGGCATCCGTCAACAAGGTGTGCCTGTCGGGCCTGACCGCGATCATCGACGGCGTCCGCATGATCGCCGTCGGCGACGCCACCGTCGTCGTCGCCGCGGGCATGGAGTCGATGACCCGTTCGCCGCACCTGCTGATGGGCTCGCGCGACGGGTGGGCGTACGGTTCGGTCGAGGTGCTCGACCACATGGCCTTCGACGGCCTCACCGACGCGTACGACCACGAGAGCATGGGCGCGTCGACCGAACGGCACAACGGCCGTCTCGAGGTCACCCGTGAGATGCAGGATGCCGTGGCCGCCCGATCCCACCAGCGCGCCGCCGCCGCGACCGAGGCGGGCGTCTTCGAGGGCGAGATCGTGCCCGTGGAGATCCCGCAGCGCAAGGGCGACCCGATCCTCGTCACGAAGGACGAGGGCATCCGCCCGGAGACGACGGTCGAGACGCTGGGAAGGCTGCGGGCCGCGTTCGCCGAAGGAGGGTCGATCACGGCCGGAAACTCGTCGCAGATCTCCGACGGCGCATCGGCCGTCGTCCTGACCACGCGGTCCCACGCCGACGAGCACGGCTGGCCGGTGCTCGCCGTCGTCGGAGCATCCGGCCAGGTCGCCGGTCCGGACAACTCGCTGCACTCCCAGCCGGCGCGCGCGATCGAAAAGGCGCTCGAAAAGCAGGGGATCGCGGCATCCGACCTGGACGTCGTCGAGATCAACGAGGCCTTCGGCGCGGTCGTCGCACGCTCGCAGACCGAGCTCGGGCTGTCCGACGACGTGGTGAACATCCACGGCGGCGGCATCGCGATCGGTCACCCGATCGGCGCCTCCGGCAACCGGCTCGTCGTGCACGCCGTGCACGAGCTCGTGCGTCGCGGTGGCGGAACCGCCGCGGTCGCCCTGTGCGGCGGCGGTGGGCAGGGCGACGCGCTGATCCTCACACGCTGATCGCGATTCCTGCGGCCTAGGGTCGATGCATGACCTCGCTGGCACCGCTCACGGCCGACGATCGCGACGACTGGCTCACGCTGTGGCGCGGCTACCTCCAGTTCTACGAGGAGGACCTCGCGCAGACGCAGACCGAGCTCACGTTCGTGCGACTGACCGACTCTACATATCCGATCCATGGGGCGCTTGCGCGCGACGACTCCGGCGCGGCCGTCGGCCTCGTGCACTGGCTGACCCACCCGGCCACCTGGTCGGAGGGGCCGTACTGCTACATGGAGGACCTGTTCGTGTCGCCCGACGTTCGGGGGAGCGGCATCGGCGCCGCGCTGGTCGAGCACGTGCGCGCATGGGCGCAACGCGCGGGTTGCTCCAAGGTGTACTGGCTCACGCAGCGCGACAACGACACGGCACGCAGACTCTACGACCGCGTGGCCCGGCACTCCGGATTCGTGCAGTACGAGATCGACCTCAGCGGGTCCGGCGCAGGCGCTTCTTGAGCAGCTTCTCGGACTTGCCGGCCACAGGTGAATCCGAGTCGATCAGCTTGCCGACGGACGCCCGGCGCGTGTCGACGATCGTGCCGATCGCGAGGGCCAGCGATATGCCCCAGCTGATCCACGCCAGGGCGATCCGCCAGGTGAACCGCTCCTCGCTGCGCAGCCCTCGCAGCAGTGTGATGCCGCCCATGATCGCCGTGACGAGCCCTGTGCCGAAGAGGTACTTGCGCATGGCGTCCACGCTACCGCGCGCGGTGCTGCCGTCGCCCCGCTGTTAGCCTGGAGTTCCCGGATCAGGAGCGTGTGTGGATAAGGCTGAGTTCGTCGTCGTCGCCAACCGGCTCCCCGTGGACCGGACGGTCGACGCGGACGGATCGGATGCCTGGAGGCGCTCTCCGGGCGGGTTGGTCACCGCGCTCGAGCCCGTCATGCACAAGGCCGACGGGGCGTGGGTCGGCTGGGCCGGGCAGCCCGATGTAGTGCTGGACCCGTTCGAGTTCGAAAGCACGCTGCTCGTTCCGGTCACGCTGAGCGCCGAGGACGTCGAGCTGTACTACGAGGGCTTCTCGAACGACACGATCTGGCCGCTGTACCACGACGTCATCGCCGAGCCGCGGTACAGCCGCCTCTGGTGGGACGCTTACGTCCGCGTCAACCGTCGCTTCGCCGAAGCCGCCGCCGCAGCAGCCGCCGACGGCGCGACGGTATGGGTGCAGGACTACCAGCTGCAGCTTGTGCCACGAATGCTCCGAGAGCTGCGGCCCGACCTCGTGATCGGCTACTTCCACCACATTCCGTTCCCGGCGTACGGCTTGTACTCACAGCTGCCCTGGCGGCGTCAGGTGCTCGAGGGTCTGCTCGGCGCCGACGTCATCGGCTTCCAGCGTGTGGCGGATGCCGGCAACTTCGCCCGCGCCGTCCGTCGGCAGCTGCGCTACGAGACGAAGGCGTCCGGCATCGCGGTGCCGAATCCCGACGGCACCACGCGCATGTCTCTCGCGAGGGCATTCCCGATCTCGATCGACGCGTCGTCGTACATCGAGCTGGCGCGGCGCCCGGACGTGCAGGAGCGCGCTCGGCAGATTCGCGAGAGCCTCGGCAACCCGAAGCGCATCTTCCTCGGGGTCGACCGCCTCGACTACACCAAAGGCATCCGCCACCGGCTGAAGGCTTACGGCGAATTGCTGACGGAAGAGAAGCTGAGCGTCGACGACGTCACGCTCGTCCAGGTCGCCAGTCCGAGCCGGGAGCGCGTCGCCGCGTACATCCAGCTGCGCGACGAGATCGAGCTGACCGTCGGCCGCATCAACGGCGACTTCGACACGATGGGGCACACGGCGATCCGCTACCTGCACCAGGCATATCCGCGCGAGGAGATGGTCGCGCTCTTCCTCGCCGCCGACGTCATGCTCGTCACCGCTCTGCGGGACGGCATGAACCTCGTCGCGAAGGAATACGTCGCGTCGCGAGTCGACAACCGCGGCGTGCTTCTCCTCAGCGAGTTCGCCGGCGCCGCCGATGAGCTCGGCACGGCGGTGCGGGTCAATCCGCACGACATCGAAGGCCTCAAGGAAGCCATGATGCGTGCGGTGGAGATGAGCCCCGGCGAGCAGGGCCGGCGTATGCGCGCCGCGCGCAGGCGTGTGCTCGAGCACAGCGTCGAGGACTGGTCGCGGGAGTTCCTCGAGGCCCTGGAGAAGTTCCATCCGAGGAGAAGTGTGTCCGACGACCGTGATCACCCGCAGATCGACGACCAGGCCGTCCTTGACGCACTCGCTCGCGTCGCCGCCTCCGATCGCCTCCTGGTCGCGCTCGATTTCGACGGGACGCTCGCGCCGCTGGAGGACGAGCCGATGAACGCGCGGGCTCTGCCGACCGCCGCCGCAGCCGTCGCTGCGCTCGCCGCCCTGCCCGATACCCCGGTCGCGTTCGTGTCCGGTCGCAGCCTTCATGATCTGCGCGAGATCGCCGAGCACGCAGACGATGCGCAGATCTTTCTGGCGGGTTCGCACGGGGCCGAATTCTGGCTGCCGGGCGAAGGGGCTCTCGAGACCGACGACGACGAGGATGCTCCGACGCTGCGCGATGAGCTCCGTGAGGAGATGACGGCTCAGGTCGGCGACCTGCAGGGCGTGTGGGTCGAGCCGAAGACGTTCGGGTTCGGCATCCACACCCGCGTCGCCAGCGCCGCAGACGCGCAGACCGCGCGCGATGCGGCAGACCGTCTCGTGCAGGAGCGCGCACCTCACTGGCGGCGCCGCACCGGCCACAACATCGTCGAGTACTCCTTCCGCCACGAGGGCAAGGACTCGGCCATTGCGGCACTCCGCGAGCGGCTGGGCGCGACCGCCGTACTGTTCGCAGGCGATGACGTGACCGATGAGGACGCTCTCGCCAGCCTCGGTCCCGACGATCTCGGCATACGAGTCGGCGATGGGCAGACGGCTGCGTCCGTGCGAGTGGGAAGCATCCAAGAATTGGCCGCCGCCTTGGCGCTGCTGGCGCGGATGCGGGCTGAGGGCCGGGAATAGACTTCGAGAATGTCTTCGCCGGATCAGCGCATCGATATCAAGCCCCGCAGCCGCGTCGTCACCGACGGCATCGAGGCCACGACCTCCCGCGGCATGCTCCGCGCCGTCGGAATGGGCGATGACGACTGGGACAAGCCGCAGATCGGCATCGCGAGCTCGTGGAACGAGATCACGCCGTGCAATCTGAGTCTGGACCGCCTCGCGCAGGGCGCGAAGGAGGGCGTGTTCTCCGGCGGCGGATACCCGCTGCAGTTCGGTACGATCTCGGTCTCGGACGGCATCTCCATGGGCCACGAGGGCATGCACTTCTCGCTCGTCTCGCGCGAGGTCATCGCCGATTCGGTCGAGACCGTGGTGATGGCGGAGCGACTCGACGGCACGGTGCTGCTGGCCGGGTGCGACAAATCCATACCCGGGATGCTGATGGCCAGCGCCCGTCTGGACCTGTCGAGCGTCTTCCTCTACGCCGGTTCTATCGCTCCCGGTTGGGTGAAGCTGAGCGACGGCACCGAGAAGGACATCACGATCATCGACTCATTCGAGGGCGTGGGCGCGTGCCTTGCCGGTCGCATGACCGAAGCCGACCTCAAGCGCATCGAATGCGCGTTCGCGCCCGGTGAGGGTGCCTGTGGCGGCATGTACACCGCGAACACGATGGCCTCGGTCGCCGAGGCGCTCGGCCTCAGCCTGCCGGGCTCGGCGGCACCGCCCGCCGCCGACCGCCGCCGCGACTACTACGCCCACCGCTCCGGCGAGGCGGTCGTCAACCTGCTGAAACTGGGCATCACCACCGGTGACATCCTCACCAAGGAGGCGTTCGAGAACGCGGTCGCCCTGGCGATGGCGCTCGGCGGTTCGACGAACGTGGTGCTGCACCTGCTGGCGATCGCGCGCGAGGCGCAGGTGGATCTGACGCTCCACGACTTCAACCGCATCGGCGACAAGACGCCGCATATCGCCGACATGAAGCCGTTCGGGCAGTTCGTGATGAACGACGTCGACCGCCATGGCGGCATCCCCGTCATCATGAAGGCGATGCTCGACGAAGGGCTGCTGCACGGCGACGCGCTTACCGTGACCGGCAGGACGCTCGCCGAGAACCTGGCCGACCTGAATCCCGATCCGGTCGACGGTACCGTCATCCACTCCATCGACGACCCGATCCACGCCACCGGAGGCATCACGATCCTGCACGGCACGATCGCGCCCGAAGGCGCCGTGGTGAAGTCCGCCGGCTTCGACGCGAACGTCTTCGAAGGCCCCGCCCGGGTGTTCGAGCGGGAACGCGCGGCGATGGACGCCCTCGAAGCGGGCGACATCGCCGCAGGGGACGTCGTGGTCATCCGCTACGAGGGTCCCAAGGGCGGGCCGGGCATGCGCGAGATGCTCGCGATCACCGCTGCCATCAAGGGCGCGGGGCTCGGAAAAGATGTACTACTCTTGACGGACGGCAGATTCTCAGGCGGCACAACCGGCCTGTGTATCGGCCACATAGCTCCCGAAGCGGTGGACGCAGGTCCGATCGCCTTCGTGCGCGATGGTGATCTGATACGGGTCGATATCGCGGCTCGCACTCTCGACCTACTCGTCGACGAGGCCGAGCTGGGCTCCCGCCGCTCTGGCTGGGAGCCGCTCCCTCCGCGCTATACCCGTGGCGTCCTGGCCAAGTACTCGAAACTCGTGCGCTCCGCTGCGGAGGGCGCGGTCACGGGATAAGGCCTGCCCTTCGTTCTCCCATCTCTCGACAGAGGATCATTCTCATGACCGCCGAATCCGCCACGGCCATTCCACGGCCACCCGCTCGCACCGCGCCCGCGCCCGTGCTCACGGGCGCGCAGGCGGTCGTCCGCTCCCTCGAACTGCTCGGCGTCACGGACGTCTTCGGCCTGCCCGGCGGCGCCATCCTGCCGGTCTACGACCCGCTCATGGACAGCTCCGAGCTGCGCCACATCCTCGTGCGCCACGAGCAGGGCGCCGGCCATGCGGCCGAAGGGTACGCCGCGGCATCCAACAAGATCGGCGTCGCCATCGCGACGTCGGGACCCGGCGCGACCAACCTCGTGACGGCGATCGCCGACGCGTACATGGACTCGGTGCCGATCGTGTGCATCACCGGCCAGGTGTTCTCGAACCTGATGGGCACGGACGCCTTCCAGGAGGCGGACATCGTCGGCATCACCATGCCGATCACCAAGCACTCGTTCCTGGTGAAGAAGGCCGAGGACATCCCGAGTGCGATCGCCTCGGCGTTCGCCATCGCGGGCACCGGCCGCCCCGGACCGGTGTTGGTGGACATCACCAAGGATGCGCAGCAGGCGGAAGCCCCGTTCGTGTGGCCGCCGCGGATCGACCTGCCGGGCTACCGTCCGGTGACGAAGGCGCACGGCAAGCAGATCCAGGCCGCCGCGCAGCTGCTGGCGGACGCGAAGAAGCCCGTCCTGTACGTCGGCGGCGGCGTCATCCGCTCGCAGGCGTCGCGTGAGCTGCTGACTCTCGCCGAGACGACCGGTGCACCGGTGGTCACGACACTCATGGCCCGCGGCGCGTTCCCCGACTCGCACACCCAGCACCTCGGCATGCCGGGCATGCACGGCACTGTTCCCGCGGTGCTCGCCCTGCAGGAGGCCGACCTGCTCGTCTCATTGGGCGCCCGGTTCGACGACCGCGTGACGGGCAAGGCCGCGCTCTTCGCGCCGCACGCCAAGATCGTCCACGTCGACATCGACCCTGCCGAGATCGGCAAGATCCGCGCCGCCGACGTGCCGATCGTGTGCGACCTGAAGGACGTGCTCGTCGACCTCGACGCCGCCTTCCGCAGCCAGATAGAGGGCAGGACGGTCGACACCGACGAGTGGTGGTCGTTCCTGGACGGGCTGCGCGACGAGTTCCCGCTCGGCTACTCGCAGCCGACCGACGGGCACATGTCACCGCAGTACGTGATCTCGCGCATAGGAGAGCTGACCGGACCCGAGGGCGTGTACGCCGCGGGCGTGGGGCAGCACCAGATGTGGGCCGCGCAGTTCATCAAGTACGAGCGCCCCAACGCGTGGCTCAACTCGGGCGGTGCGGGAACGATGGGCTATTCGGTGCCGGCGGCGATGGGCGCCAAGGTCGCCGAGCCCGACCGTCACGTGTGGGCGATCGACGGCGACGGCTGCTTCCAGATGACCAACCAGGAGCTCGCGACCTGCGCGATCAACAACATCCCGATCAAGGTCGCGATCATCAACAACTCCTCGCTGGGCATGGTGCGCCAGTGGCAGAGCCTGTTCTACAACGGCCGGTACTCGCACACCGACCTGAACACCGGCCACGGCACCGTCCGCATCCCCGACTTCGTCAAGCTCGCAGAGGCATACGGCTGCCTCGCGATCCGCGTCGAGAAGGAAGAGGACGTGGATGCCGCCATCCAGACGGCGCTGGAGACCAACGACCGGCCGGTCGTCATCGACTTCGTCGTGAGTGCCGACGCCATGGTGTGGCCGATGGTGCCGCAGGGCGTCAGCAACAGCTACGTGCAGTACGCCCGCGACCACTCGCCGGCGTTCGAAGAGGAGGCGTGAGCCCATGTCGACTCATGTGCTGAGCCTCCTGGTGGAGGACAAACCGGGTCTGCTGACCCGAGTGGCCGGCCTGTTCGCACGGCGCGGCTTCAACATCGAATCGCTCGCCGTGGGCGTCACCGAGGTGCCGGGACTCTCGCGCATCACGGTCGTGGTCGACGTCGACGAGCTCCCGCTCGAGCAGGTGACCAAGCAGCTGAACAAGCTGATCAATGTCATCAAGATCGTGGAGCTCGACCCCACGGCATCCGTTCAGCGCGAGCACGTGCTCGTCAAGGTGCGGGCCGACAACGCGACCCGCTCGAACGTGCTCGAGGTCGTCAACCTGTTCCGCGCATCGATCGTCGACTATGCCGCCGACGCGCTCGTGGTCGAGGTGACCGGCGACAAGGGCAAGGTGGACGCGTTCCTCCGGGCACTCGAGCCGTTCGGCATCAAGGAGCTCGCGCAGTCGGGCCTCCTCGCGATCGGCCGCGGCGGCAAGAGCATCACCGAGCGCGTCCTGCGCGGCTGACCCCTACTCTTCGTATCCCCAAACCCCAAGGAGAACTATCCCCATGGCCGAAATCTTCTACGACGCCGACGCCGACCTGTCGCTCATCCAGGGCAAGAAGGTCGCGATCGTCGGCTACGGCTCGCAGGGCCACGCCCACGCCCAGAACCTCCGCGACTCGGGTGTCCAGGTCGCCATCGCGCTGAAGGACGGCTCGAAGTCGACCGCGAAGGCGCAGGAGGACGGCTTCGAGGTCAAGAGCGTCGCCGATGCCACCGAGTGGGCGGATGTCATCATGATCCTTGCGCCCGACCAGCATCAGCGCGGCATCTACAACGACAGCATCAAGGACAAGCTGACCCCGGGCAAGACGCTCGCCTTCGCGCACGGGTTCAACATCCGCTTCGGCTACATCGATGCCCCCGAGGGTGTGGATGTCATCCTCGTTGCACCGAAGGCACCGGGTCACACCGTGCGTCGCGAGTTCGTCGCGGGTCGCGGCATCCCCGACATCATCGCCGTCGAGCGAGACGCGTCGGGCACGGCCTGGGACCTCGCCAAGTCGTACGCGAAGGCCATCGGCGGCACCCGTGCCGGCGTGATCAAGACCACCTTCACCGAGGAGACCGAGACCGACCTGTTCGGCGAGCAGGCCGTGCTGTGCGGCGGCACCTCGCAGCTGGTGCAGTACGGCTTCGAGACGCTGATCGAAGCCGGCTACCAGCCCGAGATCGCCTACTTCGAGGTGCTGCACGAGCTCAAGCTCATCGTCGACCTGATGTGGGAGGGCGGCATCGCCAAGCAGCGCTGGTCGATCTCCGACACCGCCGAATACGGCGACTACGTCTCGGGCCCGCGAGTGCTCGACGCGCACGTGAAGGAGAACATGCAGGCGGTGCTCGGCGACATCCAGTCGGGCGCGTTCGCGAAGCGCTTCATCGCAGACCAGGATGCCGGTGCGCCGGAGTTCCTCGAGCTGCGCGAGAAGGGCGCCAACCACCCGATCGAGGCGACGGGCAAGGAGCTTCGCGCGCTGTTCGCGTGGAAGCAGGCCGACAGCGACTACGTCGAGGGTTCCGCCGCGCGCTGAGCCCGACCCAGACCAGTCGTCCGATCCGGAACGGCTTCGGCCCGGTCGCCTTCCTCCCAACCCGAGGACCGGCGGCCGGGCCACCTTCGTCTCACGCCGGTGCTCGGGAATCGGTCCCGGTCAGGAGGTGAGCGCGGCGCATGTTTCGACGCGCTCCTCGCCAGGGAAGTAGGTCGCCCACTCCTCTTCTGCCAGTTCCCGCCCTGCCATCGCGCACGCGTGCAACGCCTGTACGGCAGGGCGTAGCTCCCACAGGCGGATGCCGTCGGGAAGCGCCTCGAGCAGCGTCTCGCCGTCGGCGGTGAGATAACCGCCTACCAGGTACGGGCCGAAGACATCGCCATCCACCGGCGTGGCGAGCGCAATGTCCGCAGTCAGGTCGTACAGCGTCAGCGCGTTGTTGAAACCGACGTTGAGGAGAGTTCGGCCGTCGTTGCTGACGGAGAGCAACTGGCTGCCCCCGATCGCTCGCGCGAGTGCCGAGATCGGCTCGAGGGTGTGGATGTCGTAGCGGCGCGCGTAGTTCCGCGCGACGCCGATCAGCTGATCCCCGTCGACCGCATGGCTGAAATGGAGGTCACGAAGCCCGCGAACGAGGAGCTCTCCACTCGCGATGTCGAAGACGCCGGTCTCGGTGAGGGCGTTCAGCTCGTTCCCCCAGGTGATTACGGCAAGCGCC
>NZ_DASUNI010000341.1:0-14677 GCF_036277215.1 Microbacterium sp. | reverse complement strand
CGAGCCTCATCTTCGGCGGACTGACGGCCCAGGCCTACCTCAATCAGGCGACGGTCCACGCCGGCAGCGCGATCCTCGTCAATGGGGCGTCGGGCGCGGTCGGTTCGGCGTTCGTGCAGCTCGCCGGCGCGGTGGGGGCGCATGTGACGGCCGTCTGCAGTCGCGCGAACCACGCTCTCGTGACCGATCTCGGAGCGGAGCGGACCATCGACTACCGGACGCACGACTTCACCGCGGACGACACGACGTACGACGTGATCGTCGACTGCGTCGGCAACGCGCCCGTCGACAGAGTCGCCCGCTCCGTGCGCCCGGGCGGCGCGGTGCTCCTGGTGGCGGCCGGTCTGCGCTCGCTCATCCGAGCCAAGCGGGACGCCCGGCGACACGGAATCAGTGTCATCACCGGTCCGGGACCCTATCGGGCCGACGACCTGCGGCATGTCATGTACCTCGCCGAGGTCGGCGACATCCGGCCCGTCATCGACCGCTCCTACTCCCTGGACGACATCGCCGACGCCCATCGGTATGTGGATACAGGACGCAAGCGCGGCAGCGTCGTGATCAACGTCGTCGAAGCCACCCAGACTGTCCTGGTGCCCGCCACTCCCGCCGAGGTGCTCCGATGAGTCCCGGGAGCACCGCCGCACTGCTCGACGTCCAGGACCTTCAGCGTTCCTACGGTCGTGGCGCCAATCGGTTCGACGCGCTGAAGGGCGTCTCCCTCCGGATCGATCGCGGGGAGTCCGTGGCGATCGTGGGCAAGAGCGGCTCCGGCAAATCCACGCTGATGCATCTCCTGGCGCTTCTCGATCAACCCGACCATGGTTCGTTGCGGGTCGGGGGAGTGGATGCCGCATCCCTCAGCTCCCGGCAGCTCAGCCGGCTCCGCAACGAGACCTTCGGGTTCGTCTTCCAGCAGTTCTTCCTCAACCCGAATACCAGCGTGCTGGAGAACGTCATCCTGCCGCTGAAGATCGCCGGCGTGGGTCGCCGCGAACGACGCGCGCGCGGGATGGCTGTGCTGGACCAGCTGGAGATGGCCGACAAGGCTCAGAGCAGGGCCGTCAGCCTCTCGGGCGGCCAGAAGCAGCGTGCGGTGATCGCCCGGGCGCTCGTGAACAACCCACAGCTCATCTTCGCGGACGAGCCGACCGGCAACCTCGACACCGTGACCGGCCGCTTGGTCGAAGACATCCTGTTCCGCTTGAACAGAGAAAGCGGCATCACCCTCGTCGTGGTGACGCATGACACCGAACTCGCTGCGCGCTGCGACCGCCAGGTCCACATCAGCGACGGCCGAGAAGTGATCCCCGAACTGATCGGAGTATTCGCATGAGAATCACGGATCTGCTGACCACCGCGGCCGGCAACACCCTGCGCAGCAGGGCGCGGACCACTTTCACCGTGCTCGCCATCTTCATCGGCGCGTTCACGCTGACCATCACGAGCGCGATCGGCACGGGCGTCTCCGAGTACATCGACAACCAGCTCGGCGCCTTCGGTGCCAAGGACGTCCTCACGATCACCAAGGCGAGCGAGCAGGCAGAACAGCAGGAAGGGCCGGCGGAGTACGACCCGGACGCGGCGATCGTCGGCGCCGACCTCGCCCAGTTCGAAACCGAACCCCTGACCGACGCCGACCTCGACGCGATCCGGCGGGTCGAAGGCATTCTCGATGTGAGCGCCGTGCGGCAGGTCAATCCCCGGTACGTCGAATACGACCACGGTGGGAAGTACGAGCTCGACGTGAACGCCACGGCGAATCTCACCACACCCGACCTGGCATCCGGCGCTCAACTGGACACCGTGGGCGCCGATCCCCAGATCCTGCTCGTCACCTCCTACGTCGATGCGCTCGGATTTCCGGACGCGGACAGCGCGGTGGGCGCGACAGTGCGCATCGGCATCGCCGACTACACCGGAGCCATGCACGAGGTCGTCGCCACGGTCGCCGGTGTGCAGAACGAGACGATCCTGGCCTCCGGGGCCGCGCTGAACGAGGCCCTGATCGAGCGGCTGCACACCGTCCAGAGCCTGGGGCAGCCGGCGGCCACAGCGGAGCAGTCCGTCGCCGCCATCGCGCACTTCGACCCCCGGGCCACCGAGGCCGAGATCGACACCATGCAGGCGGCTCTGTCGGACGCGGGATTCGACGCGTCCACGGTGTCGGACCAGATCGGTGTGATCCAGACGGTCGTGGACGGCATCATCGCGGTGCTGAACTCCTTCGCCGTCATCGCGCTGATCGCCGCCGGCTTCGGCATCGTCAACACCCTGCTCATGAGCGTGCAGGAGCGCACCCGCGAGATCGGGTTGATGAAGGCGATGGGGATGCGAGGCGGAAGCATCTACGCACTGTTCAGCGCAGAGGCGGTCTTCATCGGATTCCTGGGCAGTGTCCTCGGCGCAGCAGCTGCTGTCGGGATAGGCAGCGCCGCGAACGGCTTCATCGTCGACAGGTTCCTCACCGAACTGGAGGGGCTGCAGGTGCTGCGCTTCGAGCTCGTGCCGGTCGCGTCCATCCTGCTCACGGTGATGCTGATCGCATTCCTCGCCGGAACCCTGCCGGCTCGGCGGGCAGCTCGCCAGAACCCGATCGATGCACTCCGCTACGAGTAAGGGGCAGGAGATGAGCCTCACGACTTCCCACCCCGCACCCGGTGTCCGGCCCGCGCGCCGACGCGGCGCCGGCTGGCTGCTCCCGACCGGGCTGATCGCGTTCGGACTCATCCCCATCCTCGCCAACGCGCTCCGACGGGTCGCGCTCGCCGCCGGCGCAGCCGACTCCTCCGCCGGCGACGGCGGTGGGATGCCGCTGCCGGTCGTTGTGCACGTCGTCGGGGCGACCGTCTTCGTCGTCCTCGGCGCGCTCCAGTTCTCCGCCGGTTTCCGCCGGCGCCGGCCGTCCTGGCACCGGATCGCCGGCCGAGTGGCGATCCTGGCGGCCCTGCTCGCCGCGGGCTCGGGGCTCTGGCTGGCCTTCGCCACGCTGCCGGACTCCTCGCCGCTGCTGTTCCTCTTCCGGCTGCTGGCGGCGGCGGGCATGGCGCTGTGCATCGTCCTCGGATTCCTCGCCATCCGGCAGCGCCGCCTCCCGCGGCACCGAGCGTGGATGATCCGCGCCTTCGCCTTCGGGCTCGGCGCCGCCACCCAGGTGTTCACGCTCGCCTTCGGCGAGGAGATCTTCGGCACGAGCGGGCTGAGCATCGCCCTGCTGAACGGAGCGGGCTGGGCGATCAACCTCATCGTGGCCGAGTGGATCATCCGCCGCGCGCCCGGTCGTGCCGTCCGCCGCGCCGCAGACAAGACAGGAGCGCGAGCATGAGTTCGGTGATTGCTCAGGACGAGCCCGGCGACTACGAACTGCGTATCGGGCGGCACCTGGAGGACCGTTGGGCCGGGTGGTTCGGCGACCTCACGATGACCCGCGAGCCGGACGGCACGACGACGCTGCGGGGTCCCGTCGCCGATCAGGCCGCCCTGCACGGCATCCTGATCAAGATCCGCGATCTGGGAGTGGTCCTGCTCGCGGTGCGTGCGATCGACGCAAACCCGTCGACGACCACCGACACGACGGGCCGGACTACCGTGTCGTGGACCGACGGTGATCTCTAGGAGGGCGGTGTGCGCCCGCCCCGCCCGAGCTCACCCAGTTCCTGGGCGCGGACAACGGCCGCCCGTCGGTTGTTGACCCCGAGCTTGGTGTAGATCCGTTTCGTGTGAGTGCGCACCGTGTTCAGCGAGACGACGAGCAGGCGGGCGATCTCGGGGCCGCTCATCTCGGTGGCGAGAAGCCGGAGCACCTCGCGCTCACGATCGCTCAGGGGCTCCGCGAGACCGGCGCTCCGCTCGTCGCTCGGCGCGGCGCCTTCGGAGGCGCCGAACAGGGTGAGGAGCCGTCGGGCATATGCCCGGACGGAGTCCCGCGAGGTGATCGCATCCAGCAGTCCGGCCATCGGTGCGCCCTCGTCCACGAAGAGGCGCGCATAGCCTTCGGGCTCGGCCAGCACCAGGGCCCGCTCCAGCGACGCACCGGCATCCGGAACGTTGCCGTCCACGCGGTATGCCAGCGCCTGCAGCGCGAGGATCTCGATGACGCTTCCGGTTCTTCCCCCGGCATCCGCTGCCTCGAGCAGGCGGGCCAGGAGCGCCGTGGCGTCGCGAAGCGGCTGCTCTTCGCGGTGTCGCCGATGCTGCGCGAGCAGGATCCTGGCGAGGGTGATGTGCTCGTATTCCCGCAGATAGCTGAGGTCGTCTTCCGCGGACAATCCCGCGCCGCGGGCCCAGGTGAGGGCTTCGGCGATCCTGCCCTGCTGCAGCCAGACTCGCGCCCTCGTCGCGGGGACGGGGCGGACGACGGGCCCCATGTCGGCCACGAAGAAGTGGTCTGCCTCGTCGAGGAGCAAGGCCGCGCCGGCGAGGTCTTCCCTTGCCTGTCGCAGCTGGGCCAGCGCCAGTCTCGAGCGGTAGCGGTACTTCGGTAGCCCGGCGGCGTCGCCGTGGGCGGCGCCGAGCTCCAGGTGCGCGGTCGCCGCCTCCAGATCTCCGCGCTCGTACAGGATCGTGCTCATCCCGACGTGCATGTCCGGGATGCCGCGGCGAACCGGCGGAGTCTGCTCGAGCGCCAGCTGCAGGGCGGATTCGTAGCTCGTCATCGCGTCGCGCAGCCGGCCCTGGGTCAGGCGGATGTCGGCCAGGGTGACCGTGCAACCGAGGACGTCGGCGATGTGGCCCGAGCGGCGGAAACTCGCGACGGACTCCGCATAGCCCTCGTACGCGCCGTCCAAGTCGCCGCTTCCCCACAGCGCCAGGCCCTCGAGCGCTGCGGCCGCGCCCCGGCGATACTGGTCGTCCTCATCGAGCAGCTCGAGCGCCCGCCGAGCGTACGCCACGGTCGTCGCCGCATCCCCGCGAGCCAGTGCTTGCCCCGAGCGGTAGATCGCGATCGAGCCGGGCAGGCGCCGGAATTCGTCGGCATCGACCACCACAGGCTGATCCGGATCCGGGCGGCTGTCGTCCGAGGAGTTCGTCCATCGCTCTGCATCCCGCAGTCGGGCTTCCACACCTTGCATCTCTCCGGTAGAGAGCAGTGCGCCGGCGAAGCCCAGGCTGAGGACGGGCCGTGTGTGGAAGACCTCCTCTGGCAGCGCCTCCAGCCATCCGCGCAGCGTCGCCTCCCGGCGATCCCGCGCCATCGCCGGCAGTGCCGCCTCGATGAGACGCGCGGCCAGCGCGGGGTCAGGCGCAGCAAGGGCGTGCTGGATCGCGGCGTCCTGCTCGCCGTGCTGCTCGTGCCACACACTCGCGCGGCGGTGCAGGTCGGGCACGTCGTCCGGCTGCTCCTCCATCAGCCGCGCCCGCAGCACTTCGGCGAACAGGTGGTGGTAGCGATACCAATGACGATGGTCGTCGAGCGGCACGAGGAACAGGTTGGCCCGGTCGAGCGCCTCCAGCATCGCCCTGCTGTCCCCGCATTCCGTGACGGCATCGGCGAGTTGCGCGTTCATGCGGCCGAGGATCGAAGTGTGCAGCAGGAACGAGCGCACTTCCGGCGGCTGGTTCTGCAGGACCTCCTCGACCAGGTAGTCGACGATGTATCGGTCGTCGCCGGCGAACCCGGCCACGAAATCCGCGATGTCGTCTCGACCGCGCATCGAGAGAGCTGCGAGCTGAAGCGCGGCGATCCAGCCTTCGGTGCGGTCGTCGAGCGTCGTGATCTGCTGCGGCGTCAGCCGCACGTCCGTCGCCCGGATGAGATAGTCCGACGCCTCCTCCGCAGTGAACCGCAGGTCGGCTGCGCGAATCTCGACCAGATCTCCGCGGCCCCGCAGGCGAGCGAGGGGGAGTGGCGGATCAGCGCGGCTCGCCAGGACGAGGTGGACGTTCGGCGGCAGGTTGGCGATCAGGAACGCGAGCCCGTCGTGCACCGCCCGTGTGTCGATGACGTGATAATCGTCGATCACGAGAACGAGCTCACCCGCGACGCCGGCGAGTTCGTTGAGAAGGCCGGTGAGCAGTGCCTGTGGCGAGACGGGGCCGGGCGATTCCAGCAGCGCAAGCGCATCGGCCCCCACGTCCGGCGCGATCGTGCGCAGCGATGCGATCACGTACGCCCAGAACAGCGACGGATCATTGTCGCCGGCATCGAGCGACAGCCACGCCGCTGCCGGCTCACCCGCTTCGCCTGCGGCGATCTCCCCGAGCCAGTCGGCGAGCAGGGTCGACTTACCGAAACCTGCGGGCGCCGAGACGATCGTCAGGCTGGATGTCAGTCCTCCATCAAGCTGCTCCAGCAGACGCGGGCGCGACACCGCCCCTCGCCGCGCTTTCGGTCGGTAGAGCTTCGTGTTCAGCAGCGGACGCGACGACACCGTCGTGGGCAGGTGACCCGCGAAGTGAGCCGGCTCCGCTCGAACATCGCCTTCCGGTTCCGCCGTCAGGGATCGGCGGATCTGCTCTGCCGATCGTGCCAGGTCGGCGGCCGAACGCGGCCTCCCCGCAGGGTCCTTCGCCATGCACGAGACAACGAGGTCCCGCACGGGGGCCGGCAGGTCGGGAGGCATCGGCGGCGGAGCGTCGTTCACCTGCGCCAGAGCGATCGCGACCTGCGACTCGCCGGTGAACGGTCGCCGCCCTACGAGTGCTTCGTAGGCGACCACGCCCAGCGAGTAGATGTCACTGGCGGCGGTGACCGGTCGGCCGCTGACCTGTTCGGGGGATATGTACTGGACGGTCCCCATGACGTGGCCCGTGGCGGTGAATGGCACCTGATCGGCGACGCGTGCGATCCCGAAGTCGGTGATCTTCAGTCGCCCATCCGAAGTGAGGAGGAGGTTATCCGGCTTGATGTCACGGTGTACGAGGCCTGCTTCGTGTGCGCCATGCAGCGCACGTGCCGTCTGGGCGATGATGTCCAGAACGCGATCCGGGGGCAGCGGCGCCTCCCGCCGCAAGACATCCGAGAGCGGCTCGCCGTCGACCAGCTCCATGACCAGGAAGGCCGTCCCGTCCGCTTCGCCGTAGTCGTACACGCGTGCGATGCCGTCATGGTCCACCAGCGCCGCATGCCGCCCTTCGGCACGGAAGCGTTCCAGAAAACCCGGCGCCTCGACCAGCTCTGCCTTGAGGATCTTGACCGCGACCGCGCGACCGATGACCCGGTCCGTCGCCTTCCAGACCTCGCCCATGCCGCCGACCGCGATCCGACCGGACAACTCGTAGCGGTCAGCCAACGCCATCCCCGGCTCGACCGTCATCGGTAGCGCCCCGCTGTGGCGATCGATGCATCCATGATGACCGATCCTCTCGAAGACCGCTCCCGTACTCCCCGCACCATTCGCCGGGGAGAGATGCAGTCTCATGCTGACGCGAGATCGCGCCCGGTGCAACCGTACCTTCGGTCGGTCATCACCCGCCTCGATGAGGTGTCCGACAGCCCGACGAAGATCATGCGCAACGCGGGAACCCGACCAGGCGTTCGCGTTCTCGAAGCTGCCGAACAATGGGTCAGCCTCGCCCTCGTGGAGTCCCTGATCAACCGGCAGACGGGCATCCACCGCGCTCCCGAATACGCCGAGACTGCGAACTGGCGGCGTGGCGCGGGTTCGGGCGGGCCGCGAGGGGCTCGACGCCGCCCGCTAACCGGTCGCACTCCCCGGGACGATGATGACCGGCACCGGCGAATGTCGGATGATCTTCGATGCACTCGAGCCGAGGAAGACTTGCGCCAGACGGTGCGTCGATGACGATCCGAGCACCAGCACGTCGCCGTCGACCCAGTCGACCGACGTGACGGCTGCGGCCCAGTCCGCTCCCTCCGCGATATGCAGGTGAACGCTGTCGTCGGTGAGGCCCATCGAGTTCAGGTGCGCCTGCGCCTCCGCTTGAGCCGCCGCCGCCTGCACCGCCCACAGGTCGATCACCTGCGTCTCGGCGTGGCTCACGTCGCTGGTGACCGGGCGCCGCGACGGGCGCACGAGGAACGTGACGACGCGCAGCTGCGCCGACGCCCGCCGGCTGATCTCGGCCACGCGCGTCAGCAGCGACCAGCTCGCATCGTCGTCTCGGAAGGCGACGGTGATCCTCGTGACTCCCCTCGACGTGTGGTATCCGCGAGGTGCGATGGCCACCGGCACCGTCGACGAGTGCACCAGCCGGTCGGTCTTGGATGTCAGGCGGATGCTGCCCGGCTCGGCGTCGTCGCCCGATCCGACCACGAGGATCGCGGCATCCCTTTCGGCCGTCTCTTCGAGGAGGGCCTGGGGCACCGACCTGCCGGCGACCCACACCGCGGACCCCTCGACCAGAGGATGCTGCGCGAGGTCCGCTGCCGCGAGCGCCGCGCTGTCGGCCCCCTCGCCGGCCGCCCACTGCTCGAACTCGCGATCGGTGCCTGCTGCAACCGGCGTTCCCCATCCTCTCGGGACGACAGACACGGCGACCACGGGTTCGGGAAGGGAGCGCGCGAGCTGGCAGGCGAGCTCGACAGCGCTGCGATCGTGCTTGTGCGGCGCGTATCCGACGACGTAGGTCATACCTCGGCCTCGGGGTGGATCGGCTCCGAGATCTCCTCGTCGGAGGTGTAGTGGCTGAGCGTGGCGTGCCTGCGCCCGTAGAACAGGTAGAAGACGAAGACGATGGCGAGCCAGGTCACGCAGATGATCCAGGTGATCGGCCGCAGGCTGGTGAGGACGTAGACGCACACGAGAACCGTGAGGATCGGCACCACCGGGTAGAGCGGGACCTTGAACGGCCGCTCGAGGTCAGGCCGCCGGCGCCGCAGCACCATCAGCGAGATCGCGACGACGCTGAAGGCGACCAGCGTTCCGAACGAGACGCTGTCCCACAGGTAGTCGGAGGGCACGAACCCCGCGACGAGCGCGACGACGATGGACACGACGACGGTGTTGAAGACAGGTGTGCCGTGCTTCGCGCTCACGGTGAGGAATCGCTTGGATACCATGCCGTCCCGCGAGATCGAGAAGAGGATGCGGGTCTGGCCGTACAGCGTCACGAGGGTGACGGAGAACACCGAGACCACTGCACCGGCGGCGAGGATCGTCGCCCAGATCGGCGTACCGGTCACGAGCTCCATGATCTTGGCGAGACCGGCCTCGCCGGCTTCGGGGGTGGCGAACCACTCCACCGGCTGTGCCGCGAGACCCGCGATGCATACGAGGACGTAGAAGGTCGTGACGATCAGCAGCGCCCCGATGATCGCACGGGGGATCGCCTTCTGCGGGTTTCTCACCTCCTCGCTCGCCGTGGCGACAGCATCCAAACCGATATAGGAGAAGAAGATGACGCCGGCCGCACCGCTGATTCCGGCGGCCTGCGAGAAGAAGTTCGAGAAGTGGTCGGCGTTGAATGCGGAGAACCCGATGACGATGAACAGTGCGAGTACGCCGAGCTTGATGCACACCATGACCGCGTTGACCGTCGCCGATTCGGACGCTCCGCGGATGAGGAGCACCATGCACAGCAACACGAGCACGATCGCGGGCAGGTTCACGATGCCCCCGGTCGCCGCGCCGTCGTCGCCCGGCACGAAGGACACTGAGAGCTCCCTCGGCAGTTGGAATCCGAAGAGGTGGTGCAGCAGTTCGTTGAAGTACCCGCTCCATCCGACCGCGACCGCTGAGACGGCCACGCCGTACTCCAGCAGGACGCATCCTCCGACCAGAACGGCGGCGCCCTCGCCGAGTGCGTGATAGGTGAACGAGTAGCTCGAGCCGCTCACGGGGATGGATGAGGAGAGTTCCGCGTAGCAAAGCGCCGCCAGCCCCGCGGCGACAGCTGCGAGGAGGAACGAGATGATGACGGCCGGCCCGGCGACCGGAATGGCCTCGCTCAGTACGAAGAAGATGCCGGTGCCGACCGTGGCGCCGACCCCGAACATCATGAGCTGGAACGTACCCAGATTGCGCTCGAGCTCCTCGCCCGGGTGATGCTTGCGCTGGAAGATGATGGGCTTGCGCCGAAGCAACTGCTTCCCGAGAGCGGACATGTCAGGCTCCAGAGGGTCGTGCCCCGCTCCAATGCGACGGGCTTGCCCAAGTCTGGTGCGCACTGCGTCGCACGGCAAGAACCGCGCGCGACCGTCGCTGCGGCAAGGTCATACGCGGCAGGACCGTCCACCGCGAGGGATGCCGGGGGTCACACCATCGCCGGAACGGGGCGGTCGGGATAGATCTCCCGCATCGCGCGCTCGTACCGTCTTTTCATCAGCAGCAGGTAGAGCAGCCGAATCGGCGCGGGCACGTTCGCGCGGAACCACTCGTCGCGCTCGGCCTCGGGAACGCTGGCGAGCAGCAGCCCGACCTGCAACGACATCACGTCTTTGGGCAGTTCCTTGCGATGGGCGATGAGCGCGGCGCGAGTGTGCGCCTCCAGCTCGTCCCATTCCTTCTGCGACAGGACCGCGCCGGCGACCGGCATGATGTCGTCCTCCTCCTGGCCGAGATGCGCGTACAGGGTGTCGCGGAGGACTTCGATGTCGCCGGCGAACGTATCGCGGAGTCCCGCGTCTGCGGTTGCGACCCAGGGGGCGAGCTGCGGCTCGATGCGCGCGAGCTGCGACGCGACCGCCGCGTGCTGCGCCTTCATCTGATCCACGTGGGCTACGCATGCCGGATCACGGGTGGTCAAGCGATCCCAGAGGACCGTGTCCTCCGTCTCGTGGTGCAGGTGGAGGGCGAAGAAGTCGAGTTTCGCGTAGTCCCCGACGATCGCGGCTCGTTCGAGGTCGCCGGCCTTCACCTCGCGGATGAGCAACGGCAGCTCCCGGTACAGCCAGCGGAAGATGCGGTGCACCAAGATCAAGCCCGACGTGTCGCAACCTGGCTTCTGCCCATCGGGCATCGACCCGGACGACGGCAGCTTCTCAGCCATTACGACCCCCGACCTCATCACGGATCACCGCTGCCCGACGGCCCCCGCGCGCCGGACAGCCGCATGCTACTCCGATCACGCCGCGCCCACACCACGTCAGTGCTACTTCCGGCCGGGCGGCCGTCTGCGGTGCCCTTGCCCGCCCCGCATGCGGCGCCGTACGCTCTCGACCGTGGAGAACGAGGCTCCCGGGGGACGCGACCTCGACGGACGATCGGCGACCGTCGATGTGCGCGTTCGCGTGAGCGAGAGCCGATGGAACCGCCGCGTCGTCGTGGACGCGACCGTGAACCACCGGGTCGAAGCCGTCTTCCCGTACCTGTCCAACCCGACGCAGTGGCATGACTTCGCCCCTGCGGTCGTGTTCCGCAGGCAGATCGACGCCGGGCCGCCTCAGGTCGGTACGAGATGGATGGCGACAGACCGCATCGGTCCGTTCCGCGTGCACTTCATCGACCAGCTCGATTCGCTGGATGAGAATCGACGCGTGGTCTGGCTGTCATCGGCCCCGTGGAACTCGCGCGTCGAGTACGCGTGCGCCGAGTCAGGCGAGCGGACGCGCATCCGCGCGGACTACGCGGGTGAGCTGAGCGACTCCTTGCGCTGGCAGGTCGGGTGGCTGCCCGGGTGGGCGACGCACCGGATCCTCGCCCAGGATTTCCGGCGACTGGATCGACTGCTGACGATTCAGGCTCGCGCCGCCGGACGGTGGCGGGTGGGACATCCTTCAGACGCGGCGGCATAGCCTGAAGGCGTGAACCCCGGCCCCCTCGAGCGCGAATCCTCATCGACGGACACCGCCTCGCTCGCGACGGTCACCGCAACCAAGGGCGATCGTGTCGCCTGGCGCGAGCGGAGCCGCCTGATCCGCTCGATCCGGCTGTGGCGCACTCGGCACCCGCGGACCTTCCGTGAGAAGGTCCGGTACAAGATGCTCCGGGATCATCGCCCGCTCATCGTCACCTTCGCGGACAAGGCGGCAGTGCGCGATCACGTCGCCGCGCGGATCGGCGACCGATACCTGCCCAGGGCGTACGCGATCGTCGACGACCCTGCCGAGCTGCGCGACCTGGAGCTGCCTCCGGCGTACGTGGTCAAGCCGACGCACGGGAGCGGAGCCGCGATCGTGATCTCCGAATCCGCACCGGAGGACGCACGGCTGCCGCCGGAGCCGGGCAGCTGGGTCTACCGCCACGTTCGGCCGGAGTTCGCTCACCGGGATGACATCGTCCGGATCGCCCACGGCTGGGTGGCGCAGCTCTACGGGCAGGGCCCCAACCGCGAATGGGCCTACGGTCACGTTCCGCGCCGCGTGATCGTCGAGGAACTGCTGGCCGGCGCTGACGGTGGGATTCCCGACGATTACAAGTTCTTCGTCTTCCACGGCAGGTGCACGTTCGTGCAGGTCGACGCGGGACGCTTCGGACGGCGCACCCAGGACTTCTTCCGCCCCGACTGGCAGCACGTCCCGCTCAGCGGCGGGCCGCCCTGGGCCGCCCCGGAGCCGCCGAAGCCTGCGCGTCTGCGGGAGATGATCGATCTCGCCGAGCGACTCGGCGCCGACACCGACTTCGTCCGCGTCGACCTGTATGACCTCGACGGCCGGATCGTGTTCGGCGAACTGACGAGCTATCCGGCGGGCGGAGACAGCCCCTTCGACCCGGAGGGCTTCAACGAGGAGTTCGGCCGACCCTGGACCGTGCCCCGGCGGTATCGGTGACAGGACCGCACGAACCCGCACCGAGCCGTCAACGCTGGCTCGTCGCCACGACCGAGTACGCGGGGCTGACTGCCTACACCGGGGGCATCGGGCGTCACTACGCCGCGCTTCTGCCCGCGCTGGTCCGGGCGGGAGTCGACGTCGATCTCATGGTGTTCTCGGATGCCGCGCCCCGGGCGGATGCCGACCTGCAGGGCGTCCGGCTGCTGGCCTTCCGGCGCACCGACCGGATGTCGCGCGTGCGCGCGCAATTCGCGCGAGCGCGGGACGTACGCGCCGCCTACCGACGCACAGCCTACGACCGGGTGTTCCTGCCGGAGTGGGCGGCACTCGGCGCTGCCCTGCCCCGGAGCGCACCACTGCTGACCAATCTGGCCACCAGCATGCGCCTCGCCAACGACGTCTCCGGACTGCGGCTTCGCGATCTGCCGTCCTGGAGCCGACTGCCGGTCGCCGTGCAGAGCCGACTCGAGACGCGGCAGATCCGTCGATCGGCGGGGCTGATCCCGATCTCGACGGCCATGCTCGCGCGCACCAAGGCGATGCTCGGCACCGTGCCGCCCTCCGTCGTCGTCCGCAACTGCATCGACGTCGACCGGGTGCGCGCCGCCGCGCTGACCGCATCCCTACCGGGCGGCTGGCCGGACGGCGACGACCCGATCGTGCTCTTCCTCGGTAGATCCGAGCGACGCAAGGGCGTGATCGAGGCGGTCGCGGCGTTCGGAGAACTCCACCGCCGCATGCCGCGAGCGCGCCTCGTGCTCGCCGGCGCGGGCGGGGACCGGCGGTTCGAGCCGACCCGGTCGGGTCTGCTCGCGACGCTGCCGGGCGAGGCGCAGGAGCGCGTCACCTGGCTCGGGCACGTTCCCGGCGACGAGCTCTACCGGGCCATCCGCGCAGCCGATGTGGCTCTGTGCCCGTCGCGGTGGGAGGGGTTCGGCAACGTCGCCCTCGAGGTGAAGGCCCTCGGCACGCCGTTGATCGTGACATCGGGCAGCGGCTTCGACGACTTCTGCGCGGACGGGATCGACTGCCTCATGGTGCCGCCGGCCGACGCCGGCCGACTCGCCGAGGCCCTGCACCGCCTGCTGGACGAACCGCAGGCGGCTCGGGCGCTCGCGGATCACGCGCTGGCGGGGATCGGAGACTTCGCTCCCGATCCGGTCGCCGCGGACCTCATCGTGGCCGCGGACCTTCTTCTCGGTGCTCGCGACCGCCGATCAGCTCGCTGAGCCTGGGCCGACGCCGACCATGCGGCTGACCGAGGCGTCGGTCCGCCGCCAGGAGGAGCCGTCCCATCGCACGGCGCCGTCCTCGGCGAACGCCTCGAGCCACCCGGTCATCGGCCATTCGCCCCAGCGCGCGGCGAATCTGGCGCCGTTGCGGAGGATGTCGTCGAGATGCTGCCACGGCGGGGTCGACGTCTCGTGGTGCTGGTGGTAGGCATGGGCACCGCCGACCCACAGCAGCGGCACCGCTCGGCTGCGGAGGGTGA
This sequence comes from Microbacterium sp., assembly GCF_036277215.1. Taxonomy (GTDB): domain Bacteria; phylum Actinomycetota; class Actinomycetes; order Actinomycetales; family Microbacteriaceae; genus Microbacterium. Next base: position 572 of record NZ_DASUNI010000341.1, on the reverse strand, counting down.
ACGCGAAGTCGGTGTCTTCCCCGCCGTAACCCTCGTACCCCTCGTCGAAGCCGCCGATGCGCATCCATTCGTCCGCGCGTACGGCGAACGAGAGCGACCAGAAGAGCGGATATTCGTCGTCCGACGCCGCCTGCACTTCGCCGTCCGCCGGGGCGGGCCGCGCCGGGTGGGGAGCCGTCGCGGCCACCAGCGCGCGGCGGTCGGCGACGTCGAAGCCCGGCGGCAAATAAGTGACGGGACCACTCAGAACCGCGTCCGGGTGCAGCGAAGCGGCCGCACCGTAACGATCGATCAGGTCTGGCCCGGGGACGCAGTCGGCGTCCAGGAACACGAGAAGCGTCGCTCCGTCGGCGATCGCAGCGTCGGCGCCTGCGTTGCGCGCCGCCGCGAGGCGCAGGCCGGCGGCGCCGCGATCGACACGCAGGATGCGGTCGGCGTCGAGCGTGGGCGCGTCGTCGTCGTCGATCCACACGACGATCCGTTCGACATCCGCTCGGCCGGCCAGCGCGGCGAGCTGGTTGCGGAGATGCGCCACCCGCGGCGTGGAGCACAGCGTGATGACGGCGATGCGC
>NZ_DASUNI010000340.1:0-2013 GCF_036277215.1 Microbacterium sp. | reverse complement strand
CCGGTATCCGGCAGCTTGGCGGCGGTCTCGGCCGCGCGCACCGAAAGATCTTCGTTGACGATCTTGTCCGCCAGACGCTGCATGGCGTCTTCGTCGTCGAGAGACAGGATCGCCCGCGCGTGACCGGCGGTCAGCACCCCGGCGGCGACCCGCTGCTGGACGGGCAGGGGCAGCTTCAGCAGGCGGATCGTGTTGCTGATCTGCGGCCGCGATCGTCCGATCCGCGTCGACAGCTCCTCCTGCGTGATGCCGAAGTCCGACAGGAGCTGCTGATAGGCCGAGGCTTCCTCGAGAGGGTTGAGCTCGGAGCGGTGAAGGTTCTCCAGCAGCGCGTCGCGCAGCAGGTGCTCGTCGGCCGTGTCGCGCACGACCGCCGGGATCGAGGTGAGCCCGGCCTCTCTGGCGGCACGTGTGCGCCGCTCGCCCATGATCAGCTCGAAGGTGCCGTCGCCGACGTCTCGGACCACCACCGGCTGCAGCACACCGAACTCGCGCACGCTGTGCACGAGCTCGGCCAGGTCGTCCGCGTCGAAGTGCGTGCGGGGCTGCCGGGGGTTGGGGACGATCGCGTGCGGGTCGATGTGCGCGAGATGCGCCCCGGGCACCTCGATGAGGTCTTCGGTGTCATCCGTGGGAACCCCGGGGAAGAAGACATCGACCGGACGCCCTTCCAGCGAGGGCTCGCTCGTCGGGATGAGGGCGCCGATCCCCCGCCCCAGGCCGGTTCGTTTGGCCATCAGGAGCCCCCTTCGTTTGCGGGTGCACTGGCATTCCCGTGGTCTTGCGCTTCGGCATCCGCGCTGTCTCGGCGGATCATCTCGACGGCGGCTTCGCGATACGCAACGGCGCCGGCAGAATGCCCATCGTAAGCGATCACGGTCTGGCCGAAGCTCGGCGCCTCGGAGACGCGGACCGAACGTGGGATCACGGTGCCGAGCACCTCGTCCGGAAAATGCTGACGCACCTCCTCGGCGACCTGCTGCGCGAGTTTCGTGCGTCCGTCGTACATGGTGAGCACGATCGTGGAGAGGCGCAGCCTCGGGTTGAGGTGCTTCTGGATCATCCGGACCGTACCGAGAAGCTGGCTCAGGCCCTCGAGGGCGTAATACTCGCACTGAATCGGGATCAACAGCTCGTGCGCGGCCGCAAATGCGTTGATCGTCAGCAGTCCCAGCGACGGGGGGCAATCGATCAGCACGAAATCCAGTCGCTGCTCGAGGTGGTCGAGATACTCGTCGAGAGCCGTACGCAGCCGGTGCTCCCGCGCCACCTGCGACACCAGCTCGATCTCGGCCCCGGCGAGGTGGATGGTGCTCGGAGCGCAGAACAGCGTCGTCGACTCTGGACTCGACTGGATGATCTCCGCGAGGGGGAGATCGTCGATCAGCACGTCGTAGATGCTCGGAATATCGGCGGTGTGCGGCACGCCCAGCGCCGTGGAGGCGTTTCCCTGCGGATCGAGGTCGATCACCAGCACCCGGGCGCCGACTGAGGCGAGCGCGGCGGCGATATTGACGGTGGTCGTCGTCTTTCCGACACCACCTTTTTGGTTCGACACCGTGATGACGCGGGTTCGACCGCTGAGTCGCACGGTGACGTCTTCCAACACTCGGCGACGGGCGGTCAGATCGGCCAATTCGCGGGCGATGGGGCTGTCGTCGAGCGAGAAGGATGTCGCAGATGCGGCGTCCTCGGGATGTTTCACGTGAAACAGCCTCCCTTTCGCGCGCCGACGGACATCGCGTTCCACTCTAGTCGCGGCATCGAACGCCTTCCGCCGAATCAAGGCTGGCGGTCGAGTCGCGGCGCAGCCCCGCGGCGGTCGAGTCGCGGCGCAGCCGCGTATCGAGACCACAGCGCACCCTCGCGGCGGTCGAGTAGCGGCGCAGCCGCGTATCGAGACCAGGGCAACCGCACATTGCTGGACGAACAACTGCGCGTGATCTCGACCCGCCTGCTCCGTCGGTGTCTTGTGAGGTTTCACGTGAAACGTCCGCGTCCAACTAGCGCGGT
>NZ_DASUNI010000339.1:0-3159 GCF_036277215.1 Microbacterium sp. | reverse complement strand
TACGCCGCGCAGGATTCCGTCGTGACCTGCGCAACGGATGCCGCATGTCTCGCGAAGCCGCGATTCGGCGAGTGGCTGCAGCGGACCTACCTCAAATCCGAACCCGAGCTGTTCCCCGCCGACTGACGGATGACGGCCGAGCAGCCCGTCGAGCGCTCAGAGGGCGGGGATCTCGGGTGAGTCCACCGCTCCCCCGAATCGCCGGTCGCGATCCAGGTACAACCCGATCGCGCGCCACAGATCCAGCCGGGAGAAGTCCGGCCAGAGCGTGTCGAGGAACACGAACTCGGCATACGCGGACTCCCACAGCAGGAAGTTCGACGTCCGCTGCTCTCCGCTCGACCGCACGAACAGGTCCACATCGGGCATCTCGGGCTGGTACAGCCGCCTCTGGATCATCTTCTCGGTGACGGCGGAAGGCTTGATCCGCCCGGCGGCGATGTCGTCGCCGATGGAGCGCACGGCGTCGACGATCTCGACGCGGCCGCCGTAGTTGACGCACATCGTGAGCGTCAGCACATCGTTGCCGGCCGTCAGCCGCTCGGCGTACTGCAGCTCCTTGATGACCGACCCCCACAGACGCGGCTTGCGGCCCGACCACCGCACGCGGACGCCCCATTCGTTGAGCTGATCCCGGCGCCGATGGAGCACGTCGCGGTTGAACCCCATGAGGAACCGCACCTCTTCGGGTGAACGGCTCCAGTTCTCCGTCGAGAACGCGTACACGCTCAGGTGGCGCACGCCCACCTGGATCGCTCCTGCGACCACGTCGAGCAGGGCCGCCTCTCCCGCCCGATGCCCCTCGATGCGTGTCTGCCCGCGCTTGTTCGCCCAGCGGCCGTTCCCGTCCATCACGATCGCCACATGCGCCGGAACCCGCCCCTTCGGGAAGGCGGGCGGATAGAGGCCGGTCCAGTCGATGGGGCGGTACGGCACCGCGTCGCGATGGGTGAAGGGCTTCGGGCTCACGTGGCGGCCTCGACGTGCTCGAGCGAGCGGATCCCGCGCTCGAGATGCCACTGCGCATACGCCGCGATGAGACCGGATGCCGAACCCCGGGTCGGCGCGGATGCCGCGTCGACGATGTCCCACTCCCCCTCCATCAGCGCCACGAGCAGAGACGAGGTGGGGACGTCGACGCGCGCCGCCCCCACGGGCGCGCAGTTGCGGCAGATCATCCCACCGAGCTGGGCGACGAAGGTGTCATGCGGGCCGGACGCACCGCACCGGGCACAGTCCGCAAGACCCGGCGCCCACCCGGAGAGCGCCATGGCGCGCAGCAGGTACGAATCCAGGATGCTGCGGGGGACGTGCTCTCCGCGGGCCAGCGCCCGAAGGCCGCCGACGAGGAGAAGGTACTGCTGCGGCGTGGCCTCGGCCTCGTTCAGGCGATCGGCTGCCTCGACCATGGCGTTGGCCGACGTGAAGCGGTCGTAGTGCACGGCGATGTCGGCGCCGTACGAGCCGAGGGACTCAGCCTGCTGGACGATGTCGAGTGACCGCCCCTGGTAGAGCAGCACATCTGCGACCATGAACGGCTCGAGGCGGGCGCCGAACCGGGATGAGGTCCGCCGTACGCCCTTCGCGACGGCCCGCAGCTTGCCGTGCCGGCGACTGAGCATCGTGACGATGCGATCCGCTTCACCCAGCTTGTGGGTGCGCAGGATCACGACTTCGTCGCGGTACGTGGGCACCTCCCAATTATGGCCGCCAGGACCCCTCCCGGTCGGCGCCGAGCCGTGCCGCGCCGCCGGCTCCGGCGATGCGACCGGGCATCCTCCGACCGTCGACCCAGAATGGATGCGTGGACGCTCCGCTCTTCTTCATCCCGCTGTGGGCGGACCTCACCGCCGTCGGACTGGGCGGCATCCAGGGTGCGCTGTTCGCCTCCGGTTTCCGGGGTCAGCGCCGGCTCGATCTGCTCGGCGTCGCGATCATCGGGGTGGTCATGGGCATGGGCGGCGGCATCATCCGCGACATGCTGCTCGATCAGCCCCTCTCGACCCTGCAGAGTGATTGGTACCTGGTGACCGCGATCGGCGCAGCGCTCGTGGGCATGCTGCTGGCCGCGCCGCTGCGCAGGCTCAACGGGCTCATCGTGGGCCTGGATGCGATCGTGATCGGCATGTTCGGCGCCTTCGGGACGAGCAAGGCACTGGCTCTCGGGCTCCCTCTGATCCCCGCGGTCTTCGTGGGTGTCTGCGCGGCGGCAGGCGGCGGCATCCTCCGGGATGTGTTCATGGGGCTTCCGGTGGCCATCATGCACGTGGGCTCGCTCTACGCCATCGCGGCCGCCGCCGGGTGCCTGGTGCTCGCGGTCTCGAACGCGATCGGCGTCCCGCTCGTGTGGGCCGCAGTCGCCGGTATCGTCGTGACCGCCGTGATCCGCGTCCTGGCCGTGGTGTTCGATCTCTCGCTTCCGGAGCAGCGCATGCTCTACCGGAGGAAGGTCGCGGCCGAGACCGGCGCGCTTCCGATCGTCAAGCCGTGAGGGTCAGTGTGTGAACGCGGTCACGAGTCCCTCGGTCGGCATCGGCGCCTCGAGCGCGTCGAGGTAGGCCACTGCTTCCCGGATGTCGACGACGAGGCTCTCGGCGAGGTTGCGGCTCAGGCCGTTGCGCACGACGATCCGCTGAACGACGAGATCGGAGAGGTCGTCGGGCATCGGGTAGGCGGGGATCAGCCAGCCCTTGAGCCGGAGCCGCTCCGACAGGTGGTACAGGTTCCATTTGTCGGTGTAGCCCTTCGTCAGCTGCCACGCGAAAACGGGGATGTCGGTGCCGTCGTTCCACAGGTCGAAGGCAGGCATCTTCGCGATCTCCCCCGCCAGATAGACCGCGACGTCCTGCGAGGCCTTCTGGACCTTGTAATAGCCGTCCCAGCCCAGCCGGAGGAACAGGTAGTACTGCAGGAGCACCTGCGCGCCGGGGCGCGAGAAGTTCAGTGCGAAGCTCGGCATGTGCCCGCCGAGGTAGGTGACGTCGAACACGAGTTCGGAGGGCAGGTCCTCGACCGTCCGCCAGACGACCCATCCCAGGCCGGGGTAGACGAGGCCGTACTTGTGGGCCGAGGTGCTGATGGACACCACGCGCTCGACCCGGAAGTCCCACTCGAGCTCGGGCTGCAGGAACGGTGCGATCATGCCGCCCGAGGCGCCGT
>NZ_DASUNI010000338.1:0-3473 GCF_036277215.1 Microbacterium sp. | reverse complement strand
TTTGGGCCCGGGCCGGGAATCGACTGACTACTCGGTGACGATCAGGTCGATCGCCGCGTTGACCTGCTCCGTGAGCGACTCGGAGATCGGTGCGTTGCCGGCGGCCTCCGCGGCGGCCTGCTGGCCCTCGGGGCTCGCGATGTACTGGAGGAAGCCCTTGACCAGCGTGGCGGTCGCGGGGTCGGTGTACTCCTCGCACGCGATCATGTAGCTGACCAGGACGATCGGGTAGACGCCGGCCTCTTCCGAGGTGCGGTCCAGCTCGATCGCGAGGTCGCCCTCGGTGCGGCCCTCTTCGAACGGCGAAGCGTCGACGATGGCGGCGGCGGCCTCCGGCGAGTAGGTGACGAACTCGTCGCCGACCTGAACGGCTGCCGTGGCGAGTCCCTCCTCGGCAGCGCGCGACGCGTCGGCGTAGCCGACGGTGCCGTTGCCACCGGAGACGGCGGAGACGACGCCCGAGGTGCCCTGCGCGGCCTCGCCGCTGGAGAGCGGCCACACGCCGTCGGGCTCCGAGGTCCAGACGTCGGGCGCGGTCGCGAACAGGTAGTCCGTGAAGTTCTCGGTCGTGCCCGAGTCGTCGGCGCGGTGCACCGGCGTCACGGCCAGATCGGGAAGCGCGACGCCCTCATTCAGCGCAGCGATCGCCGGGTCGTTCCAGTTGGTGATGGTGCCGGCGAACAGCCCGGCGATCGTGGCGGCATCGAGGTTGAGCTCGTCGACACCCTCGAGGTTGAAGATCACCGCGATGGGGGAGATGTAGGTCGGCAGCTCGATGATGTTCGTGTCCGCGACGCAGCCGTCGAACGGGCCCGCCTCGAGCTCTTCGATCTTGAACGCGCGGTCGGATCCGGCGAATGCGACGGCGCCGGCCTGGAACGACTCGCGGCCCGCGCCGGAACCGGCGGGGTCGTAGTTGATGGTCACGTCCGGGTTGGCACCCTGGAAGCCGGCGGTCCAGGTCTGAACCGCGACCTCCTGCGACGAGGCGCCCGAGCCGGCGAGTTCGCCGGAAAGACCGGCCGGAGCCGACGGGTCGGCCGGCGTTCCGCCGGCCTCGTTCGCGGCGCAGGCGGTGAGCGAGAGGGCCGCGATCGCGCCGATGGCGCCGATCTTGGCAATTCGGGTGAGCTTCACTGTGAATCCTTCACGGTTATCGGGATGCGCGCCCTGGTGCGGGGCACGCACCGACCGTAGACAGCGACTCTTAAGAGAGTGGGCGACGACGGTGAACGGAAGGTGAACGCGGCAAGGTCAGACGGGAGAAAGGCTGCCCGCTGCTACGTCTTCGGCGCGTGCGTCTCGATCGCAACGATGCCCGAACCGGGGTTGTCGACCGACAGATGCACCACGGAGAATGCGCCGGCTTCGAGCGCCGAGGCGCTGCCCAGATACGACCCGCGGAGGGTGCCGGTGGCGAGTGCTATCTCCGTCAGGATCTCCGGCAGCACGGGGCCGTGCGTGCACAGCACCGCGGGCTTGCGCGTGCGCACCCGCTCGCCGATGATCGTGCGGGCGTCCGATTTGCCCTCTTCCCACGCGTCCTGACTGATCAGCTCGGTCTTGTCGATCTTGCGCCCGAGTGCCGCCGACAGGGGCTGGACGGTCTTCACGCATCGGACGGCGGGGCTTGAGACGATCTTCCGTGTGCCGAACGCCAGCAGCGGGCCCACGATCGAGTTGGCCTGGCTGCGTCCTCGGGGCGAGAGGGGTCGCGCCGCGTCGGCGCCGTTCCACTCCTCCCGTGCGACGGCCTTCGCGTGGCGCAGTGCGATGATCGGGAACGTGCGCAGCACGCCTTCGTCGACGAGCCGCGCGAAGTGCTCCAGGATCTCGGTGTCGACGGGGTAGCTCAGCCGCTTGAAGGCCTTTTTCAGGCTCACCCACTCGAGGGCAGCGATCTCCTTGTTCGGCACGAACGCCGACGAGCGGATCGCGGCATCCGTGGCCTCCGCCGCCCAGTAGTGCACGATCTTCTCGCGTCGGTTCGGCATCCGGTAGCGCGAGACCCCTACGGGAACGCCGAGGCTCACACGGATGCCGGTCTCTTCGAAGATCTCGCGGCTCGCGGTCTCGGCGAGCATCTCGCCGGGGTCCACCTTGCCCTTGGGCAGCGTGACGTCTTTATAGCGGGTGCGGTGGATCAGCAGGACCAGCAGCTTGCCCTCGACCACGCGCCACAGGACCCCTCCCGCCGCGTAGACGGCGGTCTCGGTCATCGTGCCGCCCGGGCCCGACGGCGACGCTGGACGTTGGCCATGGTGCGATCCTGGATGTCGACCAGCGGCTTGCCGTCCGCATCGAGGCTGTGCCGCTTCCAGTCGCCCTCCGGACCCAGCCACCACGAGCTGGTGTCGTCGCTCATCGCGAGGGCGAACAGGTCGGACAACTCCTGCAGGTGGGTGGGCGCGACCACGCGGACGAGGGCCTCGACGCGGCGATCCAGGTTGCGGTGCATCATGTCGGCGCTGCCGATGTAGACCTGCGGCTCGCCGTCGTTCTCGAACATGAACAGCCGGGAGTGCTCCAGGTAGCGGCCGAGGATGCTGCGCACCCGGATGTTCTCGCTCATGCCCGGGACGCCGGGCTTGAGTGAGCAGATCCCGCGGACCCACACGTCGACCGGGACTCCCGCCTGGCTCGCCTGGTAGAGCGCGTCGATGATCTGCTCGTCGACCATCGAGTTGACCTTGATGCGGATGCTGGAGGGCTTGCCGGCGAGTGCGTTTCGACGTTCCTTGTCGATGAGTCGCAGAAGCCCCTTCCGAAGGTGCAGCGGTGCGACGAGAAGTCGCTTGAACTTCTTCTCGATCGCGTATCCGGAGAGCTCGTTGAAGAGGCGGGTCAGGTCGCGCCCGACCTGGTCGTCGACGGTGAACAGCCCGAAATCCTCGTAGATGCGGCTCGTCTTCGGGTTGTAGTTGCCCGTGCCGACGTGGCTGTAGTGGCGCAGCCGTCCTTCTTCCTCGCGGATCACGAGGGCGAGCTTGCAGTGGGTCTTCAGCCCGACCAGTCCGTAGACGACGTGCACGCCTGCCTTCTCGAGCTTGCGCGCCCACACGATGTTCGCGGCCTCGTCGAAGCGCGCCTTCACCTCGACCAGCGCGAGGACCTGCTTGCCGGACTCGGCCGCGTCGATCAGGGACTGCACGATGGGGCTGTCGCCCGAGGTGCGGTACAGGGTCTGCTTGATGGCCAGGACGTGCGGGTCCTTTGCGGCCTGCTCGAGGAATGCCTGCACGCTGGTGGCGAAGGACTCGTACGGATGGTGCACGAGGACATCGGCCTTGCGGACGGCGGCGAAGATGTCGGAGCGCCCATTCTGCTCGCGGGGCTTGAACGGCAGCGGGGTCGTCGGCACGTGCGGGGGATAGTGCAATTCCGGGCGGTCGATCCTCGCGAGATCGAACAGCCCGCGCAGGTCGAGCGACCCGGGAAGCCGGTAGACCTCCTGCGCCGTGATGTCCAGCTCG
>NZ_DASUNI010000337.1:0-12907 GCF_036277215.1 Microbacterium sp. | reverse complement strand
CTGGTGTCGACCTCCTCGATACAGCCCGCCATCAGGCCCACCACCACCATCATCGCGACTCTCGTCATCACGCCGCTCCCTTCCCGCGGGCGGTTCCAGGCCACCCTTGTTGACCGCCGAGCGTCGTGCTCGGCGGAGTCTGTCAGCCGGAGAACTCCGAGAGGTCCGGCAGCCGTTTCACGTTGTACGCGCCGCGCAGCAAGAGCGGCAGGAGATCGCGCCACACCGGGCCCGGGTCGCGGCGCCGCGACGGATCGAAGTGACTGTGCGCGAGGACCGCCATCGTGGGATGGATCTGATACGCCTCTACGACGGCGCCGAGGAGCCGCATGGCCCCGGCCACCTGAGGGTTGGAGAACGTCTTCCCATGCCCTTCCAGCTCGACGCCGATCGCGCACGCGTTGATGCGGTGACTGTCGGCGACGTCGTAGTCCCACATGAACCGATCGCCGTGCCACCGCCGATGCTCGACGACCCCGCGCGCGCAATGCCAGGCGCCACGCAGGAACGGCACGCTCTGCCACAGGGTGCCGTCCACGCCGATGCAGACGTGCCAGCTCGCCGCTCGGTCGTGCCCGCTCCTGTACGTCTGGATGCGCTTGGCCAGCGACCCAGCGGTGCCCGGGTCCGTCGCGGTGTAGTGCCACATGAGGGCGATGGGTGTGGGCACCGAGAGCGAGCTGTGCCGAACGCTCGGCAGCCGGCGCACGCCGCGGCCGACGAGCCAGCCCTCGCCGTCGACCTCCAGGTCGGTGACCTGGTCCGTGCGATGGCCGGTCACCGGATCCATCGGCTCGGACCAAAGGCGGCGAACCCAGTCGAAGAACCCCATCACCCACCTCCATCCGTAACCAGCGCGTGGCGAGAATCTGCGCTGTGCAGCGGGCACTTCGGATCGCCGAAGTCGTCTGACGCATCGAACTGATCTGGTTCCCGGCACGTGCAGACGCCGCACCGAGGGCACCACCTTGCGCTTACTCCGGTGCATTGACCACCCGTATCCGCCGGACCGATAAGGGATGGCCGGGTCCCCCCTGTCAGGGCACGACGGGCCTCATCCCGCTGCGCCATCAACTTCAGACCCGCAGACCGTCCCCCCGGCCCGCCATCCTCGCACGCGTCGATCAGGCGCTCGTCTTCGGTCTGGCTCACGGGTCACCCATCGCCGCGAGCTGCGTCCGCAAGATGGCAGCCGCGGCCTCCAGCTGCTTGGCAGCGTGATCTAGCCGCCGCCGCCAGAAGTCGGGCGAGCTCCCAATATCGAGTTGCCGCTGACAGAGTGCGACCTCCCTGCGGGCCGCATCGATCGCCATGGTGGAGTCGAACGCCATCGCCGTCTGTTTCATGCGGGCACGTCCGGCGCGGGGACCTCTTTGCCATACCGGTCGATCCAGACGTGGCGGATGCGGCGGCTTCCGTTCAGGCAATCGCGGGCCAGGCGCTCGCTGGAGTGAGAGCAGATGAACTCCCCGTCGGCTGCGCGCTCGATGAGCCACCGCTCCTGTGGCCACTCCGGTCCGGCCGTCATCCCAGGTGCGCAGTGATTGCTACCGCGTTTGTGAGTCATCGTCTTCCTATCCTTCGCAGGCTGCGTCGCCGGCGATGCTCCGACACGACGAGGTCCACGCTCATCACGAACGCGACGAGAGCGGCCAGCGCGGCGACGATCTGAAAGATCGCCTTCACTTCCTTCTCCTCGCTCGACGTCGCCCGGCCGCGTTGTCCGCCGCGTCGATCTCCGCGTTCGTCGGGCCGAGGCGGCCGGTGACCCGGGTGAGCGCGTAGTCGGTGATCTCCGTCTCGAGTCGCTTCACCTCGCCGCGCAGGCGTTCGATCTCGGCCAGCGCTGCGCCGAGCATGAAAGGGGCAGCCGCGATCAGCTGACCTGTCGCTTCGATCTCCATCGCGGCGCCGTCCATCTTGTCCTCCTCGACGCAGGGGAACTCATCGATCTGCGCGACGTGGACGCCGATAGCCTCGCTCGTCGGGCCAGCCTTGATATCCCCTTCTTCGTCGATCTCCCATGGCCCGGGCACCGCTCCGGCCAGCAGCGCCCGAGCGCGGGCCTCCATCTCGGGCGTCCACGCCGGCGCGGTCATCGGCCCGCCTTCCTGGCCAGCCACGCCCGGCCCTCTTCCGACAGACGCGCCGCGCTCCGGGCCCGCACAGGGAACTCATGCATGGCCAGAATCGTCCGTATCCGTCGCCGGAAGTTGCGGCCCGGGTTCCCGTCGCCGACGCGACCGCGCGGCCCGCGCTTCGGCTCTTCGTCCATCACGGGCGGCACTGCCAGCTGTAGCGAGAGCCGTTGTAGTCGACGCGCTTGCAGATCCCCTGACCCGGGCAGCACGGGGTGACCGAGGAGCACGTCGCGCCGAGCTGGACGCACGCCTGCGGGGCCGGTGGCCAGGTCGGCGCCGCCGCGGTGGTGCCACGGCTCGACAGCGAGAACAGCGCCACGAGGGCGAACACGATGACAATCTTCATTCCTGAAACCATCCTTCCCGCTCGTTCTGTGCGAGCGTGATGAGGTGCGGGCGGCAGTAGAGCTCGCCCGGTACTGCCCAGTCTCGGCAGCGGGAACACCGCCGGGGCTGGTCGTTCTCCGGCTTCTGGTCGCACGTCTTCGGCGTGTGCCCTTTGCGGAGACAGATGTCGCACTGTTTCTTCACGCCGCTCCGTCCGGTCCGCGACTCGCGCCGTTTGGCCGCGCGCCGTGCCTCGATGGCCTTTCTCTGAGCAGCGCAGTTCGGCCCGAGCTTCTTCCCCGGCAGCGCGCGCTCCTTGCCACATCGACAGAAGCCGGCGCGAAAACGCTCAAGCTCGACCTGCGACATCTTCATCGGGGCACCACCGCGAGGGTCTGCATCGCGCTGAGCGGGCGCGCTTGCTGATACAGCGGGTGCTCGGGCTGGCCGGGTTTGCGCGTGGTGTCCTTCGTCAGCTTGAAGCACACCGGCCGCACGCCCATTGCCTGCAGTGACAGGAGAACCTTCGTGCCGCGGTCATGCAGGCGCCCGTAGTTGCCCCACGCGCAGACCACGAGATGGCACCGACGAACCGCCACCCGGATGGCTTCGTCGTTGTCGGGGCCGATCGGGTCGGCGTGCTTGCGGAGCACCTTCGGATCGGTGGAGCGCAGCGCGAAGATGTTGACCACGTCGAGGCCGGCGAACCCCCATGACTTCGCGAAGCCGATGCACCGGCGCACCGTCGGATCGTTGCGGGTCGCGTCGGCAGTGCTGGGGTTGAGCATGATGAAACAACAGAACGGACCGTCGGCCCAGTGTCGCCACAGGAGGTACCGATACGTGTCGCACGCCGAGAACAGCGCACCCGGAGGGAGGATCACGACGCCCTCCGCGCCCGCATGGCCCGCACCTCGGGATGCGACCCGTCCACAAAGAGACCGGTCCCGATGACGCCGAACGGAACCGCGCGGGTCCACCACGCGCCGCACGTCATGCACTGGATGCCGTAGGTTCCGCCCTCGCGCGTCCACGCGATCGGCGTGTACGGGATGCCCAGGTACTTCCCGACCGAGCAACCGCACTCGGTCATGTCGCTCGCGCCATAGGGAATGACGGTCCATCCGCGCGGGGCAACGCGCCGGGCTCGTCGTCGGGCTCGTACGCGCTCGATGGTCTTGACGCTCACGGTCCATGTCTCCATGAAAGGAACGCCCGCGCCGCTGCCGTTGGTTTTGGCATTGAAGGCATGAGGGTTCAGCAGCGGCGCGGGCGAGCTGGTTCTCAGGGCTCCTGTTCACATTCGGGCGGAAGATCGTTCCCGGTCGCGTAGGCCGAGCACAGATGCTCGATTGGGTCCGACCACAGCGACGCGTTGTGTCCCTGATACGGCGGTGGATAGGTGTAGTCCGCCCGCGTGCGCCAGCTGGAGCGGAACGGGAACGGGCACGGTTCGTTAACCGTCAAAACTTGTCCCGACGCCGTCGGCAGGCTGGCCGACACCTGCATCCGCCACTCGCCAAGATGCCACTGATGTAGCTTCGGCGAGGTGCCGAGTGAGATTGTTGGGCACGGGCTACCGGTAGCGGTCCACCACGCTCGCCCACTGACCGTGCCATTTTCATAGCGCGGCCGACCACCAATTTGCGTCATTAGACATGCCGCCATTGGTAAATCACGACTCCGTGTGTCCGTCCTACCCTCTCCCTCTGCCGGAGGTTCGCGGCTGGGGGGAATCGGGTCTGGAATTCCCGCGGCCCGGCGCTCCGACGGCATCGGACTGGCGAGAGACACGTCCCATGCAGTCGTTGCCACCGTCGAACCCCGCGCGGTCATAACGTCGGCTGCGAAGCGGAAGAGGTTCCCGTGCGGGTCGGGGCGGCGCGGCTCGTCGTACACGACCGATATCCCGGTGATGCCGTGCGACGGCAGGTCCGAGACCTCATCGAGCGTGGACACGCCGTCGTGGTTCACGTCCTGCCACAGGCGCAGGTCGGCGAAGACGGGATCGCTGGCGTCGATGAGACCGTCACCGTCGTCATGCTGTGCGAGCGCCGAGAAACCATTGCGCGCTTGACCGGGTGCGGGCTTCTGCTGCTGTGTGACGTCGCCGAAGAGCTCGAGTCCGTCCGTGGCGACTCCATCGGACGTGTGATCGAGAAAGAGCCACGCGTCGTCGGTGCCGGGGGTAGTCCATGCGCGCAACTCCTTGCCACGCGCTGGGACTAGCGCGAACGAGACGCCGTCATTCCACGACGTCAGCTCGATGCCGTCTCCCTCCAGGTCCAGAATGATCGGTGTCGTGCAGCAGCACGAGTGGGGGTTGGCGGCGCAGTCGCACAACGCTTGGCGCGTCGCATCGACCTCCTCGTCCATGCATGCTGAGCCAGACAGCACGAATGCTAACGCCAAACATCGAATCATGATCCTCATTCTTTGTCCTTGGTAGCTGCGTTGTACCGCTCGGGGTAGTGCGCTTTAAGGTAAGCGAGACATCGCTTGCAGTTGATGCGGCGGGGTTCGTCGGTGGTGGTCGAGTGCCGCGCGCCGCAGATCGCGCCGGGCGGTGTCGCCGGACCATCGGAGGGCTGGTACCGAGCGTGCCGTCGACGGTCCCGCGTCATCCCGGCTCCACCTGTGTCATCCGCTCCAGTCGCTCCACCGAGCACTGGAGAGCCACCCTGTCGGCGCCGTCGGGCAGCGCGTCGACCTGCGCCTTCAACCGGGCCACACCGTCCGGCTCCTTCAGCGCGGTCTCGAGCGCGGCCCACAGAGAGGCCACGTGCGCCTTCATGGAGTCGTCGGTCGGCGACGCATCCGCCTTCGACTTGGGTTCCGGCGGAATGACCGGGCGGACGCGGATCGCGCCCATCCGCTTCTCCTTGGTCTGCCGGTCGCGCCACGGCACCGTCATGTCGGGGAAGATCGTGATCCGCTTATCGACCCAATCTCGCATCGCTCGGCCGTACAGATCTTCCAGCACGCGGCAGGATGTCTTGCCGATCATCCACCGCCAGGGCATCTTGTCGGGCCGGTTCTTGAGCGCGTCGAAGTGAACGATCGGCTTATCCTCGGTCTTCTTTCTTCCCCCCTCTTCGACCAGCTCGATCTCCGAGACCACGATCTTGGAGATGGTCAAGGTCCAGTCGCGGCCGCGCAGATGCTCCTGTTTGAGGAACTGCTCGGGGTAGGCGAGGATCCAGTTGTCGAGGTAGGCGTCGTTCTTGGGCATCACTCTCTCTCCAGACCGGACATGTCGAGGTCAGACAGGTCGTCGTACATGCCGGCGAACCGCCACTCGACGGCGGAGTTCAGCCGCACCACGTCGTGCGGAGCGCGGCCCGGCCACTCGCCGCGCTGGTCGCACTCGGCCACGCGATCGAGTAGGCGACGAACGATCCGCCGACCCTGCATGAGGATCGCGTGGGGCATCTCGTACGGAACGACGTCGAACGGGTCGGTCTTCTCGACGCCGAGGAGGATCGGCTCCTGCGACCCGTTCCAACCGTTCGCGAGCAGCCCGTCCATGTAGTGCGCCATCTGGCAGTGATAGCCGAGGCGCTGCGCAGTCTGAGTGAACCCGAACTCGTCCATGCGCTGCCCGCTCTTGAGGTCAAGCAGGCGATGCGGGGTGAGCAAGTCCGGGCGAGCCTTGCACTGCAAGCCGGTCGGCACGTCGCGCCATGTCAGGGGGGCTTCGCGCACGCCGGTCTCCAGATATCGGATGACCACCGGGTGGCGCTGAAGCGATCGGGCCATGCCCTTGACCAGTCGCATCTCCTTCACCGAGAGCACCTCCGCGCCAGGGTGCTCGGCCAGGAACGCCTGATACTTCGCGTGCCGCTTGTCGCGCGTGCCTTCGTAGGAGACCCAGCGGCGCCCGAAGACGTCGTCGCCCTCCAAGGTCAGGCAGTGGATGGCGCGGCCGAGACGTCGGTCCTCGGTCTCCTTGACGTCGGGGCTCGAGACCCTCGCCACCTCCAGCACGTAGTGCGCCGGGCTCTTCGCCATCGCCGCCAGGACCGTCCAGCGGATGCCGGGCATCCGGTTGTAGTCCGCATATGCAGAATCGAGCATCACTTCTCCTCGGGATGGGGGATGGGGACCCGCGTGGCGAGCTTCACGGCTTTCTCGTAGAGCTGCGCCACGTCCTTGCCGCGCGGCCGGGGCTTGCCGTCGATCGACACCAGCCACCAGCCCGCGGTGCGCCGGCCGTCGGTCATGATGACCGTGTCCCACTTGAGCTCCACGTCGAACGTCCTCTCGCCGTGCACTACCTTGACGGTCATGGCTCGCTCTTCGCCCCGTACGCGTTGTAACGCCGATCCAGCTCGCGGCCCATGGCATCCAGTGCCGCGTCTCGCGCGGTGCCCAACATGCCACCCCTTCGAGCCACGCTGACGCGCAGGCCGGACCGAGAGTTGCCCGTCACCCGAGCAACCCAGCACCCATCGCCGAACGGCACGCACTCGCATGTCAGGTCGAACCCGTGGAACGTCGTCATCGTCCGAGACGCAGGCGTGGCGGCGCCGCCTGCCCCTTCAGCCACGAGGTGCAGAACTTCCTGTGAAAGATGTCGTCGATTCGCTGGTACTGGAAGAAGAGCTCCAGGTCGGAGGCTTGGTCTCGCCGACATCGCTCCAGCTGCACCACGCCGTCCTGCACGCGCTCCATGACCGACCGGCTGAAGGCCTGCTCCTGGTGAACGAGACCCTCCATGTTCTCGAGCCGCTTCTTCTCTCCCTCGAACAACGCATCGAACGACGCTTCCAAGCCCACCGCGCGGCGCCACTGGTGCGTCATCACCAGCGACACAACGATGATGACGACGCACTCAAACGACGCCACGGCACGCCACACCCGCACCATCGAATCCGCATCCGCCTCTCTCTTGATCATGCTCGCTCCCTTCCTACGACGGTTGGCCGCGCTTCTGCTGCGCGCGGCGGAGACGACCTTCGACGTCCCGCAGACCCAGCTGCAGGAACTCGATCTCCAGGCCCGATTCGCGCGAGACCTCGATGAGGTCGACAAGGATCTTGGCGGCGTCCGACATCAGCACCATGTACCGGGCCGGCGACTCGCGCGAGACGTCCTCGGCGGCGGACATGATGGCGTATACCTGCCCTAGCCTCGCCGAGACATGGGCGGACAGCGCGCCAAGGTGGGCAGAGAGCTTCGCGTGGTCGATCTTCATGGGCTCACGTCGATCTGGATCCATCGGTTGCCGATCTGGTCTGCCTTGCGGACCAGGGCACGAAGATGGTCCGCGAAAGACTTCGTGGCCAGCCACCACGCCGCGTCGGGGTGGTTCCTGAGGTAGCTCCTGAACACCGTCACGCGCCGACTCGCGACGTGAAGAAGAGCTTGGCGAGCGGGATGCGGCGAGAGAGCTCGTCCAACGCCGCCTGCGGGTCCCTGCCGACGCCGCCGGAAGCTCCGAGGCACGCCAGCCACGACCCATCGGCGCGCTGCTCCAACCATAGCCGCGGCTTCATGGCTCCTGCTCGCACGGCGGAAGGTCGCTATCGCCAGGGTACTCGCTGCATGGCCAGATCCAGTCGCTTCCCCGGCGCTCATACCGACTCAGAGACTGGAAAGGAGACTCCGTGAAGATGAAGTCCGCCTCTCCCACCCATGCGCTGTCACCGCGGAAGCGGCACACCTTTGGCGCGTCCTTCCACATCAACGGACCCATCGCGCCGTTGGTGTTGATCAGAAGCCTCCATTGGCCGAGGCGGTACTGATAGAGACGCACCGTCGTCGGGTTCGTCGAGGAGGGGCAATCCGAAGGGGTCCCGCTGGTCTGGTACCACTGCGCCCGGGTCTTGACCGTTCCCGATCCGATGTCGTTGTACAGGGGGCGCGCCACCTGCATGGTGATGAAGCAGTCGCCGGCGCTGGCTGCCGCAGGTGGCGCAAACGCGTTCGGCTGCGAGACTGGGGGCTCGTCGCTGGCGGGGACCGGGTCCGGCAGGCTGGCCGCGCGCCGCTCGGCTCGTGTCGGGCTGGTCAGAGAAACGTCCCACGCTCGCGGCGCCACCTTCGAGCCCGGCGCGGCCAGCACCGCAGCCGAGAACCGGTACAGGTTGCCATGCTCATCGGGCCGATTCGGCTCGTCGTAGACCACCGACAGACCCGTGATGCCGTGCTCGGCCAGCCCGGAGATCTCGTTGAGCGTGGACACGCCATCATGGTTGCGGTCCTGCCAAAGGATGAGCTCGGTGTACACCGCATCGGCCGCGTCGATCAGACCGTCGGCGTTCTCATCGTACTCCGCCAGCGCCCGGAAACCGTTGTACGACTCGCCCAGGCTTGGCGCGTCCTGAGGCGTCACGTCCCCGAAGAGCTCGAACCCGTCGTTCACGACGCCATCGCCGGTGTGGTCGCGACCCAGGAAGGCGTCATCGGAACCCTTCTCCGTCCACGCGCGCCAGCCCGGGCCGCGCGGTGGCACGAGCGAGAAGACGACGCCTTTCTCCCACGAGGTGAGCCGGATGCCGTCTCCCTCCAGGTCCAGTACGATCGGCGTCGTGCAGCAGCACGAGTGCGGGTTGCGCACGCAGTCACAGATAGGCTGCAGGTCCGCGCCGACCTGCTCCTCCATGCATCCGAGCAGGAACGTCACCGACAATAGAAGTGCTCTCGTCATCGAAGTCCTCCCTCCGTCATCGTCCACCGCGCCGACGCACGCGCGCGAACCTCGCCGCTCGCGCGCGCGACTCGATCGTGACCGGCGGGTCTCCCATCATGTAGGATGGGAGCGCCGGCTCGCCGCCACGCACCGTGGGGATAGTCGGGTCCCACCACGGCTCGCCCGGGATGGGCGCGAGCGGCTCCGTCTCCTCCGTCGGACGCTCTACATCGGGCGCCTCCCTTCCGTTCGGTTCGTTCTTCGTCATCTCTCCATCGATACAGGAAGCGTTGACCCTCCGTCAAGCCCCTTGGCGAACGAAAGATGACCGAACGGACAGTGCGCAGGAGTCAAGAATCAGGCCCGACGAACTTTGACGCCCCCATTGACGCTACGGTAATCGTGTATCGTGCGTCAACCAGCGAAGACCCCGCCTTCGTCCCTCGCCGCCCGCGTCCACCACCTCCTGCGGGAGTGGCGACTCTGGCGTGACCTCGCCGCGGTGGAGGTCGCGGAGGCAATCGGCGTCTCGGCGACCACGCTCAGCAAGTGGGAGCACGGGCGCAACAAGATCAGTCTCGAGATGCTCGAGAAGGTGTGCGTGCTGTTCGGCTGCGACCTGGCCACGTTTTGGGCCGGTCCGCCGAAGCGGAAGGACGGGGCGAAGCGGGCGGCATAGCCCGTGGCCTCTCCTCCGAAGAACGGGGCGAGGAAGCCCCCGCCTCGCAAGCCGTGGCGACCGATCTCGTCCTACGTGGACGACATCCTTGCGCGCGCCCACGAACCGTGGGTGTCGTTCCAGCTCGGCTTGCGCGAGGTCTGTCGGTGCCGGCCCGGCGGCATCGTCGTGGTGATGGGTCCGTCGGGCAGCGGCAAGACCTCGCTGGTGGCCGACCTTCTCGTCAACCACGCCCGCCACTACGGGCCTGCGGTTTACCTATCCCTCGAGCTGGAGGGCGACGAGCTCGCGGCGCGGGTCGTCGGCATGCAGACGAACGCGTCATGGGAGCAGGTGCTCAAGGGCGACGTGCCGCGCGAGCACATGGTGCACGCGTCCAACATCCCGCGCTTGGTGCTCGTCGAGGAGGAAGATGCCTCGCTCGCCTCGATGCGCGCCACCGTCGAGGGGATGCGCGAGGTCTACATTGACGAGCCGATCGTCGTGGCGGTCGACTACATCCAGATCTTCGAAGCCGATGAGCAGGAACACCGCCAACGCGTCGCGCTCGTGATGAAGGCGCTGAAGAGGATCGCGAAGCAGCTCCGCATCGTCGTCGTCGCGCTCAACCAGATGAGCCGAGAGAACGCTCGCATCGCGCGCTCGGGCGACAAGCTGGGTGTCGAGACCGCCGACCTGGCCGCGGAGTCCGCCGCGATCGAGCGGTACGCGTCCAACACCATCTCCATCGGCGGCATCAAGAATATCGGCGACGACGGAGACCAGTCGGTGCAGCTCTCGCTGGGCAAGGGCCGCATGGGCGGCGGTGATCGCGTGCTGCCCGCGCGCTACGAAGGCCGCACCGGTCGATGGATCATCGAGGGCGACTCGCGGCCGGCCGCCGAGGTGAAGGCGGAGCTCGCCGAGGCGAAGAAGTCGAACGCGGTGGAGGGCGCGCTCATGTCGGTGCTCGGCGCGGCGAGCAAACTCACGCAGCCGACCACGAGGAGCGATCTGGTGCTCCTCGCCCACTGCAACAAACAGCTCGGCTACGTGGCGATCACGCGGCTGATCAAGACCGGCGAACTGGTGGAGGTGCGCATGAAGAAGAAGGGCACGGGCGGCGGATGGATGATCTGCCCCCCCGAACTGGCCAAGGAGACCCAGCTCCCACTCCTCGGTGAGGTACCGTCATGAGAGTCGGTTCCGAGTCGGTTCCGAGTCGGTTCCGGGAACCGGGTGGCGAGGGTCTGGTTGGGTCGGTTCCCGGGTATAGTAGTACCCGGAACCGGAACCGACCCACCAGACGGCCCCTGGAAGCCGACTTCCGAGGCCCCCCAGCTGGAACCGACCGGGGGGTGCCATGAGCGAGCCCGATCCCAAGACGGATCGAGCCAACCGACGGGCGCGGAGACGAGCGCTGCTGGTATGCAGGGGCGCATTCGTCATCGCGTCCGGCTGGACCTCCAACAAGAGGACGAGCGGGATGCAACCTTCGGTGCTCGCGCGCCATGCGGTGGCAGTGGCGGAGTCCATCGTTGCTCTGAGCGGCTACGACGATGCGCAGCTGGACCAGGAGCGCATCACGGGGGACTCATGAAGGGCTGGTTCTTCTGGCGGTGCGCTCGATGCGGCGAGCGATGGTCGTTTTGGCGGGGGAGCTGTCCCTCGTGCAGGAGCGGACGATGCTCGTGAATTTCATCTGCCCACGCTGTGGAACGGTCACGCCTCCGTTTACGCCCCATCCGTGTCGCGCGCGCGTCTGCGGCAACGCTCCGCTCGACTCGCGATACGGGACCTGCACGCGCGACCCGGACCACATCGGCATCCATGAGAACGCGCTCGCGTGGTGGGATGGGCGCGGCAACGGAGGATTTCGCGGGCCGCTCGCCGGCGAGATCGACGACCCGCCGCAACCTAAGGGCGCTCCGCTGACGCCGAAGGGGCGAGCCATCGAGATCATCGACAAGGCGCGCGAGGAGCAGCTCCGGCTCGCTGCGCACCTTCGGTCGCAAGCGCGAGAGCTCGAGAGCGCGGCAAGGGACCATGAGGCGACGGCCGAGGAGCTGCGGCTGGCCGCTGCGGCGCTGGGGCACGGCCGATGAGCAAGCGAGTGAGTCACACGAAGCGGACGATGGACTACTGCGCTGCGCGATCCATCTACGCTTGCGTCGTGGAGAAGTGGATCCCGAACACCTCCATCCGCAAGGACGCGTTCGGCTTCGGCGACATCCTGGCCATGGATGCGCTGCATGGTGCCGTCCTTGTCCAGGTGTGCGAGGACAACGGCGGAGGAATGCCATCGCACGTTCGCAAGATTCAGGTCGAGTGCGTCATCGAAGCGACCGCTTGGCTCATGCGCGGCAATCGCATCTACGTCGTGGGCTGGGGACAGCGCGCGGCCACGGGAAGAGAGTGGGTACCTCGGTTCATGGAGCTGGTGCTCGACGAACAAGGGGACCTGGATGCATACGTACGAAGGGGCCTACAAGGAGTAGACGATGCCAAAGAATCAGGGTGAGCTGCAGGGCATGGGACGTGCGTCGATCAAGGATCTGGACGAGAGCATCACCGAGCTGGTGAAGCTGGAGGACCAGTTCAAGCGCGCAAAGACGAAGTACAAGGCGCAGTACGCCATCGTGCTGATGCGCATGATCAAGCACCAGCGGAAGAAGTACATCTTCATCGACGGAACGGTGGAGCGCGTCTGCGAGCTCTTCATGTCGCAGGAAAAGCTGCGCACGACAGAGCATCCCATCCGTGAGCGTGGAGAGAAGGGCAAGGGCAAGACTGCAAAGCCTCCGACGCAGGCCAAGCCGAGTGGATGGGACAGCAAGGTGACGAACGGGGCGAGCAAGCCTGAACCGAAGCCGGCATGAAACAGCTATGCCCATGGTGCGGCCAACCTGTAGAGGCGCAGTCTCTGTGGAACAGGGTCGTAGAGACGCTCGTAGATACGCACTGGGTGGACGGGCGAGCGTGCCCAGGGGCGATGGTGACCTTGTATGAAGGGCAGGCGCGCCCGTACCGCCAACGCGCGCGGGGTAGTGGTCGTGGTGGTCGTCCACGTCGCAACGGCAAGCGCTGATCGCATTGGCCCTACCCCACGGGTGGCAAATCCGACGCGAGCGGATGCGCGTGCGAGCG
>NZ_DASUNI010000336.1:0-8152 GCF_036277215.1 Microbacterium sp. | reverse complement strand
GAAAGACGACCGCCGCGGTCAATCTGGCGTGGGAGGCATCGAAGCAGTTCCGGGTGCTGCTGTGGGACCTCGACCCGCAGGGTGCGACGACCTTCCTGCTGCAGGTGAAGCCGAAGGTCAAAGGCGGCGTGGGGGCACTCGTGGCGGGTGAGAGCAAGGTGCGCTCGGTGATCCGCGCCACCGACTACGACAACCTCGATGTCCTCCCCGCCGATGCGAGCTACCGCGACCTGGACCTGGTCTTCGACCACGCGAAGAAGTCCGAGCAGCGCGTCGCGAAGATCCTCGAGCACGTCGACCGCGACTACGACGTGGTGATCCTCGACTGCCCGCCCGGCGCCGCGCTGGTCGCCGAGAACGCGGTGTTCTCGGCGGACGCGGTCGTGGTTCCGCTGGTTCCGTCGCCGCTGTCCATGCGATCGCTCGAGCAGGTCGAGGAGATCGTGTCGGCATCCAGGTCGAAGGCGCGCGTCGTCGCGTTCCTCTCGATGGTCGACCGTCGCAAGACGCTGCACCGCCACGCCGTCGAGCACCTGCCCGATAAGCACCGGACGGTCACCGATGTGGTCGTGCCCGCCACCGTGCAGATCGAGCGGATGGGAACCGAGAGGGCCCCGGTCGGAAGCTACGCCCCCGGGGTGGAGGCGGCGCGCGCCGATGGGGAGCTCTGGTGTCGCGTGCAGACCCTGGTGAAACCGAAGTCGCGCAAGCGCAGAAGGTGACTGGCGGCGCTCGGCAGACGCGATGGGGAGAGAGATGGACCGATCACTGAACATCGTCGTCGGTGTGACCGGCGGTATCGCCGCGTACAAGACCGTCCAGGTGGTGCGTGACCTGGTGCTCGCCGGCCACGCGGTGCGCGTGATCGCGACGGATGCCGCGCTGCAGTTCGTCGGCGCTCCCACGTGGGAGGCGATCAGCCGGCAGCCGCTGAACACGTCGATCTTCGACGACGTCTCGTCCGTGCGCCACGTCGGCCTCGGCCAGCAGGCGGACGTGGTCGTGATCGCTCCCGCGACCGCGAACACGATCGCCAAGGTCGCCGCCGGGATCGCCGACGATCTGCTCGGAACGACGGTGCTCGCCAGCCGTGCCCCGCTCGTGGTGGCCCCCGCGATGCACACCGAGATGTGGCAGCACCCCGCCACGGTCGCGAACGTCGACACGCTGCGCAGCCGTGGCGTGATCATCGTGGGTCCGGACTCCGGTCGGCTGACCGGTCCGGATGTCGGGCTGGGACGTATGAGCGAGCCCGACGCGATCGTGACGGCTGTACTCGCGGCGGCGGGGGCCGGGGCGGCCGACGCGGGCGCTGAGACGGGCGCCCGCGGCCCCCGAGACGACCTCGCCGGACGTCGAGTGCTGGTCACCGCAGGAGGGACCCGAGAGCCGATCGACCCCGTGCGATACGTCGGCAATCACTCGAGCGGCAAGCAGGGAGTCGCATTCGCCGTGGCGGCCGCGGCGCGGGGCGCCGATGTGACGGTGATCGCCGCCCACCTCGACGCCGGTCCGGCCGCCGACCTGGACGCCGCGGGACTGCGCACGATCGAGGTCACCACCGCCGCCGATCTGGCTCGGGCCGTCGAGAAGGAGGCGGCCGCGGCATCCGTCGTGGTGATGGCGGCTGCGGTCGCGGACTACACGCCCGCCGAGGTCGCGGAGCGCAAGATCAAGAAGAGCGCACGGGGCGAAGTCATGCAGCTGGCTCTGACGCGCACGCCGGACGTGCTGGGCGCGCTGCTGGCGGATCCGGTGCCGGGGCGGGTGGTCGTCGGCTTCGCGGCGGAGACGGCAGCGGATCGGAACGAGCTGCTGGTGCTGGCCCAGGAGAAGATCGCGCGCAAACCCGCGGACCTGCTCGTCGCGAACGCAGTGGGCGCAGGGCGCGGCTTCGGTGCGGACGACAACGAGGCGCTCGTGCTGGCGGCATCCGGCGATGTCGTCGCAGAGGTGTCGGGCAGCAAGCGCGCCGTCGCCGACGCCGTGCTCGACCTCGTGGTCGAGCTGCTGTCGCCATGACAGCGGGGACGGGGCCGGCAGCGCTCCCGCTCTCCCTGTATCGCGAGATCAGCCGGTCCGACTGGGCTCGTCTCGCGCCGGGCATGACGCAACCGCTTACAGCCGCCGAGATCGCGCAGATCCGCGGACTCGGCGACCGCCTCGACATGGACGAGGTGCGCGAGGTGTACCTGTCGCTGAGCCGGCTTCTGAGCCTGTACGCGAGGTCGGCGAAGTCGCTCGGGGCGGCGACCAGCCGCTTCCTCGAAGAGCCCGACACCACGACCCCCTTCGTGCTCGGCATCGCCGGCTCCGTCGCGGTCGGCAAGTCCACGGTCGCGCGTCTTCTGCAGGAGCTGCTCAGCCGATGGCCGGACACGCCGCGCGTGGCGCTGGTGACGACGGACGGATTCCTCCACCCGAACGCGGAGCTTCAACGCCGCGGTCTGATGAGGCGGAAGGGCTTCCCGGAGTCGTACGACCGTCGTGCCCTCCGCGACTTCCTCACGCAGGTCAAGAGCGGTGCCGACGAGGTGCGGGCCCCGATCTACTCGCACCTGCGCTACGACATCGTGCCCGACCAGTACGTGACCGTCCGGCGGCCGGACGTCGTGATCGTCGAGGGGCTCAACGTGCTCCAGCCTCCGCCCGGCTCGGACCGCGTCTCGATCGGCGAGCTCTTCGATTTCTCGATCTACGTCGACGCCGACCCGGACGTCATCGCGCAGTGGTATGTCGACCGCTTCATGACGCTGCGGCAGAGCGCCTTCAGCAGCCCGTCGTCGTACTTCAACGTGTACGCATCGCTCGGCGACGAGGAGGCCGCCGCCACCGCGCTGCGGATCTGGAACGAGATCAACCTCCCGAACCTCCTCGAGAACGTGCTGCCGACCAAGCACCGGGCCACCCTCGTGCTGCAGAAAACCGTCGACCACACGGTCGGCGGAGTGCTGCTGCGCAAGCTCTGACCCTCCTCCCCGCGCCGGTGGCGCACCGAACGCCATACGATCTTCGGCATAGCCGAACCGAACCCGGAGGGTCGTCATCTGCACCGTCGTCATCCGAGTGCCCTCATCCGCGACCGAGCCCACCCGCGTGCTCGCGATCCGCGATGAGGATCCCGACCGCCCCTGGAGCCCGCTCGGACGGTGGTGGCCGGAGTCGCACGGCGGAGTCGTGGGTGTCCGGGATGTGCGCGCGGGCGGGGCGTGGCTGGCCGCCGACTCCGACAGGGGTCGCCTGGCGGTGCTGCTCAACCGGGCCGATGTGTCGACGGTGCCGGAGTCCGACATCGTCTCCCGCGGCGGTCTTGCACTGGAGTCAGTGGCGGGCAGGACGCCCGAGCACCCCCGCACGCACGGCTTCAATCTCGTCGAGGTGGAAGGATCCCACGCTCGCGTCATCTCGTGGAACGGAGCGCGGGTCGACCGGACTCCGCTCGCACCGGGCACGCACATGGTCGCTCACGACGACGTGGACGATGAGTCCACCCCGCGCATCGCTCGATGGCTGGAGGATTTCTCGACGGCCGTGCTATCCGATGGGGGCCGATGGTGGGGTCCCTGGATCGACGTGCTCGAGCGTTCGGCGGCTCTGGAGAGCGTCGATGACCGCGCGCTCATCCGCGACAATCGGCCCCACGGGTATCCGACCCAGTCGCTGCTGGTGTGCGTCGCATCCGTCTCCGCGCACGCGGTCGAGGTGCACTACCGTGCCCTGCGAGAGCCGGGCCATTGGGACGGGTTCTGACCGGGCGGTCCCGACTCCGGCGCGTGATTACGCGCGCGAACCCACATCCTCCGCGCGAACCCATGCGCTGCGGCGCCCAGGAGCGTGGGGGTTCGCACGCGACGCGTGGGTTCGCGAGCCTAGCGCCAACCGGCGGAGTCGCTCAGACCGTGACGACGACCTTGCCGCGGACGTGACCCCCGCGCTGCAGCGCCACCGCGTCGGAGATGCGCTCGACCGGGAATGTCGCCTCGATCGGCAGGGTGAGGCGGCCTTCGGCGATCGCCTGCGCGATGCGGTCGAGCGCGTCGGGCGCGGCCTGACCGCCGCCGGTCGCGACCGCGCCGCCCGGCGGGTTCGGTCCCGCCGCAATGGTGGCGATCCGGGCGGGGTCGACGCCCAGATCGAGGGCGGCGAGAACGGTGTCCGTGCCCTGCAGGTCGATCGCGGCATCCACTCCTCCCGGCGCAAGCGCGCGGACCCGGTCTGCGAGTCCGTCGCCGTACGTCGTGGGGATCGCTCCCAGGTCGCGGAGGAACTCATGATTCGACTCGGATGCCGTGGCGATGACCTTCGCTCCGGCGGCGACGACGAGCTGCACCGCCAGCACGCCCACGCCGCCGGCCGCCCCGCCGATCAGCACGGTGTCGCCCGCGGAGGCGCCGACCGTGGTGACCGCGGCGTCGGCGGTGCGCGCCGCGATGCTCAGCGCGCCCGCGGCTTCGTCCGACAGTCCCTCGGGCGTGCGGACCAGAAGATCGGTGGCGACCGTCATCACCACGTGCTCCGCCACGGCGCGGGCCCGGGCTCCGCCGAAGACGCGGTCGCCGATCGTGAAGCCCTCGACATCGGCACCGACCTCATCGATCTCGCCGGCGAAGTCGTGGCCGAAGCCGGTGGGGGCGCTGACTCCGTACCGCGCGGCCGCAGCCGGGATCGAGGCGACCTTCCAATCGACCGGGTTCAGACCGGCCGCTCGCACGCGCACCCGCACCTGGCCCGGGCCGGCGTGCGGCTCAGGCCGGTCGATGACGTCCAGGACGATCGGGTCGGCGATTTCCAGCTGCTGTACGAATGTGCTCATGATCTATCCGACACCGTGACGAGACCGCTCATTCCCTCATTACGGATGACGATCAGTCTGTTCTCGCCTGAGGCTGCCCGATCGCGCGGCAGGCTACGTGGTCGCGCGCCGGATTGCAACCTCCGATGCCGGGGGCCGGATCCGGCTTAGCTGTCTGCATGAGCACAACATCCTCGCCGTGGACGAGCCACCTCACCGACGGCCTGCGTTCTGCGCGGGCGCTCTTCGAGCCGCGCACCGGACCACGCAGATGGCGCGGCACCTGGCGCGCGCCCGTCACCGGCCCACAGCGCACCCGCGCCTAGGTCCGCCCTCGTGTTCCGTCACGTCTTGCGCTTCCTCCCCGTGGTCCTGCCGATCGCGCTCAAGCTGTATCGATCTCGGCGCCCTGCCGACGGAGCACCACGCTCTACCCCCCGACCGCGCGCGTAGTCCCCGCCGGGAGGGCGGCATCCCGCCTCTGGCGATGTCCTCGCGCGTGATCGTCCCCGCGCTCGTGCTCGTAGGCGACGACGACGAGCCGGAGCTCGAGCACACTCTCGCCTTCTATCGATCGCTGCTGCGCGGCGAGCTCGCGGTCGTCCCGAATGCGTCACATGCACTGATGGTCGAAAAGCCCGCGCTCGTCGCCCCGACCATCCGCGACTTCCACGCACGGCCGAAGACCGAAACGCTCGTCCCGCGGCGCCGGGCGAGCTGAGATCGCCGGGTCGACACGTCCGCTGTAGCGGCAACATCGCCATGGCTGAGCATCTCGACCCCTTTCCCGGCACCGCAGTCCCCTCGCTGCGGCGCTCATAGGAAGCACATAGCGGGCCCGAAGTCCAGTCATCGGCGGGGCGGGGATGCTGAGTCCTGTTAGAGCCCGACTCCCCACTTGGAGGCGATCATGCGCCGCATGCCCGAACCGCAGCAGACCCCGCAGGGACCCACCTACGAGGGCCGCCTGCTCGACCACGCCGACGAGGAGGTGGTCGACCAAGGCGCTCCGTTCGACATCCGCACCCTGATCAGCAGGCGGGGAGTACTGAGCCTCGTCGGGCTCGGCGTCGGCGCAGCAGCCCTGGCAGCCTGCGCGCCCAGCGCCACAGGCACCGCCGCGACCGCGACCTCCTCTTCGTCGCCCACAGCGACCCCGTCTCCGTCCGCGACGGCGACGACCCCCGCGATCGTCGTCCCCGCCGGTGAGATCCCCGACGAGACCGCCGGGCCCTACCCGGGAGACGGGTCGAACGGCCCGGACATCCTGGAGCAGTCCGGCATCGTGCGCAGCGACATCCGCAGCAGTCTCGACGGTGGCGTCACTGCGGAAGGCGTGCCGATGACGCTGAACCTCACGATCCTGGATACCGCCAACGGCGATGTGCCGTACCAGAACGTCGCCGTCTACGCCTGGCACTGCGACGCGCAGGGCGGGTACTCGATGTACTCCGAGGGCATCGAAGACCAGACATACCTGCGCGGTGTCCAAGCGGCCGATTCCAATGGCGTGGTGTCGTTCACCTCGATCTTTCCCGCCTGCTACACGGGACGGTGGCCGCACATCCACTTCGAGGTCTACCCGGCCCTCGACGCGATCACGGATTCGACCAACGCCATCGCGACCTCCCAGGTCGCCTTGCCCGAGGACGTCAGCAATGCCGTCTACGCGCTCGCCGCATACAGCGGCTCCAGCGCCAACATGACGCAGGTCTCGCTCGCCGGCGACAACGTGTTCAGTGACGACGCCGGAGCACTACAGCTGGCGACGGTCAGCGGCGACACGGCCGCCGGTTTCACCGTCGCGCTCACGGTGCGCGTCGACACCGCCACGGCACCTACTGCCGGATCCGCCCCGGGCGGCGGCGGCCCCGGCGGCGATCGCCCCTGACCCCACCTCGCCCGACTCCACCGAATTGAAGGAAAGCTCATGTTGCAGAACCTCACCGGATGGCACGCGCTGATCATCCTCGCCGTCATCATCCTCATCTTCGGCGCCGCGAAGCTGCCTGCTCTCGCCAAGAGCGTGGGCCAGTCGATGCGCATCCTGAAGTCCGAAGTCGCCGAGCCGAGGATCGACTCGGATGCCGCGGCATCCGACGACGGGGGCGCAGTGCCCCGTCGTGAATCGGCGGGCAAGGGTCACCTCGCTTCGACCCCTTCCCCGATGGGACTGACGGTCCCCGTCGACGACCGCGCCGTCTAGGTCGAGAAGCGCCCGCCTGCTGCATTCGCGTGAAGCCGTTCACCGTCGACATCCGCGGCTCTGGTGTCGGTCGACTGTACGAGCGGGCCTCGGATTTCGCCCGTGGTGAGGACATCGTCGATGGCGTCCAGAGCCTCCCCCAGATCCTCGAACGACCCGGGCGCGACTATCGAACCACGGACCCACACCACATCCAGCTCTCACCACGAGATTCGATGAACGCTACGACATGGAGCGGATCCTCTTCCGGAACTCGCGCGTCGCTGACCCGCCATGCGCCCTCGGCGGTCTCGGTCAGCTCCAGGTAGACATGGTCATTCGCAAACATGCTTCGCTCCTCGCGCACCTCACGCCAGGCGCCTCGTCTCGGACGCCGAAGCGGTCCCTCGCCGGGACATGCCGCGCGGCGTGGCCTCAACCGCCCCAGAAACGGCCCACGCCAACGTCACGCAGCAAGATTCAGCGCGATCATCGATCGGATGGCGTGGATCCTCAAGGGCTTGACACAGGACGAGGCGCGACGTAGTTGTGCGTGTCGCGGCGTAATGAGCTGCGGGTCGGCATCGATCGGGGCCCGCGAACCTCAGCTCGGGCTATCGCCGGGAGCCTCACGAGGAAAGCGACTGTCCCGCCCGCCCCCGCAGGCGATCCTTGGCCTGGCGCTCCACGATCACGGGCACATGGCTGCTGACGGGATAGTCGTGGAAGGCGTCGTGCGCCTCGCGGATGACGGCCACCACCTCCGGCGCCGGCACGTCGGGGAACGCCCGCTCGAGCCGGTCGATGATGGCGGCGATTTCTTTGTCGTTGTCGGGAGCGTGCATGCTTTCTTCGTCCCTCCGGGGTCTGCTGATCGGTTTGTCCGTGGCGAGGACGGTTCGCGGCGCGACGACGCTGGCGCGGGCATCGCGGGTGCGAGCGTGAGATCTCACTAGCGGAATTCCGCGATGCAGACATGACATGCCTGGGCTAGTCGGTCGAGGTCATAGCACTCCCAGCCCGCGCAAGTGGCGGCGTAGCGACGGGGCCGGGGTCTAGGGCGACTGTGACAGCAAACTACATCCATACCCTCCATGGCGACAACCGGGCACCGCGGCAGGCGGGCGCGAGATACGCACCCAGTTGCCGCCGGTGGTTGGGACTGCTCGCCGGAT
>NZ_DASUNI010000335.1:0-2606 GCF_036277215.1 Microbacterium sp. | reverse complement strand
CTGGCTGACCTCTTCGGCGAGTGACCGGCCGAGTGACTGGTCCGCCGCTGGGACAATGGACCGGTGAAACTCCTCGTCGCAGCGCTCGAATCCGAACTCGTCGCCTTTCCGTCCGAACTGCCGGGCTTCGAACGCCTCGTGACCGGCCCGGGGAAACTTCAGGCCACGTATGCGCTCACACGCGCGCTCGATGCCACTCGCTACGAGCAGATCGTGGTCGTGGGCACGGCGGGTGCGATCGACGAGCGCCTCGACGGGACCGTGTATGAGATCGACGCGGCCATCCAGCACGATGTGACCTCCATCGACGGCATCGTCGGGCAGCACGTGTCATTGCCCGTGCGGGTCGAGCTGGGCCGCGAAGGCGTCACGATCGCGACCGGCGATCACTTCGTCGACGATGCGGAGGCGGTCGCCGTCATCCGGTCGCTGGGCGCGGGCCTGGTCGACATGGAGACGTACGCCTATGTGTGGGTCGCCGGCCAGTTCGGAGTTCCCATTCGCGTGCTGAAGGCGGTGTCCGACCGGGCACAGGATGACGCGCTGACCGACTGGCGGACAGCGGTGGCCGCCTGCAGCGCGCAGCTTCGCGAGTACATGCGCGCCGATTACGGCGTCTAGCGGCGCTCGGTGGTCAGGACTGCGTGTCGTCGCTGCGCGCGAACAGCATGCGCAGCACGAAGAACACGATGACCGCGACGACGGCGACCACGACAAGCTTGCCGATGAACCACAGCAGCGAGAACAGGATGTTCACGAGGAACCACGCGATCACGACCGCCACGACGACGCCGACGATCGTCCAGACTGTGCCCTTGTTCACCCTTCCAGCCTAAGCCGGTCACGCCGGGCGGATGACACGCGCCTGGCTCGTGGTGGCCCCTGGTCAGACGGGAAGCCCGCTTCCTGGCGGATGACGCTCGGCCCCTGGGGCGTCGCCTCGACCAGCAGCTGCGCCGGAAGCTGGTCCTTCATCGCCGCGACGTGGCTGATCAGCCCGACCGTGCGGCCGCCCTGCCGCAGCTCGTCGAGGGTGCGCATCGCCAGGTCGAGCGTGTCATCGTCGAGCGAGCCGAATCCCTCGTCGATGAAGAGGGTGTCGAGCTTGACGCCCCCGGCACGTGCGGTGACGACCTCGGCGAGTCCGAGCGCCAGCGAGAGTGACGCGAGGAACGTCTCACCGCCCGACAGCGACTGCGCCGGCCGGGCCTGCCCTGTGTGCGCATCCATGATCTCCAGGCCGAGCCCGGATGCCGCGCCTCGCGCCGCACGGGCATCGGTGTGCTGCAGCCGGTAACGCCCCGACGACATGTCGCCCAGCCGGAGGTTCGCCGCCTCGACGATCTCCTCCAGCTCTGCCGCGAGGACGAAGGACTCGAGGGTCATGCGGTGCGTGTTCGGGGCTTTGCCGGCGACGGTGTTCGCGAGGCGGGCGACGACGTCGTGCTCGTCGGCGAGGTCGGCGATCGCCGCATGCGCTTCGGCAGCGCGCTCGAGCAGGTCGCGCAGGCGCGTGAGCGTCTGACCGGCGTGAGCGGCGGCATCCACGGTGCTGCTCCACTGCTCGCGGGCCTCGGAGAGCGCCGTCGCGGTTGCCGCGAGATCGACGGGCAGCTCAGGAGCGCCGGCGAGCTCGAGCTCGAGGTCGCGCAGCCGGTCGCGCTCGGCGCGCAGGGCGGCGTCGTGTTCGCGGATGCGCTCGTCGAGGCTCGTGCGCAGGCCGGCGTCGCGCAGTGCCTGCATGGCATCGGCCACGTCTGCGAAGACGGATGCCGCGATCCGCGCCTCGAGGTCGGCTGCGGCGTCGCGCGCTGCCGCGTCGCGCACGGCGGCGTCCGCGTGCGCATCGGCGAGCGCCTGGGCGAGTGCGCGACGTCGGGTGGCGTCGGCGATCCGCTCCGCGACGGTGGCGAAGTCGCCGCGCGCAGCGTCCACTGCGCGGCGTGCGGCGGTGGTCTGCTCGACGAGGCCGGCGAGCGACTCGCGGGCTGATGCCAGGTCGGCGGCCAGGCCGTCGCGCTCGACGGCTGCCGCGGCATCCGTCTCGACGAGCTGCTCGCGCTGGGCGGTCAGGCGATCCCGCAGCACGACGGCCTTCGACGCGGCGGAAACGGCCGACTCCGCGACCTTCTGCGCATCGGCCGCGGCTGACGCATCGGCACCGCCTGCACGTGCCGCCGCCTCGGCATGCGCGACGCGCGCGGAGCGGGCGGTGTCGCCTGCCGCGCGTTCGACGGTGGCTGCGGCATCCTTCGCCCGTTCGGCGGCAGCGAGATCGGAGTCGGTGACCGGCTCTGCGGTCGCCGCGGCCGGGTTCGGGTGCTCGGTCGAGCCGCAGACCGCGCATGCCTCACCATCGATCAGCGCCGCGGCGAGCTCGCCGGCGTACCCGGCCAGGCGACGGCGGAGCAGGGCGGTGACCGCCGACGCGGCATGTTCGAGGTCGACGAGCGCCGAGGCGTGTGCGGATTCGGCGTCGCGCTGTGCGGCGGCGAGGCGCTCGGCGTCGTGCGCCGCGGCGAGGCGGCTCGCTGCGTCGGCGAGCTGGGCCTGCGCGGATGCCAGGGCGCCGGCCGCTGCCGCATGCATCGCGAGTTCGGCATCGA
>NZ_DASUNI010000334.1:0-2073 GCF_036277215.1 Microbacterium sp. | reverse complement strand
GACGGACAGGGAGACCTCTCACCCGAGGACCTCTGAGTGTTCGACGGGTTCACCGCGGAGACGATTGCCGTCGACGGAGCGGAGATCTTCGTCCGCCATAGCGGCGAGGGTGGTGCGCCCGTCGTGCTCCTGCACGGGCATCCCGCACCTCAGCGACCTGGCATCAGGTCGGACGGTGCACCGCCGAGTTCGCCGCCGACTGGTGGCACTGGTTCTTCTTCGCCCAGCCCGAGGTGCCCGAGCGGGTCATCAACGCCGATCCGGATGCCTGGTACCACGGCGACCGCGCGGTGATGGGTGCCGAGAATCACGACGAGTGGCTGGCGGCCATCCGCAATCCCGAAACGGTGCACGCCATGCTCGAGGACTACCGCGCGGGCCTGGGCATCGATCGCGAGAACGAGGAGGCCGATCGCGCGGAGGGCCGCCGCATCAGGGCGCCGCTCCTGCTGCTCTGGTCGCCGCAGGACATGCTGCACGGCGATCCGATGGAGGTGTGGCGCGACTGGGCGACGGACTACACGGGCCGGATCATCGGGAGCGGCCACCACGTCGCGGAGGAGGCGCCGGATGAGCTGGCGGCCGCGCTGGAGGAGTTCCTCGCCGGTCAGCCGGGGCCGCTGCATCCGGTCAGGGAGCGCTGACGCGCCTGACCGCCCGCGGTCAGCGCGACCGCACCGCCAGGAACCGGATCGGCACCTGGTGCAGCTCGAGAGGACCGTGCGCCGCCTCGCCGTCGAGCAGCAGCCCGTCACCGGGCTCCATCTCGTATTCGTATCCGCCGTGGCCGTAGGTCATGCGGCCCTCGAGCATGTACAGGAACTCGGTGCCGGGATGCTGGAACAGCGGAAACACATTCGACGCGTCGGTCAGCGTCACGAGTGTGGGCTCCAGCGCATCCGGAGTGTCCTTGAGCACCCCGAGCATTTGATACACGTGCCCGTGCTGGGTGCCGCTGCGGACGCTCACGCTGCCCGCGCCGGATTTCGTGAACGACGCCTCGCGATCGCTCGCCGACCCTCGGAACAGCGCCGTGACCGGGATGCCGAAACCGTCGGCGAGACGCTGCAGAGTCGTCAGCGAACACGACGTCGTCGCCGACTCGATCTTCGAGATCATCGCCTTCGAGAGGCCGGTCCGCGCCGCGAGGTCTGCGGCCGAGATGCCCTGCTCGCTGCGGTACCGACGCACCTGCTGGGCGATGATCGGCTCGAGCACGCCGCCGGGTGAGTCGTTCTCTGCCTGCCGCGCCGAAGTCACTTCGCCATCATAGGTTGGGGCGCAGAGCCGCCGATCGATTCGGCTGACGCGAGCTGTCCGAGCACGGCAGCCAATGCGACTGCCCCGGTCTCGGCATCCGCATCTTCGACGAGTTCCTCTGGGGAGTGCGAGATGCCGGTCGGATTGCGCACGAACAGCATGGCGGTGGGCACCGACGACGCGAGGATGCCGGCGTCGTGTCCGGCTCCTGTGCCCAGCGCGGGAGCGGTCGGCAGGGCTCGGCGCAGCGCGTCGCGCAGCCCGAGGTCGAAGTCGACCGTGGGACTCATGGATTCCTCGCGGACCTCCGCGACGCATCCTTCGGCTTGCGCGGCGCGAGCGACGAGGTCGCGGACGTCGGAGACGAGGGATGCCGTGACGATGTCTTCCGGATGCCGAATGTCGATCCAGAAACGCACCCGCGAGGCGATCACATTGGTGCCGCCGGGGACGGGTTCCAGTCGGCCGACGGTCGCGCGGGCGTCCTCGGTGCGCCGGGCCAGGTCGCGGATCTCGACCACCATCCGCGCAGCGGCGACGAGCGGGTCGTGGCGGTCTGCCATGAGCGTGGTGCCGGCGTGGTTTCCCTGTCCGTCCACGGTGACGCTCCAGCGGCCGTGGCCGAGGATCGAAGAGGCGATCGCGACGGGCTCACCGAGATCGATGAGCCCGCGGCCCTGCTCGACGTGCAACTCCACGAAGGCTCCGACGCGCGCGAGCGCGGCAGCATCCGTTCCCATCGAGGCAGGGTCGAGGCCGTCGCGGCGGGCGACGTCGGCGAACGTGTCGCCTTCTCGAGCGGTCAGTGCGAGT
>NZ_DASUNI010000333.1:0-2859 GCF_036277215.1 Microbacterium sp. | reverse complement strand
CGCAGATTCCCGCCGTCAGTTCAGGCTGCGCATGCCGGCCGGCAGCACGCCGTCGCCGTAAAGGTCACCCGCGAGATCCTGCAGCGCGGTCAGCGCCACCCTCTGCGTGAACGGGCCGTAGGAGATGCGGGCCACGCCCAGCGCCTCGTACTCCGCCGCCGAGAGTGCTCCCGGGGCGCCGATGACGCTCACCTTGCGCTCGCCGATGCCCGCGACCAGCTGACGCGCGGTGTCCGCGTCGACCCGGCCGGGAACGAACACGAGGTCGGCGCCGGCCTGGAGATAGGCCCGTCCGCGCGTGATCGCGTCGGCGATGGACTCCTCGAGCGGACGGTCGCCGCCGCGAACGAGCGCGTCGGTGCGGGCGTTGAGCACGAACGGAACGCCCTCGGCCTCGCCCGCCGCGAGAACCGCTTCGACTGCGGCGACCGAGTCGGCGAGCGGCTGAAGGCGGTCCTCCATATTGGCGCCGACGACGCCCACGCCGATCGCGCGCCGCGTCGTCTCGCCCGGATCTCCGTACCCGGCATCGAGGTCCGCGGAGACGGGCAGATCCGTCACGGCGGCGATCCGGCCGACCATGTCGAGCATCACGTCGAGAGGGATCTTGCCGTCGCCATACCCGAAGGTCGCGGCGATCGAGTGACCCGCCGTCACGAGCGCCTTGGTCTGCGGCAGTGCGGCGACGGCCTTCGCCGAGACGACGTCCCACACGTTGACGGCTCGGAATATCTCCGGCGCGGCGTGGAGTGCCGCGAGGGTCTGTGCTTTCTCCTGCTGAGTGGTCATCCCTTCACGCTATCCCGCCCTCCGTGGGCAGGGGCGGGGTGCCCGGCATACGCTCGGGGCATGCGAGTGACCGACGGCTTCCGAGCATCTCAGCGCAGCCCGATCCTGCAGGTCGGCAAGTCCGCGATCGCGACTTCGGCGGCCTGGCTCATCGCCGGCGCACTGATACCGGGCCAGCCACCGGTGTTCGCCGCGATCGCCGCGCTGCTCGTCGTCCAGCCGAGCCTGAACCAGTCACTCATGAAGGCGATCGAGCGCAGCATCGGAGTGTTCGCCGGCGTCGTGATCGCGTCGATCCTCGGCATCCTGCTCGGCAGCGGCACCTGGGTGATCCTCCTCGCGACCGTGGTCGCGCTGCTGATCGCGTGGGCGCTCAAGATGACCGCGGGGACCGCCAACCAGGTGGCGATCAGCGCCCTTCTCGTGCTCGCGTTGGGCACGGCGACACCGACCTACGCGCTCGACCGTGTGCTCGAGACGATCATCGGCGCGGTGATCGGCATCCTGATAAATCTCGCCCTCGTCCCGCCCGTCGCCGTCGCGCCCGCGCGCGAAGCCGTCACAAGACTCGGCGACGAGCTCGCGAACTCCCTGGAGCGGTTGGCCCATGCCCTCGAAACGCCGCAGTCCGCAGCCGATCTGGACGGTCTGCTCGTCGAGGCGCGCCTGATGAGGCCGATGCGGGATGCCGCCGATAAAGCGATCGAGGTCGCCATCGAGTCGCTCTCACTCAACCCGCGCGGACGACGCCACCGCGAGGACCTGGCGGCCGTTCAGGCGCTGCTGGACCGTACCGGACCGATCGTCACGCAGACGGTCGGCATGACCCGGGCGTTCTGCGACCACTACGACGCCACGATCGCCGACGAAACTGCCGTCCAGGCGATCGCCGAGCAGCTGCGGCGAGCGGCGCACGATGTGCGCCTCGAGGTGCGTCGAACGGATGCCGCGGCCGACGCCGCTGGACGCGACGAGAGCGAACCGGCGGCCCTGACCGCACCGCTTCGCGTCTCCGCGCCCTCGCGCGACCACTGGGTGCTCATCGGCTCGCTGCTGGAGGATCTCCGGCGCATCCACGAGGCGCTGGAGAACACCGCGTGACGCGCGGCTCGGCGGCTACTCGCCGACGTTCACCGTGAAGGCGACGTCTTCGATGCCGCCGTCGGAGTTGGACAGCACCACCTCGGTCGACCCCTCGGCGAGCGCCTTGACGCCGGGGTTATAGGTCGCCCCACCCTCTTCGCGCCCCTTCACGAACTCGGCGACCGCGGAGTCCTCGACCTCACCGCTGTAGCTGTCGACCGCGAGGTCGCCCGTGTTGATGTTGAGCACCTGGCCGACGACCAGGTCGACCGTCTCGCCTTCGAGGTCGCCGACATCCATGGTCACGGGTGCGATCACCGGCGTGGGGGTGCTCTGCGCGCACGCGCTGAGAGCCACGGTGGCTGCAATGACGGCGGCGGCACCGATCAGCTTCGAGATCTTCACGCGGTCAGTATGACAGCGCCGTCCGACCCCGGACGGATTCGACCCGCGGCGGATGGAGGCGCTCGTGTGGATAAGTCCGGTCGGCCGATCGCGATCGCGGATACCGTGGTCGGATGATTTCCCGCGTCGCCCGCGTGACCCTCGCGCTGGCGATCGTGCTCGGACTGGCCACTGGCTGCCAGCCGCAGCCCGAACCATCGCCGTCGGGTCCGGCGTTCGCCACCGAGGACGAGGCGTTCGCCGCTGCTGAGGAGACGTACCGGGCGTACGTCGATGCGCTGAACCAGGTGGATCTGAGCGATCTCGAGACGTTCGAGGCCGTGTACGAGTGGACGACCGGTGATGCGAATGCTCAGGCGCGGGAGACCTTCAGCGAGATGCATGCTGACAAGTGGACGGTGTCGGGTGCAAGCATTCCAACTGTCGTGAAGCCACGTGCGTGGGGAGGGCCGGAACTCGTTGAGATGGAGGTGGCGGTCTGTCTGGACGTTTCGGCGGTCCAGCTTCTCGATGAGACCGGCCAGTCCGTCGTCGACGCCGACAGGCCCGACGTGCAAAGCATGCAGGTCTCCATGGTTGGGT
>NZ_DASUNI010000332.1:0-2301 GCF_036277215.1 Microbacterium sp. | reverse complement strand
GACGCGCTGAGCGAGCAGTTCTCCGACTGAGGTGTCGTTGGGATCAGGGTCGTGACCGCGGAGGCGCGCCGGTGACCTCCGCCTACGCGGTTGGGTTAGAGCACACGACCGCCTCGGTGAACAGCGCAGAGCCTACGATCCACGTGCTGCGGGTCACGACGATCTTCCGGCGCGAGGACGGGGAATGGAAGGCTGTCCACCACCACGGCGACGATTCGGCCGCGGAGTTTGGCATCAGCACCGGTCGCGGGCTGATCACGCCGCTTTTTTTGGGAATGGTGGACGGTGAGGAATGAAGAATCGACCAACCGCCGCGAGCGGTCGCGGCGTCCGCGCGTCTCACCTGACCCTCCAGTTCAGCCGGTACTCAACTTGATTCACCCGCCAGCAAATCATGACCGCAAGCGGGTCACTTTCGGAGCATCCGGTCGCCTACGACCGGCCACCGATTACCGACAATGACTGTCTGACCTTCGCCCGCATCGGGGACGAGGGTCGCGTCGGCTAGGTCAACGAACCGGTGAACGACACTCTGCGAGACGAGTCTTGGATGTCGGCGATCTCGATGACGGTCTGCCTGCGATCGGCCTTAGACACCAAGAAGCCAACGTCGAACTCGGCCGAGTCGCCGGGTTCGAGGGTCAGCCCGTCGGGCTCGTCTACATACACACGCGGCGCCTGCCGAGCATCGGCGCCGACCCTCACAGTTATGAGGAATGCGAGCTCGACGGCAGCTTTGGACTGGTTGTGCCATAGCAAGGTCGCGATGACGTACGGGTCGCCGGTCTTGGCCTCCGGGTCTTCGGCAATATCCGCCTGCCCAAGCCTCAGGCTCGTGACCTGTGAAATGCGGACGCTGACTCCATCGGAGAAGGAGTGAGTCTTCGTCATCGTGACCGAGGGGGCCGCTGGGGCTGGAGTCGCCACCAGTGGACTTGGTGCCGCCGCTTCTGACGCCGACGGACGGGGCGAGCCAGTGCAGCCACCGAGGGCAAGCGTCGCCGCCGCAAAGGCGGCGCAGACCGCTGAAGCGCGTGATGGCATGGGCGTCACGATGCCAGGGTCGACTCGCCCGCGGCCTCGGCAGAAATGCCTATTTCACAGCCGGACGCCGAGTCTGTGGGCCTCATGGACGGCCGCGGTCCGTGAGGAGACTCCCAGCTTGCCGAAGATTGACCGCAGGTGGGTGTGCACGGTCCGCGGACTCACCACCAATCGAGCGGCCAGATCGTTGTTGCTGAGACCTTCGGTCAGCAGCCGAAGCACCTCGACCTCCCGTGCAGTGAGGCCCGCGGGCAGCGGAGCTTCGACGAGCGTGGCGAGTTCGGCAATCGTGTCGGCGGCTTCCGCGAGTGCCTGCTCAGAGGTCAGTTGGGCACCGGCCGCGAACCACCTCGCCCAGCCGTCCCCGCCCAGGGCGGCATGCGCTAGCTCCCGTTCGTGGTCCGTCGGCTCCACGATCGCGATGTTGTACCGGCTCGATGCGCCGTGGATCTCGGCCCAGGTTTCGGCTGCCGCGAAGAGCCGGGCCGCGCGGGCGGGCGCGTGGAGTTCAGCGGCGACAGCCGCCAGTCCGTGCAGTAGGTCGCTGCCTTCGGCGGTGAATCCGGATTCGCGCATGATGGCCAGGCTGTCGGCGTACGCGGTCAGGGCCTGCGCCCACTGTCGCCGACGGCGTCGCAGCGTCCCAAGCTCGATCAACAACCCCTCCTCCCCGAAGGCCACCCCGGCCCGATGGAAGGTGCTGATCGAGTCGAGCAGAAGCCGTTCGGCCTCCTCCATCCGACCGGCCTCGTATGCCTCCCCGAAAAGGTGGGAGAGCGACCAGCCGACGCCCACCACATCACCGGTGCGACGACACAGGCTCAGGCTGTGCCGCGCAAGCCGTTCTGCTGTGGTGTGATCGCCTTCCTCACTGGCGATCCTAGAGAGCGCCCGCAGACAGACGGCTTGCTCGCCGGTGTTCCCCAGTCGCCGCTGCAGGGCGAGGGTTTCGACGAACTGTTCGCGCCCGCGGCCGGCGGTCTTGAGTTCGAAGTTCGCCCAACCCGCCGCGTACACGACTCGCGCCCGCGCGTCGGCCGCCGTGTCGGAGCTCTCGTTCCAAGGCAGCGCGAGCGCGCCCACGATCACGTCGTGATGTCGGGCGACTGAACCGCTGTAGATCCAGACGTCCAGCATGTTGCCGACGAGCCGCAGCACCGGCTCGCTGTCGACTGCGGTCCTGCTGTCCGCGATTCCCCGGACCACCGCCACCTCGATATTGGCCCGCTCCTCGACAAGCCGAGCGAGCCGCCGAGA
>NZ_DASUNI010000331.1:0-7691 GCF_036277215.1 Microbacterium sp. | reverse complement strand
ACCGCCGAATACCTCGACTACGTGCTCACCCGCATCACGCTGCCGGGCTCGCTGTACCTGGGCTTCATCGCCCTGCTTCCCCTGATCGCCCTCGCGGCGGTCGGCGCGAACCAGAACTTCCCGTTCGGCGGCGCCTCCATCCTGATCATCGTCGGGGTGGGCCTCGAGACGGTCAAGCAGATCGACGCGCAGCTTCAGCAGCGCCACTACGAAGGACTCCTGCGATGACCGCAGCGCAAAGCGCACGCCTCCTGATCGTCGGCCCGCAGGGCTCCGGCAAGGGAACCCAGGGCATCCGGATCGCCGACGCGTTCGGCATCCCGGCCATCTCGACCGGCGACATGTTCCGCGCCGCGATCTCGAACGGCACCGAGCTGGGCCAGAAGGTCACCGAGATCATCCACGCGGGCAATCTCGTGCCCGACGAGCTGACCAGCGCCGTGGTGCGCGAGCGGCTCGAGCAGGACGACGCCGCGGCCGGGTTCCTGCTGGACGGGTACCCGCGCAACCTCGGTCAGGTCGCCGCCCTCGACGAGATCCTCGGCGCTCGCGGTGAGGAGCTGGACGCGGTGATCGAGCTCGTCGTGCCGCGCGACGAGAGCATCGAGCGGCTGTCGCTGCGCGCTGCGGAGCAGGGTCGCACCGACGACACCGAGCAGGTCATCGCGAACCGACTGGCGATCTACGAGCGCGAGACGGCGCCGATCCTCGACGTGTACCGCGAGCGGGGCATCGTCGACGAGATCGACGGCGTCGGCAGCCTCGACGAGATCACCGATCGCGTGATCGGCGCGCTCGAGCGGCGCGGGCTGATCCGCACCGCCGCCGTCTGACGTGACGTCGCCGCGCTTTCCACTCCGGCCGTGACCCCTCGCCTGCCCGTCCGCCGTTCGATCTACAAGTCGACCGCGCAGCTGCGCGCGATGATCGAGCCAGGGCTGATCACCGCCGCCGCCCTCGACGCGGTGCGCGCGCTGATCGCACCCGGAGTCACCACGCTCGAGCTGGATGCCGCGGCATCCGCTGTCATCACCGGCCGTGGCGCGAAGTCGAACTTCCAGATGGTGCGCGGCTACCGGCACACGATCTGCGCGTCGGTGAACGAG
This sequence comes from Microbacterium sp., assembly GCF_036277215.1. Classification (GTDB taxonomy): domain Bacteria; phylum Actinomycetota; class Actinomycetes; order Actinomycetales; family Microbacteriaceae; genus Microbacterium. The sequence continues at coordinate 6,585 of NZ_DASUNI010000331.1, read as the reverse complement.
CAGGTGGTGCACGGGATCCCGAACTCGCGCGCGCTCGAGCCCGGCGACATCGTCTCGATCGACGCCGGCGCCGAGTATCACGGGTGGAACGGCGACTCGGCGTTCACGTTCGTGGTCCCCGACGAGTCGCGCCCTGAGGTCGTGGCCGAGCGCTCGCGCCTGTCGGAGGTGACCGAGGGGTCACTCTGGGCGGGGATCGCGGCGCTCGCGACCGCAAGTCACCTCGGCGAGGTCGGCGCAGCGGTGCAGGATCACATCGACCGATCGGGCGAGGGCTACGGCATCCTCCGCGAGTACGTCGGCCACGGCATCGGGCGCAAGATGCACGAGGCGCCGTCGGTGTTCAACTACCGCGTGCCCGATCCGGGCGCCGAGGTGCGGCCCGGACTCGCCGTGGCGATCGAGCCGATGGTCGTGCTGGGTGACCAGGCGACCTTCGTCGAGGACGACGACTGGACCGTCTCGACCCGCGACGGAACGGCGGGCTCACACTGGGAACATAGCGTCGCGGTGCATGATGACGGGATCTGGGTGCTGACGGCCCCCGACGGCGGTGCTGCAGGGTTGGCGCCGTTCGGTGTGACTCCCCGCGAGATCGGATAGGAAGCGCGATGGCAACGAAGGTCCAGAAGTCGACGAACTGGTTCGCGATCTGGGTGAGCGTCGCCGTCGTCGCCGTGCTCGTCCTCGTCGGGGCCCTCGTGGTGTGGATGAACAACACCTCCGCCGATCCCGGGCCGACCGTCGCGCCGACCGCCCCGAGCATCAACGCCGAGACCGGCGCGATCGCCGTCGGCACCGGTTCGCAGACGATGGACACGTACATCGACTTCATGTGCCCCGTGTGCAACCAGTTCGAGCAGCTGTACGGCGAGGCGATCCAGGACCTGGTCGACGACGGCACGATCACCCTGAACATCCACCCCATCTCGATCCTCGACCGCATGTCGTCGGGCACGGAGTACTCGACGCGGGCGGCGAACGCGATGTACTGCGTCGCAGCAACTGTGCCCGAGGCGTCGGTGCCCTTCATGCAGGCTCTGTTCGCGAACCAGCCGGCGGAGGGCTCGACCGGGCTGACCAACGAGCAGATCATCGAGATCGCGGCGGGCGTCGGCGCGCCCGGGATCGACGCGTGCGTCAACGACGGCCAGTACTCGGGCTATGTGGCCGCGATGTCCGAGCAGACCCCGATCGCTCCGGGCTCCACGGGGATCGGCACGCCGACGATCGCGATCAACGGCACGGTCATCGCCAACTCGTCGCTGCCCGTGCCCGCGCAGCTGGGCGCGCTGTTCGAGGGGTAGGCGTCGCGCTCCGGCCCTTGCGCGAAACCCTCCGAGTTGCGCGAAACCCTCCGTTTGGTGCGCACGGATTGGATGGTTTCGGTCGTTTCGGAGGGTTTCACGTGGCTTGACGGGCTTCGCGCGCAGGGCTCCTCCACAGGGGTGCGCGAAGGGCGTGCTGTACGCACAAACCGGATGCTGCGATGAGGTCGACGCGGTGCGAAAGCATCATCGGCTATGCGCGTGGACGAGGCCCGAACACATCTCATCTCCCGCGCCCAGCTCGAACGCCGGGGGAGCGGGCCTCGGCAGGTCGCAGCCGAGGTCGCCGCCGGCCGGCTCCGGCGTGTGCATCCGGGCTGGTACGTCGACGGCGCGACCTGGCGAAGCGTGTTCGCTGAGACGCGGCACCTCTTCTCTGTCGTCGCTGCGGCGCAACGCATCCGAAGCGATCGAACCGTCGTCTCTCACCACTCCGCCGCGGTCGCCTGGGAGCTCCCGCTCTACAGGCTCGCGCCGAGGCTCGTCCACGTCAGCGGTGACAACGCCGACGGGTGCACCGGGAGGCAGACGCTCGGCGTCGCCCGCCATGCGGTGGCGGCGCCGCCATGCGATCGCGCGGAGATCGACGGCATCCTGTGCACGTCACTGGAGCGCACGATCTTCGACATGCTCCGCGCGGCTCCGGCGGAGGCGGCCCTGGCGATTGCGGATGCCGGATTCCGCCGAGCCGCGTGGGACGACCGCTCGCGCACCTACGACATCGTCGCGGCCGAGCGGCTGCGCGAAGCGCTGGCGACTCGCGTCCGAGCCGCAGCCGGTGGACGCGGCATCCGCCAGGCTCGGCGTCTGTTGCCGCTTGCCGACGGGCGCGCCCAATTGCCGGGTGAGAGCGTCAGTCGGCTGCGGCTCGACGAACTCGGATTCGCAGAGCCGCGCCTGCAGGTTGCGATACCCGGACCTGCGGGTCGGACGTACTACTGCGACTTCGGGCTCGACGACGTCGGTGCATGGGGTGAGTTCGACGGCGTGAGTAAGTACCTCGATCCGGATCTGAACGGGGGGCTCACTGCGGGGGAGGCCGTCATGGCGGAGAAGGCCCGCGAGAACTGGATCGTCGCGACGACGGGCCGACGCATCGTGCGGTGGGGCAGCGAGCACATCGACTCTGCGACGACGTTCGAGCGGCACCTCGCGACGTACGGCATCCGCCCGCCCCGCTGAGTTCCCCTGTTCACGCGCCAAACCATCCGAAATACGCGAAACCATCCGAATTGCGCGCACAAGACGGAGGGTTTCGCGCAACTAGGAGGGTTTCGCGCAGAGCGGAGGAGCGCCCGCGGGGTCAAGTTGCCGCGGCATCCTCTATCACGTATGCTTGATCCTTGGTGCGTTGCGCCTTCATCGGCGTGTCCGAGCACCAATCCCACCCAAACCGCAGACCGACCGGTCTGCTGAGCGTTAGCGAGTGTATGGCGAAGAAAGACGGTGTCATCGAGATCGAGGGCGTGATCTCCGAGGCGCTTCCCAACGCGATGTTCCGCGTTGAGCTGAGCAACGGACACAAGGTCCTCGCCACGATCTCGGGCAAGATGCGGCAGAACTACATCCGCATCATTCCGGAGGACCGCGTGGTCGTGGAGCTCAGCCCCTACGACCTCACCCGCGGCCGCATCGTCTACCGCTACCGCTAGACCGGTCGAGAAGTAACGGCCCGACGGCCGGCGAACACCGCCGTGCCCGAGGGTACGAAGACAGCGAACAGGAAACATCATGAAGGTCAACCCCAGCGTCAAGCCCATCTGCGATCACTGCAAGGTGATCCGCCGACACGGCGTCGTCATGGTCATCTGCAAGTCCAACCCGCGTCACAAGCAGCGCCAGGGCTGAACCAGGATTTCGACGGATGCCGCCGCCCGCGGCATCCGGAACATCACAACTGAACACACAACTGGCAGGACCAGAACCCCGCGAGGGGGGACACCTCGGGCTGGAGGCCCGGGCACCGGTCCTGCTCCACACCTCCACATCACTCTCAGGAGAACCGCATGGCACGTCTTGCCGGCGTTGACATCCCGCGCGACAAGCGCGTGGTGATCGCCCTCACCTACATCTACGGTGTAGGCCCGAACCGCTCGAAGGACATCCTCACCGCGACCGAGATCAGCCCGGACGTTCGCGTGAAGGACCTCAGCGACGAACAGCTCATCCAGCTCCGCGACTACATCGAGGGCAACTACAAGGTTGAGGGTGACCTCCGCCGCGAGGTCGCCGCCGACATCCGCCGCAAGGTCGAGATCGGCTCGTACCAGGGCATCCGCCACCGCCGTGGCCTGCCCGTGCACGGTCAGCGCACCAAGACCAACGCCCGCACCCGCAAGGGACCCAAGCGCACCGTCGCCGGCAAGAAGAAGGCGCGCTAGGCCGCCGCCTGCGCATCAGGATTCAGGAGAATCGCACATGGCTGCACCCAAGACCGCCGCGCGCAAGCCGCGTCGCAAGGAAAAGAAGAACATCGCGCTGGGCCACGCCCACATCAAGTCGACGTTCAACAACACGATCGTCTCGATCACCGACCCGGCCGGCGCCGTCATCAGCTGGGCCTCGTCGGGTGGCGTGGGCTTCAAGGGCTCGCGCAAGTCGACTCCGTATGCCGCTGGCATGGCCGCTGAGTCGGCCGCCCGCCAGGCGCAGGAGCACGGCGTCAAGAAGGTCGACGTCTTCGTGAAGGGCCCCGGTTCGGGCCGCGAGACTGCGATCCGTTCGCTCCAGGCCGCCGGCCTCGAGGTGGGCTCGATCAGCGATGTGACGCCGCAGGCGCACAACGGCTGCCGCCCGCCCAAGCGCCGCCGCGTCTGACCAATCGGCCGCTGTGCGGCCTGCTCGAGCCCGTTTCGGTTATCGAGTAGGCCGCGCAGCGGTCGCCCGCAGACTTCGGATGCCGCGCCACCAGGGCTCGCGGCATCCCCGAGAAAAACTCAACACTCTCACCCATTGCACGTGTCATATAGCGGATACGTGATTGAAAGGAACACATAGTGCTCATCGCACAGCGTCCCACTCTGACCGAGGAGAAGATCGGGGAGTTCCGCAGCCGGTTCATCATCGAGCCGCTCGAACCCGGTTTCGGTTACACGATCGGCAACGCGCTGCGTCGCAGCCTGCTGTCGTCGATCCCCGGCGCAGCCGTCACCAGCATCCGTCTGGACGGCGTCCAGCACGAGTTCAGCACCATCCCGGGTGTGAAAGAGGACGTCACCGAGATCATCCTCAACATCAAGCAGCTCGTCGTCTCCAGCGAGCGCGACGAGCCCATCACCGCGTACCTGCGCAAGACGGGTGCCGGCGAGGTCACGGCCGCTGACATCTCGGCTCCGGCCGGTGTCGAGGTGCACAACCCCGAGCTGGTCATCGCGACCCTGAACGACACCGCGAAGTTCGAGCTCGAGCTCACGATCGAGCGTGGCCGTGGCTACGTCTCGGCGACCCAGAACCGCAACGAGTACGCCGAGTCGGGTCAGATCCCCATCGACTCGATCTACTCGCCCGTGCTCAAGGTCAGCTACCGCGTCGACGCGACGCGTGCCGGTGAGCGCACCGACTTCGACAAGCTCGTGCTGGATGTCGAGAGCAAGTCCTCGATCGCCCCCCGCGACGCTGTGGCGTCCGCCGGTCGCACGCTCACCGAGCTGTTCGGTCTGGCTCGCGAGCTGAACGTCGAGGCCGAGGGTATCGAGATCGGCCCCGCGCCGGTCGAGACCGTCCTGTCGAACGAGCTGTCGATGCCGATCGAAGACCTCGACCTGTCGGTCCGGTCGTACAACTGCCTCAAGCGCGAGGGCATCAACACGGTCAGCGAGCTCGTCGCCCTGTCCGAGACGCAGCTCATGAACATCCGCAACTTCGGTCAGAAGTCGGTCGACGAGGTGCGCGACAAGCTCATCTCGCTCGGGCTGTCGCTGAAGGACTCGGTCCCCGGGTTCGACGGCGCGCACTTCTACGGCGGCTACGACGACGAGACCGTCTGAGCTTCCGCTCATCCGATTCTGACCCTGGAGTAAGAAAGCATGCCTAAGCCCACGAAGGGCCCCCGCCTCGGAGGCGGCCCCGCACACGAGCGCCTGATGCTGGCGAACCTCGCCGCGGCCCTGTTCACGCACAAGTCGATCAAGACGACCGAGACCAAGGCCAAGCGCCTGCGTCCGCTCGCCGAGCGCCTTGTCACGTTCGCCAAGCGCGGCGACCTGCACGCACGCCGTCGCGTGCTGTCGATCATCGGTGACAAGGAAGTCGTGCACGTCCTGTTCACAGAGATCGCGCCGCTGGTCGCGGACCGTGAGGGCGGCTACACCCGCATCACGAAGGTCGGCAACCGCAAGGGCGACAACGCCCCCATGGCGGTCATCGAGCTCGTCCTCGAGCCGGTGAACCCGAAGCCCAAGAGCGCCAAGAAGTCCGCTGCGGCTTCGTCGGCCGCTGCGCCCGCTGCGGCGGCGTCGGCCGAGGATTCGGCTGACGATTCGGTCGACGAGGTCGAGGCCGACGAGGCTTCTGCCGACGAGGTCGACGCGGAGGCGGATGCCGGTGCTTCCGCCTCTGCGGACGACACCGCTGCCGATGCCGGTGCCGAGTCGCCCGAGGAGGGCGCAGCCGCACTGGCTGCCGCCGAGGATGCCGTCGTCGCGCCCGAGAAGGCCTGACACTTCTTCACCTGCGAGACCCGCGTGCCCTTCGGGGCCCGCGGGTCTCGCTGCGTTTGCGGCGGTCGCGGCTGGTGTTCACGCTCCCGGCCCGCGATTGTCGGCGGGCGGCGAGGCGAAAGACGGGCCGCGAGCGCGGGGTTCAGCGACGACGGCTCGAGGCACGCCGCGTTCGCGGAGATACCGATCGAACCGGGCCGGCGAGATCGAGTCGTCCCACAGCCATCGGTCGAACGAGGCGACCAGCGGGCGGAGCGCGTCTTCACGCTGCTTCTCGCGGACGACGACCTCGGCAGTGGGCGAATCTCGCGTGTACTCGGCGCGGGTGTACTTGTGGACGCCGTCGAACTCACCGATCTTCCGCACGGTCGGCCAGAAGAAGTCGACGTCGCGTCGTTGCCCGCGGGTGTCGACGAACCTCACCTGCAGCTCGGGCGCTGCGTAGCCCAACTCGTGGATGCGCGCGCGCGACAACGACTCACCGGCGTTCGCCGCACGAGCGTCGCCGAATTCGATGGCTGCCTGGGCGGCCCGGTGCCCGTACCGCGCGCCCATCCTCTCGAGCTCGTCGAGGAGAGTCGTCGTGGAGAGCCCGCGCC
>NZ_DASUNI010000330.1:0-3454 GCF_036277215.1 Microbacterium sp. | reverse complement strand
CGGGGTTGCGAATCTGCAGTGCAGCGATTCCGCACATGTCGTTCCTTTCGTGATTCTTCGGATGCCTGACCGGCGGGGATCAGTAGGCGGTGAGGTAGCGGTCGAGTTCCCACTCGGTGACGGTGTTGTGCCAGCCGAGGAATTCCTCTTCCTTCGCATCGGCGAAATAGGTCGCGACACCGTGACCGTCGTCGATCAGCTCGCGCAGGACCGTGTCGTCGCGAAGCGCCTGCACCGCGTGCAGCAGCGTGCGGGGGAGCACCGCCGAGGTCTCGCGGGCTTGGCCGGGGCCGCACGGGTCGCCCGGGTCGGCGGAGCGCTCGATGCCGTCGAGGCCGGCGTGCACGACTGCGGCGAGCGCGAGGTACGGGTTGGCCGAGCCGTCCGCGGCGCGCAGCTCGATCCGCGCGGAGTCGGGTACGCGGATGAAGTGCGTGCGGTCGTTGCCGCCGTAGGTCGCGTGCTTCGGCGACCAGGTGGCGCCCGAGGCGCTCGTGGTCGCACCGCGCCGCTTGTACGAGTTGACGCTCGGTGCAAGGAAGAGCTGCAGGCCCGCGGCGTGCTCGAGCATTCCGGCGACGAACGAGTAGGCCGTGGAGGAGAGGCCGAGCCCGCGGGTATCGGCGGCGTCGGGGAACACCGCGGCGTCATCGTCCCACAGCGACACGTGGAAATGCAGGCCGTTGCCCGCGCGGTCGCTGAAGGGCTTCGGCATGAACGTGGCCGTCATGCCGCGCTGCTCGGCCAGCATCCCGATGAGGTAGCGGAGCGTGATCACGCGGTCTGCGGTGACGAGGGCCTCGGCGTACTTGAAGTTCTGCTCGAACTGGCCGGGTGCGTCCTCGTGGTCGTTCGCGTAGTTGCCCCAGCCGAGCGCGTTCATCGCGTCGCTGACGGCGGCGAGGTGGTCGTACATCCGTGTGACGCCGCGGGCGTCGTAGCAGGAGCGCAGACCTTCGTCCTTGCTGTCCGCCGCCGTGAGGGTGCCGTCCGCACCGCGATCGACGAGGAAGTACTCGACCTCCGCGCCGACCTTTGCCGACAGTCCCTGCTCGGTGAGACGGGCCAGTGCGCGCTTCAGGATCACGCGAGGAGCGAAGGGCCACGGCTTGCCGTCGACGTACGGATCGCAGTGCACGATCGCAAGGCCCTCGCGGACGAACGGGATCGGCGCGTACGAATCCAGGTCGGGCACGGCGATGAGGTCGGAGTCGTGCGGATGCTGACCGATGAGGCCGGCGGCGAAACCGGCGAAGCCGAGTTCGCCCGCCTCGAGCTCGTCGGCGGCCGACACCGGCACGAGCTTCGCGCAGGGCTTGCCATTCAGGTCGACGAACACCGCGAGGATGAAGCGGACGTCGTCCGCCAGTGCGCGGTCGCGAAGCGACTGCGGAGTGGTGGGCAGAGTGACGACGTCACCCCGTGCGAGCGCGGGAAGGGTCATGGGGATCTCCTCAGCTGGGTTGACTGTGAGTGAAGCTTGTGCACTGACAGTAACATCCGCAGATGAACAGGTCAGTAACCTCCATGTTTCGGGCACGTAAAACCGGTCGCCCATGTTGTCATGCAGGATTCACGCGCGAGAAACGCACCGGCGATTGCCTGTGGTGAAAATGGGTTGCACGACAGTAACCACATGCTGGCGGCATCCGTCCGTGCACCGCAACCCGGCGGTCGACGGCATCCCGCCCGCGGAGAGAGGCATCCCGACATGGATCAGGGAAACACGACGTTCGTATTGATATCAGCCGCGATGGTGCTTCTGATGGCGCCCGGCCTGGCCTTCTTCTACGGAGGACTGGTCAAGGCCAAGAGCGTGATCAGCATGATGATGATGACGTTCGGAGCCGCCGGATTGATCGGAGTGCTCTGGGTGCTCTACGGCTACGCCATCTCGTTCGCGACGGCGGGCGCGCCGTCGTACGCCGGCATCCCGGGCTTCATCGGCATCGACTGGAGCTACCTCGGTCTGGCCGGCCTGCTCGAGACGCCCGAGGGCGCGGCCTATCCGCCGCTTGCATTCGTCGCGTTCCAGGCGACCTTCGCGATCATCACCGTCGCGCTGGTGTCGGGCGCGATCGCCGACCGCGCGAAGTTCGGATCATGGATGCTGTTTACCGGGGTTTGGGCGACCGTCGTCTACTTCCCGGTCGCGAGCTGGGTCTTCAACTTCGGCCTCGCCGAGGACGGCAGCTTCTCGTACGGCGGATGGCTCACCTACGGCCTGCAGGAGAATTTCGGCGTCGGCGTCATCGACTTCGCCGGTGGCACCGCGGTGCACATCAACGCCGGCGCCGCGGCGCTGGCGCTCGCCCTCGTGCTCGGTCGCCGGGTCGGATTCGCCAAGGGCGCGCACGTTCCGCACAACCCGCCGTTCGTGCTGCTGGGCGCGGGCCTGCTGTGGTTCGGCTGGTTCGGTTTCAACGGCGGATCCGAGCTCGCCGCCGACAACGTCGCGGCGCTCGTGTACGTCAACACGCTCGCCGCTCCGGCTGCGGCCCTGCTCGCCTGGCTGATCGTGGAGAAGGTCCGCAACGGCAAGCCGACTTCGGTCGGTGCGGCATCCGGTGCGATCGCGGGTCTGGTCGCGATCACCCCGGCCTGTGCGGCCCTCACCCCGATCTGGGCGATCGTGCTCGGGCTCGTGACCGGCGCGATCTGCGCCCTCGCGATCGACCTGAAGTTCAAGCTCGGGTTCGACGATTCACTCGACGTCGTGGGCATCCACCTGGTCGGCGGTCTGATCGGAACGCTGTACCTGGGCTTCTTCGCCAATGGCACCGGCCTGTTCATGGGCGGTGACGGAACGCAGCTGCTCGTGCAGGCGATCGCCGCCTTCTCGGTGTTGGCCTACTCGCTGGTCGCCACGCTCGTGATCGGCTTCGCGATCCAGAAGACGATCGGCTTCCGCGTCAAGGACGAGGACGAGATCGCCGGCATCGACCTCGCCGAGCACGGCGAAGCGGGCTACGTGCTGGAGGATCAGAAGGCCTGATCGCGTCTGATCGCGCTTACCGGGTGGCCGGGGTTCGCTCTCGAGCGGCCCCGGCCGCTCCGGTGTCCTGGGTGGCCGCGGGCGCCTCGCCGCGCGAGCCGAACCGCAGCCGGCGATCCCGGATCGGGCTCCAACGCAGCGCTCGCGCGTCGGCGTAGTAGTTCATCGACACCCGCCACGGGCTGCGCTCGCCCTGGCGCGGCAGCTCCGCCATCGCCCGCTGCACGTATCCCGACTTGAAGTCGAGCAGTGGCCGCGTGCCGACCTGCGCGTCGAGCTGCGCCTCGACGGAGTCATAGCCGTGCCGGCGCATGTGCTTGAGCAGCCGCACGAAGTACTCGTATGTCAAGCCGATCTTCAGCGTCCACGAGGCGTTCGTGTAGCCGATCGCGTACGCGAAGTTGGGGATTCCGTCCAGCATGATGCCCCGGTACGCCACGTGGTCGTGCAGGTTCACCG
>NZ_DASUNI010000329.1:0-5366 GCF_036277215.1 Microbacterium sp. | reverse complement strand
CGGACTCCGCTCGAGCCCGGCCGTCAGCTTTGCGATCGCACCGTCGGGGGCGACGATGTCGGCGTCGAGGTAGACCCGGGGGGACGTCGAAACCACGGCGTCGCCGGCATTCAGGGCGCCTGGCTTGCCCGGCTGGGGAAGGTCGATCACCGTGACGCCGTACCCACGCGCCACCTCAGCGGTGCGGTCGGTGCAGCCGTTCGCGACCACGATGATCTCATCGCCGAGCACATCCTGCCGGATGAGGGCGTCGAGGCAGGCGCCGATGACCCGCTCCTCGTTGTGGGCGGCGATCACGAAGGTCGGACGCCCGGGAGTGCGAGGCGCGTCGCGGGCGGAGGCCGCCCCGACGCTCGTCCGGGACATGGTCAGTACGCGCCTTCAGCGCGAGCCAGCATGCCGACACGACTGGTCACCTCGGCGGAGCTCATCGCGTCTTCCGCCGGCACCGACTCGGCGTCCCGAGCGATGAGGTAGCGATCGAACGCCTGGTCGTCGTCGAGGTCGACGTAGCGTCGTCCCTGCGCGTCGTGGATGGGCTTCCCGACGGTCTCGGGAACCGCTGGACCGAGCCGGCCGTGTCCGGTGATCCTGTCGTACACGCCTACGTACGCCTCGGCCTGCGGACGCCAGTCCATGAGGTGTGTGGCGCGGTCGCGGGCGGCGCGCCCCAGAGCCGCCCGCAACGCCGGCTCGTCGATCAGACGCTCCACCTGGTCGGCGAACGCCGAGATGTCGCCAGACGGCGCGTAGAGCACGGTGTCCCCGCCAGAGACGCTCGTCTCGACGAGGTCGAACGCGACCGAAGGCAGTGCATATGCCATGTACTCCAAGGTCTTGTTCATCGTCGACACGTCATTGAGGGGAGTCTTGAGGTCGGGGCAGACGCCGATGTCGCCCCGGCTGAGGAACTCGGCCATCTGCGCGCGGTCGACTCGACCTGTGAAGGTCACATGATCATGCAGCAGCAGAGCCCTGGCCTCGGCCTTGAGGTCTTCGAGGCAGTCGCCGAAACCGAGGAGCGTGGCCGTCACGTTGTTCCGCCCGCGACGGTGCACGAGCTCGTCGACGACGTGCAGCACCTGGTCGACGCCGTCCTGCGGGCCCATGATGCCGACGTAGACGAGGTTGATGCTGTCCGCGGACCGCGGGTGCTCGGGATAGATGGGTCGCATCTGCTGCGTGTCGGGTCCGCTGCGGACCACCGTCACTTCGGAGGGAGCGCGGTCACCGCGGCTCACCGCGATCGCCTTGTACGACTCGTTCGTCGAGATGATGTGATCGGCGGTCCGGAACGAGCGGCGCTCGAGCCACAGCAGAACTCGGTATTCGAGCTTCTTCAGCACGCCCTGCGGCTCTCCGAAACGCGACCGGAACAGCTCGGGGTTGAGGTCGTGGTGGTCGAAGACGAACTTGACGCCGGCCATCCGCCAGAGCAGCGCGAGAAGCCAGTACGTGTCGGGCGGGTTGCATGCCTGGATCACATCGAAGCGGCCCTTGCGGCGGGCGTGCAGGCTGAGCCATGCGGTGCGCACCCAGCTGTACGCGAACTCCCACGCGAACCCCGCAAGACCTTTGGCCTCCGGCGCCGGGGCGTACTTGTAGATGTCCACCCCGTCGAGGTGCTCGCGCGCGGGGTCACCCGGACCCTTCGGGCAGATCACGCTGACCTGGTAGCCGCGCTGAACGAGAGCCTGGCACTCGAGCCACACCCGCCGGTCGAGCGGGACAGGAAGGTTCTGGACGATGATCAGGATGTGCGTGCGCCTCTTCGACGAGGCACGTCTGATGGTCTGGAACATGCGCATTCTCCTCAGTGAGAGTGGGCGAGCGGAAGAAGAGGGCGGGAGGTGCCGGATTCGAGAGGACCCACGGCCGCGAGGGCCGGCGCACAGAAGCGCCAGAGCAACGGCGCCGACGTGGGGCGGGGGTGCGCGGCCGTGGATCCGGTCTCGATATCGGAGGTGTTGCTTGAAGTCATGGGATCAGTACGCGCCCTTTGGACGGACCATCACCCGAGCGGTGCGCCACATGATCATCAGGTCGGTCATGACCGACCAGTTCTCGACGTAATGCAGATCGAGGCGGACGCTCTGCTCCCAGGACAGGTCGCTCCGCCCGCTCACCTGCCAAAGGCCGGTGATGCCGGGCTTGATGTACAAGCGCCGGAAGACCGCGCCGTCGTACCCACCGACCTCGCTGGGCAGGGGCGGCCGCGGACCGACGACGCTCATATCGCCGCGCAGCACGTTCCAGAACTGGGGCAGCTCGTCGAGCGACAGCCGACGGAGCGTCGCGCCGACCCGGGTCACGCGCGGGTCTTTGCGCAGCTTGAACAGCGGTCCCGACCCCTCGTTGTGCGCAACGAGGGCCGCGAGCTCCTCCTCCGCCGATGCGCGCATCGTACGGAACTTGAGGATCTCGAACTCCTGGCCGTTGAGGCCGACGCGGCGCTGGCGGAAGAACACACCCCCGGGGGAGTCGAGCTTCACCAGCAGCGCTATCACCGGGGTGATCAGAAGGATGGGCACCAGTGCGACGCCCGCGACGACGATGTCGAGCGCCCGCTTATATGCGTGCTGCGCTCCTTCGAACGACGGGATCCGCACCTGCACGAGGGGCAGCCCCTCCACCTGACGGAGAGAGATGCGCGGTCCCGCGACATCCGTCAGTCGGCTCGAGAGAACCAGATCGGCCGCGGTTCCCTCGAGCTGCCAGCTGAGGCGTCGCGTGTACTGAGCGTCGTCCAGCTGGCTCGCGACGATGATCGTGTCGGCGCCCACTTCGCGTGCTGCTTCCGCCACGGTGTTCGGCGTGCCGACCACCGGGTACCTCACGCTCTGCACCACCAGGTGAGTGTCGACGTTGGCGCCCTCCAGCGCGGTGCCCACGACGTCGTAGCCGAACTGGTTGTCGCGCTGGAGCGTGCCGATGACGTACTCGACGTCGGCGCTCCGTCCGACGACGATGGCTCGGGAGACATAGCTTCCCGAGCGTCGCTGCGCGATCAGCCAGTGCCGCCAGCTGCGGCGGCTGACGAGCAGGGCGAGCAGGCCGGCCGGAAGGGCGACGATGAGCTGACTGGTCAGGCCCTGCCACTGGAAGACGACGAACGCCATGGCCAGAACGCCGAAGGCGAGCCCCGTGGCGTGTGCGACCTGCTTGTACTCGGTGCTCCCCGCCCCGATGATGCGCGGTGACCGCGTCTGGAACGCCCAGAGCATCACCAGCCATACCAGCGCGACTGCCAGTGGAAGGCGGGAGAGGATCCACGGATCTTCAACCAGCGCCCGTGGCGCCGCGGTGCCCAGGTGCAGCAGCGAGGCGCCGGCGCTGACGACGAACACCACCGCGGTGTCGGTGGCGATCAGGCGCCAGCGATATCGGCGTTCCCAGAGACGCCGACGCTCCAGGGCCGGAGTGGCGCGCCGGACGGCAGCGTCCGCCGCGAAGGAGGGCGCGGGTACCGCGCCGAGCACGATTCGGTCGGCAGCCGCTTTCGGAAGAGCCGGAAGCTCCGGTACCGGCGTGATCCACGACGTCGGTGCAGAGCCGACCCCGATCGCGGTCATCCGCGCGCCTCAGATCGCGGCGCGCGGTCGAGTTGCTGACGTACCCGTGCCCCGTCGAAAATGCGCATCCGCGCACCTCCAACGGTGCACGGGTACGCCAAATGACGTCTCCCCATGACGTACTTCCCCAGTATTTCCCCAGATGCGGGCCCCATACCCGCGTGCACATCAGTGAGAAACCGTGTCCCCGACCCCAGATCGGGAGGTCCTGCGCTGCCGACCCCTCGGCAGTGCTCTCTCGACACCTTGCGATGTCGGATGTGCAGTTCGGAGCATAGCCCACCGCGTCCTGGATGTCCCGAGTTTTTTTCGCCGTCCGCGTGTCGGGCGTTTTTCCACGGTTCCCCGGCGGTGGTAGAGGGGGTATAGTCCGTTCTGCGAGCACTCCACTGGGGAGTTGAGGGCTCGCCGAATACTCCGCCGCAGGCGGGATTCGTGAACGCCTTCTGGGGAGGCAGTACGCATGCGTAAATGGGGGATGCTGCTCATCGCGGCCGCGCTCGTCGCGGCACCGACGGCGGCTCATGCCGGCCAGGACGACAACTACACGCCCGTGGATCCGTCTCAAGCCACGCTCGCCGGCTCGGTCGTGACCGGGGACTGCCGAGGCGGCGAGAGCTGGCTCGACTTCGTCGTCTCAGTCACCGATCCGGATGACGTGGCCGCGGAGACTGGCGACGTGACGCTCGTGATCGAGCAGTCCGGACGATCGGTGACGGTGCCTCTGGGCGCGCTGAGCGACGGGTCGGTCGCGGGAAGCGTGCCGTGGCCCGCAGCCGCCGACACCATGCTGACGCGGCTGCCGGGCGGTGGCACAGCGGCGACCACGGTGGACGGGACGATTCAGGTTCAGCCGGGCTCCGTACCGCCACTGCAGTACCCGATCACCGTGCCGGCCTGCGGGGCGCAGGAGAAGAGCGCGATCGCCGCACTGGCAGCGACCGGCTCGAGCGGGTGGACGCCGGCATTGGGCCTCGCGGGCGGTGCGTTGATCGCGATCGGCTCGCTGCTCGCGGTCCTTCGGCTTCGCCGGTCCCGCTGATCCGCCGTGTCGACCGTCGCCGCGCGGCGGCGCCGTGGCCGCGTCCTGTGGGGTGTGGCCGGTGGCGTCCTCCTCCTCTTGATCGCACTCATCGGGTGGGTGTGCTTCCGCGCCGTGCAGGCGTCGCAGGAGCTCTCTGCGCTCGTGCCCATGGTCGCGGAGGCGCAGTCCGCGGCATCCGCCGGTGACTCCGACCGCATCGATGAGCTGCTGACCGACGTCGGCACCCATGCCGGGCGTGCCGCCGAGCTGACGTCGGGTCCGCTCTGGCACGCAGCCGAGATCGTGCCGGTCCTCGGGCAGAACCTCGCCGCGGTTCGCGTCGTCTCCGAGCAGCTGTCCGCGACCGCCGACGCCGTCACTGGACCGGCGCAGGCTCTGCTCGGGTCCGAGCAGGGCACAGTCGACATCCTGTCCCTGCGCGCCCAGGAGGCGCCGCTCGCGGCCGCGGCTGTGGCGCTGGGGACGGCGCGCGACGAGCTCGGCACGATCCAGACCGACGTTCTGCTTCCGCCTCTCGCGAAGGGGGTCTCCCGCTTATCTGAAGTACTCGACACGCTCACGCCGGCCATGGACGGACTCGCTCGCGCCGCCGCCGTGGTGCCTGGCCTGGCCGGAGCCGACGGGCCGCGCACGATCCTGGTGATGTTGCAGAATCCTGCCGAGCTGCGCACCGGTGGAGGGATCACCGGGCTGTTCGCCGAGATCCGTGCCGAGGACGGCGTGTTCACCCTGGTACGGCAGGCGGACTC
>NZ_DASUNI010000328.1:0-5500 GCF_036277215.1 Microbacterium sp. | reverse complement strand
TATGCGCCGTTGTCGAACACCACCTTCAGCCCTGGCGTAGGTGGTGACCTGTGGGTCTTCGGCCTGGCCCTTTCAGGGTTCGGAACCATCCTTGGTGCCGTCAACTTCATCACCACCATCATCTGCATGCGCGCGCCAGGCATGACGATGTTCCGGATGCCGATCTTCGTCTGGAACACGCTGATCACCAGCCTCCTCGTGCTGATGGCCTTCCCGCCCCTGGCGGCCGCCCTGTTCGCGCTCGGCGCGGACCGCCGCCTCGGCGCGCAGATCTTCAACCCGGAGAACGGCGGCGCCATCCTCTGGCAGCACCTGTTCTGGTTCTTCGGGCACCCCGAGGTGTACATCATCGCGCTGCCGTTCTTCGGCATCGTGTCCGAGGTGTTCCCGGTCTTCAGCCGCAAGCCGATCTTCGGCTACAAGACCCTCGTATACGCGACGATCGCGATCGCCGCACTGTCGGTCGCGGTGTGGGCCCACCACATGTACGTCACCGGAGCGGTCCTGCTGCCGTTCTTCGCGCTGATGACCATGCTCATCGCGGTGCCCACCGGCGTGAAGATCTTCAACTGGATCGGGACGATGTGGCGGGGCTCGGTGACCTTCGAGACGCCGATGATGTTCGCGCTCGGCTTCCTCGTGTCGTTCGTGTTCGGCGGCCTGACCGGCATCATCCTCGCCTCGCCGCCGCTGGACTTCCCGCTCTCTGACTCCTACTTCGTCGTGGCGCACTTCCACTACGTGGTGTTCGGAACCGTGGTGTTCGCCATGTTCGCCGGCTTCTACTTCTGGTGGCCGAAGTGGACCGGGAAGATGCTCAACGAGCGCATCGGCATGGTGCACTTCTGGATGCTGTTCATCGGCTTCCACATGACCTTCCTCATCCAGCACTGGCTGGGCGTCGACGGCATGCCGCGCCGGTACGCAGACTACTCCGCACAGGACGGTTGGCTGTGGGAGAACCAGGTGTCGTCCATCGGCGCCATGATCCTCGGCGCATCGATGATCCCGTTCCTGTTCAACGTCTGGATCACCGCTCGCAAGGCGCCGAAGGTGACCGTGAACGACCCATGGGGCTACGGTGCGTCGCTCGAATGGGCGACCTCGTGCCCGCCGCCGCGGCACAATTTCACCTCGATCCCGCGCATCCGCAGCGAGCGTCCGGCCTTCGATCTGAACCACCCCGAGGCCGGCATCCCGGTCGGTGTCGGACCGGCGAAGGACGCGCCCGAAGCCCCGGTCGTCGACCTCGACAAGGGAGAGGTGAAGTAGGTGCGCACCAACACGGGCCTGTGGTGGCTGCTGTCCGGCTTCTTCCTGCTGATGACGGTTACGTACTCCGTCTGGAGCATCGTCGTAAACCTGATCAACCCGTGGTACATCGCCATCGAGTGGGTGGGCACTGTCGGGCTGCTCTTCGCGACGTTGATGTCAGCGCTGATCGCCTTCTTCATCGGTCGCGTACACAGAGCACAGGGCGGCGAGCTGCCCGAAGACATCCTGACGGCGGACATCGACGATGGGGATCCCGAACTCGGCGAGTTCAGCCCCTGGTCGTGGTGGCCCATCACTCTCGCCTTCTCCGCGGCCCTGGGCATGATGGGCCTCGCGATCGGAACCTGGCTGTTCCCCATCGGCCTGGCCGTCTTCCTCGTCGCCATCGTCGGATGGGTGTACGAGTACTACCGCGGATACTTCGCGCGCTGACCGCCCCGTGCCGGTTCGATTGAGGACCGCCGCCGTCTCGGACGTGGGCGGCTATCGCACGGCGAACCAGGATGCCGCCTTCGCGGCGCCCTGGGGAGCGGCGGTCGCCGACGGCGTCGGCGGTGGTCCATCCGGCGATCTCGCGTCAGCCGCGCTTCTGCATCGCCTCGTCGCGGGGCGCATGATGCTGCCGGATGCCGAGGCGCTGGCGGTGCGGATCCGCGAGGCCAATTGGGACCTGCGCGCCCACGCCGAACGCGACGCGTCGCTGCGCGGGATGGCCACTACCCTCACCGGGATCTTCGTGTCGTCGTCGGGCCGGCTGCTGGTGGCGCACACCGGTGACTCGCGGGCGTATCTGCTGCGCCGCGGGGTGTTCACACGCCAGACGCGCGACGACTCGTACGTGCAGGCACTGCTCGATCACGGGCTGATCGCTCCCGAGGACGCGGCATCCCATCCCCGTCGCAACATCATCACGGCGTCGTTGCGCGGCGGCGAGGATGACACGACCTCGGTCGTGGACCGCGACGTCCACATCGGCGACCGCTGGCTGCTGTGCAGCGACGGCGTGACCGACTATCTGCCCGAGGACGACGTGCGGCGCGTCTTGGGTGTCGCTGTGTCGCCCGCCACAGCGGCTGCCTCGCTCGTCTCGCTCGCGCTGGAAGCCGGATCCCAGGACAACGTGACAGCCGTCGTCTGCGACGTCGACTTCGTGCAGCAGGCATCCGGCAACCACGCGCCGACCTTCTACGGCGCTGCGGCAGACCGGTTCTGCGAGGAACTCGAGACCGCTTAGCCTCAACCGGCGACAGGGGTGCGCACGACCATCACCTGGTCGTCGAACGTCCGCGGGAGCGCGCCGTCGTCATTTTCGGTCGGCTGCCCCTCGCGGATCCAGTACTCGTAGCCGCCGATCATCTCCTTGACCGAATAACCCAGCTTCGCGAACTCGAGAGCACCCTTGGCGCCGCCGTTGCATCCGGGGCTCCAGCAGTAGACGACCACGGGCACCTCGGGATCGAGCTCGGCAGGTGCGCGCTCGGCGATGTCCTGGTGGCGGAGGTGGACCGCGCCCGAGATGCGTCCCTGGGCCCAGGCGGCGTCGCCGCGGACGTCGACGAGCACAAACCGCTCACCGTCCGTCTGGGCGGCGTACACGTCGGACGCGTCCGTTTCGTGGGCGAGCTTGGCGGCGAAGTACGAGAGGGCATCGGTCATGGTTTGACGTTACGCGGGAACGGATGCCGGATCCGCTCCTGTCGCGGTCAGCCGACGCCGGATTACTGCCGTTGTGAAGCCGGATGCCCCGGCGCGGACAGCTCAGAGGGTGTCGCGCCGGGGCATCCGATGGCATCGGGGCGTTACGCGCCGAACTCCTTCTCGCGGTTCCTCGGCTTCTTCGTGCCGTCCTCGGTGACGATCACGTTCGACGGGCGAACGGCGGTCTCCGAGTTGTGGCCGTCATCGATCGGGACGTGAGGAGCATCCGGAACACCGGCGCGCTCGTGCGCGGCCTGGAGCTCGGCGTGCTCTTCGGTCGCGATGTGCTCCAACTCGTGATGCTGGTGCGCAGCCGCGGCGTCCAGCTCGGACTGCGTGAGCGGGGCGAGACGGTCTTCGAAGAGCTGGCGCGACAGCACGGCGCGGATGTTCTCGTGCCAGGGGATGCGACCCCTCGCATTCGGACGAACGATGAGCGGCTCGTAGTTGTCGTTGTCGACGAGCTTCCAGCGCTCGTACTCGTCCACCGGCTGGTGGACCTCGATGTACTCGCCGCCGGGCAGGCGGACGATGCGACCGGACTCGTAGCCGTGCAGCGCGATCTCGCGGTCCTTCTTCTGAAGGGCGATGCAGATGCGCTTGGTGACGAAGTACGCGATGATCGGGCCGATCACCAGCAGCGCCTGGAGCGTGTGGATCACGCCTTCCATCGTGAGGTAGAAGTGCGTCGCGATGATGTCGGAGGACGCCGCAGCCCAGAGCACCGCGTAGAACGTCACGCCGCCTGCGCCGATCGCGGTGCGCGTCGCCGAGTTGCGGGGACGCTGGGCGATGTGGTGCTCGCGCTTGTCGCCCGTGATCCACGCCTCGAGGAAGGGGTAGAGCAGCACGACGGCGATGAACAGTCCCAGGCCGACGAGCGGCACGAGGATGTTGAACGACCAGGTGCGGTCCAGGAAGACGAACTCCCAGCCCGGCGGCACGAGTCGGAGGGCGCCGTCGGCGAAGCCGATGTACCAGTCCGGCTGGGTGCCCGCCGACACGGGGGACGGGTCGTACGGCCCGTAGTTCCAGATCGGGTTGATCGTGAACAGCGATGCGATCAGAACGATCACGCCGAACGTGATGAAGAGGAAACCGCCCATCTTCGACATGTACACGGGCATCATCGGGTAGCCCACGACGTTGCTGTTCGTGCGGCCGGGACCCGCGAACTGGGTGTGCTTGTTGATCACCATCAGCATGAGGTGTACCACGAGCAGCCCGACCAGGATCGCCGGCAGCAGCAGGATGTGCAGCGTGTACAGGCGTCCGACGATAGCGATGCCCGGGAACTCGCCGCCGAACAGCAGGAACGAGGTCCACGTGCCGATCAGGGGGATGCCCTTGATCATGCCGTCGATGATGCGCAGTCCGTTGCCCGACAGCAGGTCGTCCGGCAGCGAGTAGCCCGTGAAACCCTCGCCCATGGCCAGGATGAACATCACGAACCCGATCACCCAGTTCAGCTCGCGGGGCTTGCGGAACGCGCCGGTGAAGAAGATGCGCAGCATGTGCACACCGATCCCCGCCACGAAGACGAGGGCGGCCCAGTGGTGGATCTGACGGACGAGCAGCCCGCCGCGGATGTCGAAGGAGATGGTCAGCGATGAATCGAGCGCGGCCGACATCTCAACTCCGCGCATCGGGAGGAACGCACCGGTGTAGTGCGTGGGAACCATAGACGCCTGGAAGAAGAACGTCAGGAACGTCCCCGATAGCAGGACGACGACGAAGCTCCACATCGCGATCTCGCCGAGCATGAACGACCAGTGATCGGGGAAGACCTTGCGGCCCAGCTCCTTGACGAACCCGGAGAGGCTCGTGCGCTCGTCGATGTAGTTGGCGGTGGCGCCGAGGAACTTACCGCCGAGAGGACCGCCGTTCTTCCCCTCGGGAAGAGTCGTCATGTCCTCCCGGACTGCTTCTTGACCCGTGAGGTTCTCTGTGGGGTGGGTTGAGGTACTCAATGGCGCTCCCAGAAGCTCGGGCCGACCGGCTCGGTGAAGCCGCTGCGCGCGACGAGGTAGCCCTCGTCGTCGATCGTGATCGGCAGCTGCGGCAGGGGTCGCGCGGCCGGGCCGAAGATGACCGCCGCGCCGTTGGCCACGTCGAACTGCGACTGGTGGCAGGGGCAGAGCAGGTGGTGCGTCTGCTGCTCGTACAGCGCGACCGGGCATCCGACGTGGGTGCAGACCTTGGAGTAGGCGACGATGCCGTCGTACGACCAGTCTGCCCGCTCAGGGGTTTCGTTCAGATCCTCGGGAAGCAGGCGCATCAGAAGGACGATGGCCTTCGCCTTCGCCTCGAGGTAGCCCTCCGAGTGATCGAGTTCGGCGAGCGCCTCGGGGATCACGTGCACGGCCGATCCCAGGGTCACGTCGGCTGCGCGGATCGGCGTCCCTTCGGGATCGTGGGCCAGGCGCATGCCCTCGGTCCACATGGTCTCCTCGAGAAGTGCGACCGGGTTCTCGCCTTCGGGGGCCAGCCCGCGGAACAGGACGATGCCGGGGGCGACCGATGCGAC
>NZ_DASUNI010000327.1:0-8099 GCF_036277215.1 Microbacterium sp. | reverse complement strand
AGCCGGACCTGGTGGGCCTGGTCGGCCTTCACCGCGGAGTACGCGATGTTGTTGGGCCCGGCGAACACGGAGTTCTTCGACGAGATGTAGACGATGTCGCCGCCGAGCTCCTGCTCGATCAGCACCTTCGCGGCAGACCGGGAGACCAGGAACGAGCCCTTGGCCATCACGTCGTGCTGGAGGTCCCAGTCGGCGACGGTGGTCTCGAGCAGGGTCTTCGACAGCGACAGGCCGGCGTTGTTGACGACGAGGTCGACCCCGCCGAATGCGAGCACCGCGGCGTCGAAGGCAGCCTGGATCGCGTCGGCGTCGGCGACGTTCGCGGCGACGCCGATCGCGACGTCCGTCCCGCCGAGCTCGGCGGCGGCGGCCTGCGCCTTCTCCAGGTCGAGGTCCGCGACGACGACGCACGCGCCCTCGGCGGCGAGGCGGGTGGCGATGGCCTTGCCGATGCCGGATGCCGCTCCGGTGACGAACGCGACCCTGCCCTGGTGGGTCTTGGGCTTGGGCATCCGCTGCAGCTTGGCCTCTTCGAGGGCCCAGTACTCGATGCGGAACTTCTCGGCGTCCGAGATCGGCGAGTAGGTCGAGAGCGCCTCGGCCCCCCGCATCACGTTGATCGCGTTGAGGTAGAACTCCCCGGCGACCCGCGCGGTCTGCTTGTTCGCGCCGTAGCTGAACATGCCCACCCCGGGCACCAGCACGATCAGCGGGTCGGCGCCTCGGATCGCGGGGGACTCAGGGGTCGCGTGCTTCTCGTAATACGCGGTGTAGTCGGCGCGGTAGGCCTCGTGCAGCTCCTGGAGTCGCGCGATCGCTTCTTCGACGGACGCGTCGGCGGGCAGGTCGAGCAGCATCGGCTTGACCTTGGTGCGCAGGAAGTGGTCCGGGCAGCTGGTGCCCAGCGCGGCGAGCTCGGGAGCCTTCGTCGACGCGAGGAACTCCAGCACGCACGGGTCGTCGGTGAAGTGCCCGACCATCGGCTTGTCGTGCGAGGCGAGACCGCGGATCGTCGGGGCCAGGGCCGCGGCCTTCGCCCGCCGCTCGGACTCGGGCAGCGCACCGAAGCCGGCACGCTCCGAACCGAACGGCTCGGCCTTGCCGTTCGCGTCGATGTACGCCTGCGCGGTCTCGATGATCCACAGCGAGTTCGTCTCGGCCTCCTCGGACGTGTCGCCCCACGCGGTGATGCCGTGCCCGCCCAGGATGCAGCCGATCGCCTCGGGGCTCTGCGCCTTGATCTCGGCGATGTCCAGTCCGAGCTGGAACCCGGGGCGGCGCCACGGCACCCAGACCACCTTGCCGCCGAAGATCTTCTCCGTGAGCTCCTCGCCGGCGGCGGCGGTCGCGATCGCGATGCCGGAGTCGGGATGCAGGTGGTCCACGTGCGCGGCATCCACCAGCCCGTGCATCGCGGTGTCGATCGACGGTGCCGCGCCGCCCTTGCCGTGCAGGCAGTAGTCGAACGCGGCGACCATCTCGTCCTCGCGGTCCAGCCCCGGGTACACGTCCACCAGGGCGCGCATCCGGTCCAGGCGCAGCACCGCGAGCCCGGCCTCGGTCAGGGTGCCCAGATCGCCGCCCGAGCCCTTCACCCACAGCAGCTCGACCGGATCACCGGTGACCGGGTCGGTCTCGGTGCCCTTCGCGGACGTGTTGCCGCCGGCGTAGTTCGTGTTCTTCGGATCGGACCCGAGGCGGTTCGAGCGTTCGATCAGGGCCGCGGCAGCAGGGTTGGTCATGAGAGTGATCCTTCGGTGAGTGTGGCGGGTCTGTTTCGTCCGTCGTCTGTGCACGGATTCCGTCGGGGCGAGCGTACGTTCACGACGGATGAACGGTGGTCGTGGTGGCCGGGAGGGCCGCCAGGCGCGCGGCGATGCGATCGATGGATGCCGCGGCTGCGGGCAGGTCGGGTCGGTTGAGGTGGCCGTGCCGGGTGCCCGGCTCGGTCAGTGCGACGATGTCGCAACCGGCGGCGTGGAGGGTGCGTGCGAAGTGCTCACCCGAGACGCGCAGCTCGTCGACCTCGCCGTTGATCATGAGCGTCGGCGGAAAGTGCACCAGGTCTTCGGCGGTCGCGAGGCCCGGGACCGCCGCGAGCGGCGCGCCGTCGACCGGCCCGCCGAGGTAGTTCTCGTACATTCGGAGCACCGCGTCCGGTCCGAACGTGTCCGCCTCCGGGTCGGCGTCGAGCGCGGCCCGCAACTCGGGATCCGGCTCGGGCTGCACGGCGAGCAGCGTCGGGTAGGCGAGCACGACGAGCGAGGGCGGCAGAGCGCCGTCGGCGATCAGGCGCAGGGTGGCTCCGGCCGCCAGATTGGCGCCCGCGCTCGCGCCGCCGAGCGCCCACGGGCCCGGGGAGAGCTCCGACTCGAGGGCCCAGCGGAACGCGGCGAGGACGTCGTCGGAGGCCGCCGGGAAGGGGGTGCCGCCCCTCGCCGGTACGCCGGCCGCTTCGGCCCGGGCGGCGGGCGTCGGCGCCAGCGCGTAGTCGACCGACACCACCGTGACTCCGCGTGATGCCAGTGCGCGCGCGACCCCGTCGGCCTCGGGCATGTCGAGGTCGCCGCCGGCGAAGCCGCCGCCGTGCGCCCAGACCAGGCCCGCGCCGTTCGGGATCATGCCGGGCGGGGTTCTCGGCGGGTACACCCGCACGAGTCCACCGGCCGCGGAGTAGGGCTCGGACATGGGGGCTACGCGCCCCAACCGGCCTGGACGCCGCCGACGCGCTCGGCCTCGATCTTCTCCTGATATCCGGATGCCGCGAATGCGGCCATCGGGTCGGCGGGCAGCCCGCGCGACTCGCGCCACTCCGCCAGGGCGGGGCGGACGTCGGTGTAGAACGCGTCCATGAACACGGCCTGTGCCCCGAGCACGTCGTTCGCTGACTGCGCGGCGGCGAGCGCCTCGGAGTCGATCAGGAGGGCGCGCGCTGTCATCTCCTGGACGTTCAGCACAGAGCGGATCTGGCCCGGGATCTTCGCCTCGATGTTGTGGCACTGATCGAGCATGAACGCCACATCGGGATTGTTCAGGCCCCCGCCGCGGATGACCTCGACGAGGATGCGGAACAGCTGGAACGGGTCGGCCGCACCCACGATGAGGTCGTCGTCGGCGTAGAAACGCGAGTTGAAGTCGAATGAGCCGAGCTTGCCGAGGCGCAGCAGCTGCATGACGATGAACTCGATGTTCGTGCCGGGCGCGTGGTGACCGGTGTCGAGGCAGACCATGGCACGATCGCCCAGGGTCGCGACCTGCGCGTACGAGGTTCCCCAGTCGGGGACGTCGGTGTGGTAGAACTACGGCTCGAAGAACTTGTACTCGAGCACGAGGCGCTGGTCGCCGGTCAGTCGCTCGTAGACCGCGCGGAGCGAGTCGTTCAGCCGGTCTTGCCGGGCGCGCATGTCGGTCTGACCGGGGTAGTTCGAGCCTTCGGCAAGCCAGATCTTCAGGTCGCGCGAGCCGGTGGCGTCCATGACGTCGATGCACTCGAGGTGGTGATCGATCGCCTTGCGGCGGATGCGCTCGTCCTCGTGGGTGAGCGCCCCGAATTTGTAGTCCTCGTCCTGGAACGTGTTCGAGTTGATCGTGCCCAATGCCACACCCAGGTCTTCGGCGTGCCGGCGCAGGACGCCGTAGTCCTCGACCTTGTCCCACGGGATGTGCAGCGCGACACTCGGCGCGAGCGCGGTGACGCGGTTGACCTCCGCGGCATCTGCGATCTTCTCGAAGGGGTCGCGCGGGGTGCCGCCGGTGGTCCACACGCGGAACCGCGTGCCGGAGTTGCCGAACGCCCACGACGGCAGCTCGATGGCCTGCTTCTCGAGGGTGGCCTGGATCTCGGGGGTGAGGATGCTCACGATGCGTCGCTTTCGTTGTCGTGGGGATGGTCGGACGGGGATGCCGCGGCATCCGCCAGTTGGTCTTCGAGGTGGAAGATCTCGGTGAGGGGCGTCGCGGCCTGGTCGGGCCGCCCCTCGAGGCCGACGAAGAACCGACCCATCTCGGCCTCCCAGCGGGCGGCGACGGCGGACGCCGCGAGGTACGCCTGCGCCGCCTCGTCGTCGTCGGTCTCGTAGTAGCCGAAAAGGCGACCCGCCTCGGCGAGGAACAGCGAGTAGTTGCGACGCCCGGACGCCGCGATCTCGGCGAGCATCTCGGGCCAGACCGGGGTGTGACGCTCGATGTATTCGTCGAGCAGCTCGGGCTTGACCTGGAGCTGGAAGCAGATGCGTTCGGGGGATGTCATGGGCTCTTCGTTGAGGTCGTGGACGGATGAATCGATTCAATTTACTGTAACCGAACCGCGGCGCCAGGTCAAGATCCGGCTCCGGTCCCTAGCCGACGGCCAGCATCACCGCTGTCTCGCGGTGATGTGCACCGTGCGCGAGCGTCTCGGCGGGCAGGCCCGGAAGTTGCAGCGTGCCCGTCGCGCCGACCGGCACGCGGACGTCCACGACGAGCCGATCGTCCTCGATCCGCCAGGAGATCGCGGCGTCGCCGTACGGCGTACGATGGCGTGCCGCCGCCGAGGTCAGGCCCCCGCCCGGCTGCGGGGCGAACCGCACCTCGCGGTAGCCGGGCGCCGCGGGTGCCAGGCCGCCCACCACCCGGTGCAGCCAATCGGCGACGGCCCCGAGCGCGTAGTGGTTGAACGAGGTCATCGTCCCGGGGTTGACGTTTCCGTCGGGCAGGAGGCTGTCCCATCGCTCCCAGACCGTCGTCGCTCCCATGACGACCTGGTACAGCCATGACGGGCAGCCCTGCTCCAGCAGCAGGTCGTAGGCCTTGTCGAGATGACCCGTCTGCGTCAGTGCGTCCGAGACGAGCGGGGTGCCCACGAAGCCCGTCGCGATGCGGTTCTCGGCTTCGCGCACGAGCTCGGCGAGGCGCTCGCCGGCCGCGTCCCGGCGGGCGGCATCCGGGATCAGGTCGAAGGCGATCGCCAGGGCGTAGGCCGTCTGCGCGTCGCTGGTCATGCGCCCGTTCGGCAGCACGTACTCCGCGGCGAAGGCGGCGTCGATCTCGTCGGCGAGCGCCAGATAGTGCGCCTCGTCGTCAGTACGGCCGAGCACGGCGGCGATCCGAGCGACGGTGCGCGTCGACTTGGCGAAGTACGCGGTGGCGACGAGGTAGCGGTCGGTTCGGGCATCGGAGGGGTCCTGGGGCGGTGCGGCCGGGTCGAGCCAGTCGCCCAGCTGGAAGCCGGTGTTCCACAGTCGATCGGGTCCGGCCAGCGAGTCGATCAGATCGACCCAGCGCCGCGCGCTGTCGAACTGCGCCTCCAGCACCCCGGCGTCGCCGAAACGCTCGTACAGCGTCCAGGGGGTCAGGGTCGCGACATCGCCCCAGGCCGCTCCGGGCCGGATCGGGGTCCACATCGAGTGAGCGGGGATCACCGGCACGTACCAGGGGATGGTGCCGTCCGGCAGCTGTTCGGCGGCGACATCCCGAAGCCAGCCGCTCAGCATGCCCGACGCGTCGTAGAGGAACGACGCCGTCGGTGCGAACACCTGGATGTCGCCCGTCCACCCCACGCGCTCGTCGCGCTGCGGGCAGTCGGTGGGGATGTCGACGAAGTTGCCGCGCATGCCCCACACCACGTTCTCGTGGAGGCGGTTCACCAGCGGATCGGAGGTCTCGAACCAGCCGGTGCGCTCGAGGTCGGTGTGGTAGACGCGGGCGACCAGATCGCCGGCGTCCGCTGCGGCGTCGACGTCGCCCGGCCACCCGTCGATCTCGGCGTACCGGAATCCATGGAACGTGAACCGCGGCTCCCAGTCCTCGCCGTCCGGGCGACCGGCGAGCGTGTAGTGGTCCGTGGAGCGCGCCTCACGGAGGGGGCGGGTGTACACCTCGCCGTCCTGCAGCACCTCCGCCGTCCGCACGCGCACGGTCGCCCCGGCGGGTCCGGTCACCTGGAAGCGCACGCGACCCACGAGGTTCTGGCCGAAGTCGAGGATGCGCGCGCCCGACGGGGAGGTCAGCACCTCGATCGGCCGCACATCCTCGGTGCAGCGCACCGGCGGGGCGGTCGGTGCCACGAGCGTGCGCGGGTCGCGTTCGCGGACGGCAACCGCATCCCACGACGCGTCGTCGAAGCCGGGCGAGGACCACCCGTCGAGTTCGAGACGGGCGTCGTAGTCCTCGCCGTCGTAGATGCCGGTGCGCAGGATGGGCGAGGGCGCGGCTTTCCACGCGGCATCCGTCGCCACCGTCTCGCGGCGCCCGTCCGCGTACGTGAGCTCGAGCTGTCCGAGGAACGAGAGGTCGTCGCCGAAAAGGTTGCGGAATCCGCCGCGCCAGCCCAGCCGGCCGCGGTACCACCCGTCGCCCAGCCAGGCCCCTATGGCGTTCGGTCCTGGCACCAGCAGATCGGTGACGTCGTAGGTGTAGTACCGCAGACGCTGGGGATACACGGTCCAGCCGGGGGAGAGGGCGTCATCGCCGACCCGCGTCCCGTTGAGCTCGGCCTCGTACAGGCCGTGCGCGGTCGCGTACAGTCGCGCCGAGACGAGGCCTTCGCCGACCTGGAAGTCGGTGCGAACGAGGGAGGGGCGCCGGTCGTCCGACTCGCGATCCTCCGGCCATGCGGCCCCGACCGGTCGTGCCGTCCAGTCCTCCGGCTCGAGCAGGCCCGCCTCTGCGGCTGTGAAGGGGCTCCACTCAGACCAGACGCCGTCGGCGCCGGCCACCCGGACGCGCACGCCCGCCCGCTCTCGGGAGTGCAACGGAGCCGTCGGCCAGTCGACCAGGACCTGTTCCGGCGAGTCGACCGCGACGCTCTCGGCGCCGGAGGGGCGTTCCACCGAGATCTCGTACGCGGCCTGGGTCCACCCCTCGGGTGCGCTCTCGATGATCCAGCTCACGCGCGGACTGCTCTCGCCGATGCCGATGGCGGCGCGGTGGTGCTCGATGCTCGGTGCGGCGATCCGGACGGTCATCAGGAGTGTCCTCTCAGGTCCACGGGGGACGAATTGTTACGTTTCAAGGTGTCGGCTCCTGGGCGGAACGTTTCGGTGGGTGGAGAGGATCAGCGCCAGTCGTGCCGGGCTGCGAAGCCGAGCCTCTGCCGGATCTTCCGCGTCGACACGAGCGACTCGTGCGGGCCGAGGTCGTCCGCCACGGGCGTGCCCGGGAACCACCGCTGCGCGACCTCGCGCGAGGGCGCTGCGTTGCCGGAATCCGGTGCGGCGACGTTGTACACCTCGAAGCCGGGCCGGGCGTGCGCCAGCGCGAGCGCCACCGCTTCCGCCCCGTCGCGGGCATCGACCCACGAGCCGAGCAGATCGCGCCGGTAGTCGGGCTCGTCAGCGCGGTCGAAGGTGGAGTACTCGTCCGCGGCGACGACGTTGGTGAACCGGAGGGCGGTGATCGAGGCATCCGGTGCCCAGCCGACGAGCTGCGCGGCCATCGCCTCCTCGACGACCTTCCCCAGTCCGTAGGTGTTGAAGGCCGCCGTGTACGACTCATCCAGCGGCAGGAACGGGGGAGGAACGTCGAACGGAAAGCCCATCGCCGTGATGCTGCTCGCGCTCACGATGGTGCGGATGCCGGCGCGGTGGGCGGCGAAGAAGACGTGTGCCGATGCCGTCACGTTGTTCTGGAAGGTCGCCACGTCGGGAATGAGGCCGTTCACCGGCACCGCCGCGAGGTGGATGAGGGCGTCGAGGCCCTCGTGGCGTGCCGTCACACCGAGGAACGCGTCGAGGGTCTGGCCGTAGTCGCCCAGATCTACGCGGGTGAATCCGGCGCCCGCCGGTCCGTGCAGGTCGAACCCCACGACGGTGTGGCCGCCGTTCCGCAGGCGTTCGACGGTCGCGCGCCCGAGCTTGCCGTCGCTGCCGGTGACCCCGACGATCATGGTCGTATCCCGGCGCCTCGCAGCGCCCCGCTCGGTCGCCGCATCAGCCCTTGACCGCTCCGGCCGCGAGGCCCTTCATGATCTGCTGGTTCAGGAACAGGTAGAGGATCAGGATGCCGCCCGACGTGATGCAGATCGCCGCGAACAGCGGCCCGTAGTTGATGGCGCCGTACTCGCCGGAGAAGTTCAGCAACCCGACCTGGATGGTGTTGAGGGACTTCTTCCCGCCGAAGAT
>NZ_DASUNI010000326.1:0-6638 GCF_036277215.1 Microbacterium sp. | reverse complement strand
CGCCCAGGATGGACGGGACCCACGCGCCCGGGCGGGTGCAGAGCGGCGAATCGGTGCCCGGCTGTGACGCCGGACACCGATACGCTCGGGACTACTTGTCGGTCAGGACGTCTTCCACGTCGTCACCGGCCTTCTTCACCCCTCGCTCCTGCCTGGTCCGCCTGGCCCTCGCTTGTCAGCGGCCGGCGGTGCGGGTGTCGTCGTCGAGCTCGATTTCTTCCTTGCGGACCTCGGCGTTGACCTGTTCGGTGTCCGTCACCGTTTCGGTGCCGAGGCGAACCCGCTCGACCGGGACAGTCTCCTTGGCGATCACGGGTCGCTCCTCGGTGAGGACGACCTCGTGCTCTTCCTCGCTGATGTCGGGGCCGGCGAGCGCATCGCCGACGTTGGCGTCGGTGATCGGCTCGCGCTCGAGGCGGACTTCTTCGTGGCTGACCGGGACGGTGACGGTCTCCTGCTCGGTCACGACGTACTTGCGCAGGCGGGCGCGGCCCGTCTCCACTCGTTCGGTGCCGACGTGCAACTGCTCCTCGGAGAGCGTCATCGCGTCGTCGGTCGTGGGTCCGGAGGTGTCATATCCCTCGGTCGCGTCGACATTTCCGCCGGCAGGTGCGTTGGCGGTGGTGTCGAACCCGGAGCGGTGGGTGGTGCCGGATGCCTGGTAGTAGTCGTACAGGCTGGCTTCTTCACCGTCGGTGAGGTCGGTGTCGGAGTCGATGCGGGGGGCGTCTTTGACGAAGTCCTTCGAGTACGGGACACGCAGGTCTCCGTCGACGGTGTCCGCCTGGTCGAGGGGCACGAACGACTCGGAGGTCCCGAAGAATCCGGTCACGACCGTCGCCCAGTTGGGCTGCCCGGAGGTCGGGTCGACGTAGATCTGGCCGACCGTGCCGATCTTGTGGCCGTCGGGGTCGGTGACGTTGGCTCCGACGAGGCTGGCGATGTTCTGTTCACTGATCATGCGGGTATTGCCTTTCAACTGGGTGATGTGACTATTGGCGAGTGGGTGGGTCAGCGGCCGAGGCCGACGCGGTCGACCTTGCGGTGGTAGCGCATCCCGGTGAGGCCGCCGAGGATCGCACCGATCAGGGTGATCGCGGCCGCGCCGAGGGCGGTGAGGATGCCGGTCAGGGTTGCCGTTTCCGGGGTGACCGGGATGCGGGGGAAGCTTTGCAAGTTGGAGAGGATGTCCCACTGCGCGCCGGCGATCGCGGTGATGATGGCGACGACGATCGCGATCGCGATAGCCCAGATCCATACGGCGATGCCCTGCTTGAGGCCGCTGAACCGCGCCATCCGCCCGGCGACGTAGCCACCGGCGAAGTAGGAGATCAACAGCACCAGACCGATCACGATGGCACTGACGATTCCCACGATGCCGGCGTTGTCCGCGGCGGCGTCGGCGGCTTCGTCCGCGGTGGTGCCGCTGCCCAGGCCGGCGGCGGCGCCGATGGCGGCGACCAGCGCGGTGAGGAGGACGGTGGTTCCCATCGCGGTGAGCCAGCCGAAGAACGCGGATCCGAACTTGAACCCGCCGAACTCCGCCTTCTCGCGTTCGTGGACGTCGTTGCGGAGGGTGTGGGTCTCGTCGACAGGGACGGCGGCGTTGCGGGAATCGGCGTCGTACACCGGCGCGCCGGGTTCCCGATACTCAGGGGTGTTATTGCTGCTGCTCATGTCCCGACGGTAGGCGCCCGCGTTGCCCGGTCAGGGGTGGTTGTGTTCACGCGACATTGCGCGTACTGTTCCCTGCTTACACAGTAAGTCTGCCCGAGGTCACTGCGTGAGTTCCCGGTTCAGACGGTCCAGGAGAACCTCCAGCGACACCTCGAATTCCTCGTCGCTGCGGTCCTCGCTCAGCAGTGCGCGGAGGCGTCGCACCTCGGGCGCGCTGTCCAAGCCGATCTGCCCGTCACGCTCGGGGATGTCCGCGTTCCCCTCGTCGAGAGGCTCTTCAACGGGGGCGGTCTCGGCCCCGCGCACCGCGGACTCCAGGAGCAGCTGCCCGAGGAGGAAACTGCTGAACGAACGGTACGCGTCCACCGCCTGCGCATCGCTGAAGCCATGGCCGATCAGCGCGGTGAGGAATGTGTTGACGACTTCCACGCTGCGCAGCGGCGGCCGCAGCCAGGGGGCGGCGGGATGCCGGGTGGCCACGAGCGGAAAGGCCTTCGGATGATCGATCGCGATCCGCCGTACCTCATGTGCGACGGTCTGCAGAAATCCCTGCCAATGCTCCGCGAGCTCCTCGTCAAGACTCGTTGTGAGGTTGCCCATCAGCAGAGCCACCACCCCTTCGAGTAGATCCTCTCGTCCGTGAACGTACCGATACAGCGACATGGCCTCTACGCCCAGCTCCTGCGCCAAGGACCGCATCGACAGGCCTTGCGCGCCGGAACGGTCGATTTGCCCCAGCGCGGTCTGGACGATCAGGTCTCGACTGAGGCGACCGGCGGAGGATCCCGTCGGCTTCTTCTTCGCCTGCTCCGCCATCGTGAGTCTCCTTCCGCTGCACCCCGGCACGCCCTCGGCAACCGCCCGACGAGCCGACCGCTCGACCTCACGCTACTCACGGTTGCGGTGAACAAGGGCAGCCCGCCATCTCTCCACCCGCTTTCAGATCCCTGGCCGCGCGCCGCCAGGCATCCGGAAACCGGACCGGGCTCAGTCGACGAGTAGCACCTCCGAAGCGACCGGGCAAGGGCTGAGCGTCGATAACACGCCGGTGGAGGCTTGGGCTCATGGCGAGAACAATGGAACCGTTCAAGGTCGTCGCGGAGGGCGTGTACTGGCTCGAGCGCGCGGCGGTCAATTGTTATCTGATTCGAGCGGACGACGGCATCGTACTCGTCGACGCGGGGCTGCCCGGCACATGGCCGCGCCTCGTCTCAGCACTGGCGTCGTTCGGAGCGACGCCGGCCGATCTCGATGCGGTCGTCCTGACCCATGGGCATTTCGATCACGTCGGGATGTGCGAACGCCTGAACCGCGAACACCGGGTCCCCATCCACGTCCACCCGCGGGATCAGGAGCTGGCACGCCACCCGTACCGCTACCGTCACGAGGCGTCTCGCCTGCTTTACCCGGTGCGCTACCCCAAATCCATCCCGATCCTGGCCGGCATGGCCGCCGGCGGCGCATTGCGGATCAAAGGCGTCGACGCGCTGCCCGATGTGGAACCAGGTGTCTCGCTGCCGGTTGCCGGGGGCCTCACTCCGATGTGGTCGCCCGGTCACACGCGCGGGCACTGCGGGTTCCACCTCGGAAGCATGGGGATCCTGTTCTCTGGCGATGCCCTGGTGACACTTGATCCGTACACAGGGCGCAAGGGGCCGCGCGTGGTTGCCCGCGCCGCCACCGCAGACAGCACCGAAGCGCTGCTCATGTTGGACGTCTTTGCCGCGACGCGGGCCACGTTGGTGCTCCCGGGTCATGGCGCGCCGTACCACGGCGACGTCCGCGCGGCCGTGGAGGCGGCACGAGCGGTGGGCGTGGACTGACATGCTCACCCCTTCCAACTCGCCCGCGCCGGTGGACTACCGGGCGCGGTGGGCGTTTTCACGCCGGAACCTATGGTCGGGGATCCTGTTCGGGGTCGGCCTGGTGGCATTCGTCGATGAGGCTGTGTTCCACCAGATCCTGCATTGGCACCACTTCTACGATCTCGCGACGCCCGAGATCGGCCTCGTGTCCGACGGTCTTTTCCACGCTCTCAGCTGGGCGGCGACAATCGGTGGACTGTTCCTGCTGGCTGATCTCCGCCGTCGTCGTGCGTTCTGGCAGACTCGCTGGTGGGGTGGAGTGCTGCTCGGGGCAGGCCTGTTCCAGCTGTACGACGGGACGGTCCAGCACAAGCTTCTCGGCATTCATCAGATCAGATACGTCCCCGACGTGCTTGCCTACGACCTGACCTGGAACATCGTCGCGACGGTGCTCGTGATCGCCGGGATCGTTCTGACGGTTCGCACGCGGCCCAGCACCATTCCTGTGGCATAACGCATGCACGAGCACACCGAGCCCGCGCTGAGCGTCGCACTGATCCTGGCAATTCCGTTCATCTTCGCGGCCGTGCTCTACCTAAGCGGCGTGAGCATCCAGGCGCGTCGCGGACGCGAATGGCCGTGGTATCGCTCCGGCGCGTGGGTCCTCGGCGTCAGCGCCGCCGCGGCGGGGTTCGCCGGCCCACTTGCGGATGCCGGCCACAGCAATTTCGTCGCCCACATGTCGTCGCATCTGCTCGTGGGCATGATCGCGCCGCTACTGCTCGTGCTCGCCGCGCCGGTGACGCTCGCCCTTCGCACCCTGCGCGTCACTCCGGCCCGCCGGTTATCCAGAGTTCTCTTGAGTTGGCCGGCGCGGATCTCGGCGCTCCCGATCGTTGGAGCCGTGCTCAGCGTCGGCGGGCTGTGGCTCCTATACAGAACCGACCTGTACGCGATGATGCAGCAGAACGTGCTCGTGCATCTGATGGTGACGAGCCACTTCCTTCTCGCCGGATACCTGTTCACCGTGGCCATCATCCCGGTCGATCCGGCTCCGCATCGAGCGGGGTACCGCGTACGCCTCGCTGTGTTGGTTCTCGCGCTCGCGTCACACGGCATCCTTGCGAAGCTGATCTACTCTGACCCGCCCGCGGGGGTGGATGCTCTTCAGGGTCAGGCCGGCGCGATGCTCATGTACTACGCGGGTGACGTGGTCCACGTCCTCGTGATCGGCATCCTGTTCACTCATTGGTACCGGGAGGCCGGCCGTGAGCTTCGACGCTCCCAGTTTTCATACGCACAGACTGCGCGAAGGTGGCTCGTGGGACCCGCCGACCGGTGATGCCGGGAGGCGACCCGCGCTCGCGGCGCGAGGAGAATTCCGCACCGGAGCTGAAATCGCCGACGCTGTCGCGGCGTACGCACTTACCCTCGCGCGAGCTCGTCGGCTGGACGTGGTCGACATCCCGTTCGTCGCGGCTGACGGGTCGATCCACCGCGCGCAGATACGCATCGGCTGGCTGATCGAAACCATTGGCACGACCGACGAACTCCGCCGAGGAGTTGCTCGACGTTGACACCATCATCGACTTACTCGATAAAGCCGGCTTGCGAGCGATGTCACCGGAGTCGCCGGGTGGCCGCCGCTGGACGGTGGAGTTGAGCGGCCCGAACTGGGAGGAGCTGATCTAGCCGACGGGTTCCTCGACGATGCGCCGACCGTAGCGAGAGGAAGCGAGGAGGAATACCCTGATCGCGTGGGCACCATCTTCTACGGGGGATCAGCCTCACCGATCCATATCGAGGACCGCGCGCTCGCGCACCTCAAGGTGGTCATCGCGACCAAACTCCGGCGCAGCGAGAGCTTCACCCTGTCGTGGAGACACCCCCCAGATCAGCCACCGGGCCGCAGCACGATCTGGCTGCACCCGTCCATCCCCTTGCGATTCGTCTTCGAGGACCCGGAACCAGCGGAACTCAGCCGGCAGTGGATCGAAGAGCTCGCGCACTCCGCCAACTCGTCCGGTGGAATCA
Source organism: Microbacterium sp. (assembly GCF_036277215.1). Classification (GTDB taxonomy): domain Bacteria; phylum Actinomycetota; class Actinomycetes; order Actinomycetales; family Microbacteriaceae; genus Microbacterium. Next base: position 1,122 of record NZ_DASUNI010000326.1, on the reverse strand, counting down.
TGCTGGTCGCCGAGTACGTCGACGGTGATCAGGTGGAGGCTGTCAAGCCAACGGCGCCTGGGATTGCCGTGGGCAAGGTGCAAATGGAAGAGCTGGCGATCGACAGGCTCACCGTCGCCGGCACAGAGCTGACCGGTGTCGGTGAGCCCACCCGCCCGAGTGCCCTCCAGGGATCGCACGCTCGCATGGATGCCCAAGGCTGATTTCGTACTCATCGCCTGCGCGCGCAATGTAATGCCGCGCCCAGGCCGGTGTTGTGCGCCGATCACGCGCTGGGGTCGGGCAGTGGCGGCGTCGTGACTGCCGAACCTGCAGCGAACAGGCTCGGGCGGACGTGGCGACGCGAGCCGCCGGGGCGATCAGCGCGGCGGCGTGCCCGGCGGTGCCGTCGGACGCACTGCAGCGGCAGCGGTCTCCGACGGCACCTAGCCCTCGCCGTTCTCCACTGCCGCCGCTGGGGGAAGGCGGCAGCTATGCGAGTCCGGGCGCGGGCTGGAGCTGACGGTAGAGACTCTGGGATTTTCCGACGACCCCCTTGACAGGCGTGACGCGTCGCCGATCAAGCGCCGACGGACGGAACGTACCTCGGAACCTCAGGAGGGATCTCCGATGGTCGATCACCGGCGGCGAGATTCCCGGGGTGAGTGCCGTCCCGCTCCCACGACATGCCCTCCACATCGACCACTTCGTCGGCGCTCTCGACGTCGACGACCTTCCACCAGGTGTCGGTCACGAGGACCACTTGTGTCATGATCGCGACGATACAACGCAGTTGCTCCCGATCCAACAGGTCACGAGATGCCGCCCGGCGGCTCCGGTCGTCCGTCCGGATCTCCGCGTTGAGGTTCCCTGAGCCGCATTCCGACGACCGACCCATCTGCCCCGAGACCCTGGATGGCCATCTGCGACCGTCAAGAAGGCCAGGGGCGACTTTTTACGCGGTCGAAACATCGGCGTTCCCGGGCTCGTGCACGGAGTCACTACGTTCTTCGGGTGGACGCATTCAACATAGGAGCTCACCCCCGCTGCCCCGACGATTTGGACACCGTCATGCGCAGCATCGCAGGCGTTTGGGAATGCCCGACATGCGGCGGTCAGTCGATGGCCGACTTCGACCACCCG